>JANOKJ010000218.1:0-15503 GCA_031419275.1 Akkermansiaceae bacterium | reverse complement strand
CAGGTGAAGCGCTGACATCCGGCGCAATCAAAGAATGCGGCGAGTTGATCGCAATTTTCATATCGAGCACAAAAACCGCAGACAGTGAATCGGTATCCTCTAAAATCAAAAATTAAAAATAAACAATCATCAATCGTCAATGCTTTGTGAGCGTTAGCGAGCTTCAAGACTAAGGCGAAGCCCTGTCTCCAATAGAGAGGCTCCAAAAGACTTGTCCGCTGTGCGGCGTGATGATTTAAATAACACAACAACAATCCTTACTCATGTCCGCTCTCAAACTCACTCGCACCCAATGGCTGATCTGCGTCATCGCCGCCTTGGGTTTCGCCTTCGACATTTATGAGCTGCTGATGCTGCCGCTGATCGTCGGGCCTGCCTTACAGGAACTCATCGGCGCGGCTCCGGGGTCGCCGGAGTTCAACAGTTGGATCGGAAAACTGTTTTTCATTCCGGCCATCGCGGGCGGCATCTTCGGGCTGTTGGGCGGGTATCTAACAGATCGATTGGGGCGTCGCCGGGTGCTGACGTGGAGTATTTTGCTTTATGCTTTTTCAGCCTTCGCGGCCGGATACTCGACGAGCGTGGAGATGCTGTTGTTCTTCCGCTGCCTAGTTTTCATCGGCGTATGCGTCGAGTTCGTCGCGGCGGTGGCATGGCTTGCCGAGCTTTTTCCCGATCCGAAACGGCGTGAGAAAGTGCTCGGCTATACGCAGGCGTTTTCATCCATCGGCGGCTTGATGGTGGCAGTCGCATACGGCATTTGCGTCAAATATTCCGGCAGCTTTCCTGCGATCCATCTGCCCGATTTCCTCAGTGGCCTGTTTGGGGGAGGAACGGTGGGGGATGAACATGCCGCTTGGCGCTATACTCTCATGTCCGGCGTGATTCCCGCCATCCCGCTGATCATCATCCGCCCCTTCCTGCCCGAGTCACCCGCATGGGCGCAGAAAAAGGCCGCAGGCACTCTCAAGCGTCCCAGTATTCGAGAGCTCTTCACACCGGAACTCCGCCGCACCACGCTAGTCACTACAGCGATGTTTGCCATGGCCTACGGTGCCGCGTTCGGAGCCATCCAGCACATCCCACGCATCATTCCGGGTCTGCCGGAAGTGAAGGTCGCCTCGAAGGCCGCCTCGGACGCCGCCGCCAAAGCGAATGCCGGGAAACCTGCGGGTGTCATCAAAAAAGCCTCTATCGTCGCCGGGAAAAAAGCGGAGCAATCCATCGCGGCGAACACGACGAAGATCCAGGAAGTCGGCGGCTTGGTAGGTCGATTCTTGCTGGCGTATCTGGCCGTCATCATCATTAGCCGCCGCAAGCTGCTCCGTCTGTTTGTCATCCCTGGCCTGATCGTCATGCCTTTGGTCTTCGCCTACTGCGGCGTAACCGGGCTGCTGCCCTTGCAAATCGGCATCTTCTTCGCGGGCTTGCTCACCGTCGGGCAGTTCAGCTTTTGGGGAAATTACCTCCCACGGGTCTATCCCATGCATCTCCGTGGCACGGGCGAAAGCTTTGCCGCCAACATCGGCGGCCGACTGATCGGCACCTCATTTGCCTGGATCACCACCACTCTCGCCACCACCACAGATTTGGCAGCAGCCCCGGCCAAGCTAGCCTACACGGCAGCGGCGGTGGGTTGCGGCGTGTATCTTGTCAGCCTGATTCTTTCCTTCTTCCTGCCCGAACCCAAAGAAGAGCTACTGGACTGATTGGAGCGCCAATAAAATTTTGGGCAGCATGGGTATGTGAATTTTTAATTTTTGAATGAAGAGAAAGGTCACTTCATCGGTTTCTACTCACTGCTATTTAGATTCCGCCGAAGCGGCTCTCATGCGCCGACCGTAAACCAGCTCGAACACTGGCGATGCCATCAGCGTCGTGACGATCGCCATCACCACGAGGATCGAAAACAGCGCCTCGCCAATGATGCCGTGTTGGAGGCCGATGTTGATGATGATCAGTTCCATCAGACCCCGCGCATTCATCAGCGCGCCGACGGCAAGCGAGGTCGCGTTGTCCTCACCGTTAAGGCGCGCGGCGGCCCAGCAGGCGACGCCTTTCCCGAGAATCGAGGCGATCAGGATCACCAAGCCAACCAGCAACAGCCCCGGATCCACCAGCAAATCCAGTTTGGTATTTAAGCCTGAGAAGGTGAAAAACATCGGCAGCAGGAAAACCACGGCGAAGGGTTCGATCTTGCGGCGGATGTCTGCGGCATAAACGCCGCGCGGCATCGCAATACCCAGGATAAACCCGCCGAACACCGCATGGACTCCGATGATATCCGCATACCAAGCCGACACGCAAAAGAGCGCCAGAGTGACGGCCATCATCGGATGGGAAACTTCTCCGTCCCTCTCGGCCTTGCGTCCAAGACCGGCGAGTAGCTTTTTCCCCACCGTCAACATCACCAAGCCGTAGAGCACCGATCCACCGATCGCGATCACCTCCGCGCCGATACTGATCCCACCGATCTGCAGCGGCTGCGATGCGCCGAACGATGCCAGCACGATGGCGAGCACACACCACGCCGCTGCGTCATCGATGGCTCCCGCCGCCAACGTAAGGGTACCGAGGGGTGTGCCGGAAAGCCCCCTTTCCGAAATGATCCGCGCCAGCATCGGAAACGCCGTGATTGCGATGGCCGCGCCGAGGAAGAGAGCGCCCTCGTAATACTGAACCTTCGGCATGAAAATGCCCGGCACATCAATCAGCCACAGCACCAGCAATGCGCCTAGGATGAATGGAACCACCATACCGGCGATCGAAACACTTGCCGCGCTGCGCGCCCTTTTCCGGAAGTGATCCGTGCGGAACTCCAACCCCACTAGAAACATATAGAGTCCCACCCCAAGCTGCGCACCCGCATAGAGGATGCCGCGCGATTCTTGGGTGAAAATGAGCGCCGTCGATCCCGGCCAGATCAACCCTAACAGGGACGGCCCGAGCATCACGCCCGCGATCATTTCTCCGACCACCTGTGGCTGACCGATGCGTTTCGCCGCTATTCCTACCAACCGGCAGACAATTAAGATGATCGCCATCTGTAGGAAAAATGAAGCCGAGAGCGCGTGCATGTGCACAAGAGAATCCATACCTGGCAGAAGGTAAAGGACGAAGCATCTTGTCTCATTTATCTATCCCAATGACTCGAACAGATTCGCTTCCCGTTCTTGCTGGAACTGGTGGGTGTAAAGCGCGTGGTAGTGGCCTTTGCTGGCGAGCAGCTCTTGATGCGTTCCGCTTTCGATGATCCGGCCTTTTTCGATGACGAGAATCCGATCCGCCGTCCGGATGGTGGAAAGCCGGTGCGCGATGACGAAGCTGATCCGGCCATGGAAGATGGCTTTCAAACCTTGCTGGATTAACTGCTCGGTCTCGGTGTCGATGGAGGATGTCGCCTCATCCATGATGAAAATTCGTGGGTTCGCGAGCAACGCGCGGGCAAAGGAGACGAGTTGCTTCTGGCCGGTGGAGAGGCGATTTCCTCCCTCACCGACATCGGTATCGTAGCCGTCATCTAATGCGCGGATAAAACCATCCGCATTCACACTGCGAGCCGCGGTCTCAATTTCCTCATCTGTAGCATCGAGTCTGCCGTAACGGATATTCTCTCTAACAGATCCACTGAAAAGGTGCGGGCCTTGCAGGACGATGCCGAGGTTCGATTGATACCAAGCCAGTCCGCGGTCACGAAGGTCGTGGCCGTTGACGAGAATTTTTCCGCCGGTGGGTTCGTAGAAACGCGCGGCCAAATTAACGATCGTGCTCTTGCCGCCGCCGCTTGCTCCAACGAGGGCGATGGTTTGGCCAGCTTGAACGGTTAGATTGAAATCCTTGAGCACAGGTTCACCATCCAAATATGAGAAATCGACATGGCTGAATTCGATATTCTCGATGCCTGCGGGATAACCATCTGGAGCAAGATCTAACGGGCGGTCCGGCTTGTCCCATATCTTCAGTTTTGCAGTAACTTCCTCGCTGTCGCTGATGCCAGGCACGGTGGCGAGCAGGCTGAGCACGCGCTCACCGGCTGCTTGGGCGCCCTGCATTTGCACTAATACCTGCGCGATCTGATTGATCGGATTGAAGAACTGGCCGGCGTAGAAAATGAACGCAACCAGAGTGCCGAGAGTCAGGCTGTCATCGATCACGCCCGCGCCACCGCGCCACAGGGCGATGCCTGCAGCAATGCTGCCGAGAGTGAGGACGATGGGAATATAGACGGCGGATTGCAGGGCGTTTTGGATCGAAACGCCATACATCTGTGAGGAAAGCCCTTGGAATTCGCGCAGGTTTTCCTGCTCGCGGACCAAGGTCTTGGTCGTGCGGAGTCCTTGCAGCGCTTCGGCGAAAGACGCGGTGATCATCGAGTTGAACTTGCGGGTGTCGCGCGAGCTGAGTAGCAGCTTTTTCTGGAAGAATGCACTGACCAAAATAAGCGGCGGCACCACGGATAAAACTAACAACCCGAGCACTGGATGCAGCACGACGAGAATGATGGAGATCATGATAACCAGACAGAACGCCCAAACCAGATCGAGACTGCCCCACGCGATGATGCGCGCGAGCTTGTCGCAATCCGACGTTAGCCGCGAAATCAGCCAGCCAGTCGGGCGGTGATCGAAGTAGGCGAACTCTAGCTCTTGGATGCGCTTGAAAGATTCTTCACGAATGTCATGGCTCATGTTGTTAGAGAGCCCGCCAGCGGAGTTGATAAAAACCCAAACGCTGATGACCAGCGAGATGAGGAGTAATCCGTAAACCGCGATGTGCGGCCCTAGGTTGACCGCGTTACCAGCTTTCACCACATCGTCCACCGCCCAACGGGTGACGAGCGCGAAGCTGGCGTCCGCGATCGCGATGACAACGGCGGAAATGGCAAGCCGTATGATTAGTCGCTTGTAGGGCAGCGCGTGCCGGAACACACGAGCCCACAAACTCAGGTCGAGCTTGTCACTGAAAACATCTTCTTGGGGTTCGTCTTTCATTGGGCGGCCTCCTCAAACATTTCATTCTCAAGCGCGTTCTGGATCGTCCACAAGCGGCGGTAAAGGCCGTCTTGTTCGGCGAGCTCTGCATGGGTGCCGTGTTGGATGATGCGGCCATCTTCGAGCACGATCACTTTGTCGGCGTGCGCCAGCGTGGAAAGGCGGTGGGCGATGACCAGTGTGGTGCGCCGGCCATGTCGACTGCGTAGTGCTTCGAGGATGGTCGATTCTGTTTCTGCATCGACAGCGCTTAGAGCGTCGTCGAGCAGCAGCACTGGCGTATCCTGCAGCAATGCTCTGGCTAGGGCTACGCGCTGTCGTTGGCCACCTGATAGAGTGACACCGCGCTCGCCGACAAGAGTTGAGTATCCGGAGGAGAAACCGTTGATGGTGTCATGAATGTCGGCGAGGCGCGCGGCTTCGCGGAGTTCATCATTTTCTGCGGCACTGCGGCCGAGGCGAATGTTGTCACCGATGGTTTTCGAGAACAGGAAAGGCTCCTGCATAACGACGCTGAACTGCGAACGCACCCATTGCCGATCCAGATCGCTCAGTTCGTGGCCATCGAATTTGATGGAGCCGGACGTGTAGTCGTAAAGCCGCAGCAACAAGTGCATCATCGTGGATTTTCCAGAGCCAGACGGACCGAGGATCGCGAGCGTCTCGCCTGGTTCGACAGTGAAGGAAATGCCGTTGATTGCGGCGTTCTCCTCTGTGTAACCGAAAACAAGATCGGCGACCTCTATTTTTCCATTGGCTGGAAATGAAGGCTTGGCAGGGTTTTGCGGCGGGCTTTCCTCGGGCTCGGAAAGGATTTCTCCCATGCGCTTCAGAGCGACCACGGATTTTCCGAGATCGGTGAGCGTCCGACCCATCTGCCTGACCGGCCACAGCAGCATGTTCAAAAACATGATGAAGGCGAACAGGGTGCCAACCGTGAGCGTGCCTTGGGAAATGAAATACGCACCGGTGAAAAGCACGATGCTTTGCTGTGTGAGTACAATGAAATCCGAGGTGGACCAATACCAGGACATCAGACGTAACAGCTTCAAACTGCGGTCGCGATAGAGCTTGTTAGGTTTGGCAAATTTCGCATTTTCGAAATCCTGCCTAGCAAACGCGCGCACCACGCGTAGGCCAGTTAGATTTTCCTGAACCACCCGCGTGACCTGACCCTCGGACTCCGCCACTTCGGCAAACAGATGCTTCACCCTGCCGACGTAAACATAGCCAAAGACGATGATAGGAATCACCAATGCAAAGGAAACGAGGGCCATCCGGGCGTCTAACAAAATCATGATCGGCAACGCAGTGATTACCAGCAGCACGGCATTGCTTACATCCACCACCTGCGAGGCGAGCGCTAGGCGCAGCGTTTCCACATCGGATGTGCAGCGTTGGATCAGGTCGCCGGTTTCTGCGCGGTCGTGGTAGCGCGCAGGCAGGTGTTGCAAATGATCGTAGAGCCGGTCCTTGAGCCGGCGTGCAATTCCATCCGATGCCTCGGCTGCCAACCGGCCCTTCAAATAGCTGAATCCACCAGCAACTACCGTGAGCAACACCATCAACAGCGCAGGAAACCACAAGCGCTCCTTCACGAAATCCGCCCCGCCCATCAGGCCGATGATGCGTGTGGTAATTATGCCTTCATCCGGTTTCTGCGAAAGCGCGAAATCAATCGTCGCGCTCGCGATGAGCGGCGTCACGTAATTGATCGCGGTGAAAACAAACAACGCAGCGATGGCCCACGCGTACTTGCCGCGGAAGCCAAGCATCTGCTGCCAGAGCAGGGCGAGGGGTGTTGTTTTTGTTTCAGTTGTTTGGCTTTTAGCCATGAAATGGATTCGATTGAGTAAAAATGATCACTGCCACTTGGCGGAGATTTAAAAGGATGTTTTGTGATATGATAATCGTCTTTGAGTTGAAACAACCCGTTTTTACCAACCCCAACAAAATTCTATCAACACCTATCTATGAAAACAACCAAACTCCTGCTCTGGCAGCTCCGAAATTGAGCTCAGATATCGCATCTCAACCTTGCACGGTCACCGAGAGTGAATTTAGTCTGATAAAACGTTTGAAGTGTGGCACGGCGGGATGGAAGCCTGAATTCAATTTGGTGGCTTATCGCCGTTGGATGTAGCGAATTATTCGGCTTGGTGGAAATTTGCAAATTGCGCGTCAGTCATAGGACCTTCGTGGTTGCTATCACCCGCTCGAAGAAGTCCGGGTTCAGAAAAATGTAATCGATGTCGTAGCCAGGTTGTTCGCAGACCAGCCATCGCTCATCTTTCAATGTCACCGCAAAAAACCGCAGCCTCTTTGACCTTCCTCTGTGCCGCTGGACGATCGATCCAAGAAATCGACCGTTGTATTTTCTGAAGCCGCAGGGCAGGCGAGCTACATGAACATGCAAGGCTCCCGTTTCTAGCCTTCGATACCTGTCTTGGAGGACTTCAATCTTTCTAAAGCTGTCTGGCCGGAGGGTAATTTGCGACTCAGTGACTTGGATTAGGTTTTGATTGGTCACATCAAACACAAGGTCTCCATCTGGCATAATCTCGAGCTGGGTTGAGACCTTCATTTGATTCTTTGCCCAACGTTTGATGTGCGCCCACCGGCGCGATTGAGGAGATGTAGAAGTGAAATTGAAAAGCTTATGGCCAGTTGGTGCGTCACGACTTTGTTGGGCATCTTCTGTCATTTTAGCCCCAGACTTTTTGAACGCCACAGCGTCGTAGCGAGAGCCAAACAAAGCGCCGGGGCCAGGAACCAGCAGACAAATAGAGTGCCTTCCGCGAAGCTACTAAAGGGAAGCAACTGCGAACGCCACAGCATCAGCCCCAGTAAACAGAGCGGCGATGTGAGTGCTATGGCAGAGAGGAAGATGGCCGTGCCCAAACTACATCCAGTGTGTGGTAAATAGCGCCAGCCAAAACGGCGCTTCAACCAACCTCCGGTCAACGCAATCCAGCCACCGCAAATCGCGACAAATGTCCACATTGCCAATGCTATAGCGGTATCAAGTCCAATTTCAGGTGGTTTCATTGAGAGACTGATCATTTGCCCATCAGTGTAGTTGAGTGACACTTGCCAAGGTAGGCAAACACGTATGACGCTACACAGCACTGATGGTGAATGAGAAGCGCAGATTTCGGTCATCATTCTTCCATTTCGTAGTTCTGATGCTTGACCCCAAAAACAGGGAATCCGACCCTGCTCAAGTTGTGGCCCAATTGACCAATACGGTAACTTTTGGCACAAATCCCATATTTTATCGCGCTTTCAACGCAGCATCTTGTTCTGCTTCTGATTCTTTGGTTTTGCTCTCGATTGAGTTCATTGCCTTCTCTCCAATCGCCGAAAGCTTGTCTAGGAACGCTGGAGGCATAAAGTAAGCCGACCACTCCATCTCATATTCTTCATCACCATCACGACCGTAGAAAGACCATCCCTTCGATATCAGGTCATCAATGCGGCTAGATGCGAATCTCATACCTAATGAAAGGCACTGAAGGGAATCCACGCCATAAATCTCAAACGGTTCATCGCGATCCGGTAAACTCACATAGCAGCTAAAATCGAAACGGTGGTGTGGTTGGGGGGATGAAACGCCAATCACGACTTCCTTTGACGCTCCAGATGGAAGGGTACATCGACAGGTAACGCTGGCAATTAGTGGATTCATTATTTTGCAACGTTGAAGGAATGGTGCGCCGGGGAGAAGCTAAAAATTGATCAGACGGCTTCCTCGGCGTCGCCATATCCGACTTTATTGTTAGGCGATTTGGTCTGAACGGTCTGTGGGATGAAACCACTTCTTCAAGGTCACAGTGTAGTTACTCATCGCATAGCAAATGAACCAAATCAAAACCTCTAGAGCCTGGAAACTAAAAACTACGGTTGAAGTAGGCTGCGTTGAATCTAAAACCTCAAACATTAGGAATGCAATGCATACGAAACCAAGGTAAAGGAATGTTTTGGGGGTAGCTGGATGTCTGCGCTTAATGCAAGACAGAATCCATATTATAACCAGTCCCCAAAAAATTGTCATACCAAGATGCCATGGATCACTAAAGCTGAATTCAGCAATCTGCCAGTGTGCATCCATGAACGAGGAAAGTTGATCAGCTACGAAAGAGCTAATAACAAGTATGTAGAGAGCGATGACGAGAATGGGCATGACTTTTCTTGGTCTAACGATGAGTGGTGGCACCGGCGAGATCAACCTCCGATTCAACTAGCGACGTTATCGCCGGTTGCCACGCACGGCTTGATAGCCTGCTTTGGGTCTCCGCCGACTAGGTGAAGCGCAGTCTCATAGTCAGCCCCGAAACTCACACGGGTTATATGGATCAATTGATAGATCTCGGGCTTCTCTTCCCACTTGGCGTCTGGAGTAATCCCCAAGAGCGACACTCGACCTCGCTCAATGCTCAGAACCCGGCCAATCCAACACACATCGGGTTCAGCCTGCTCGAGATGAACTGTGACGAGAGGGAACTCCCGGCCTGCGGAGAGCAGCAACTCCTCGATGCTCGCAACACTGATGGGCGGCTTCTCTGGTATCCGCTCCCCACGAATCCGTAAAGCAGACTCTGCGAACGCACCGTGAGAATCGGGACGCAGGTCGCGCACATCCGCTACTCGAAAACACTCGAAGCCGTCAAACCAGATGCGGTCGCTGACCACCGCGACAAGAAAGAACTTCGGACCTAGATCGAGGACATAACCACGCACAGTCGAATGATCGAATCGGCTCTCAAAACGGACGAGTGTTCGTTCGCTCTTTGCCTTGGCGATTTGCGATTGAGTTGTCTTCGACATACTTGGGCTATCAATATTTATTAGTAGGATCTCGGGTTCGGATATCCAGCGAGTGTCTTTTATAAATCTGATAGAGGAATCCTTGATTTGAAAAGGATTTATTCTCCAAAGGTATGTCGCGTAAAGGGCTTTGCCCCACGCGATCTGAAGATATGTGTAAATGGGGTCAGATGTCGCATAGTAACATTGCGCGTTCAAGTCGGCAGTATCAGTTCGCGCTGTTCCAGAATCACTTTGGATGGTTGACTTGATGATCTTGGTCTCTACGATTCCCATCATGATATTTCGTTGTTTCTTCTTCGCTGGACTGATGGCAAGCACGGCGATGGCCGCTGAGGCTTGGCCGCAATTTCGTGGACCGACGGGTCAAGGAATTGCGAGCGGAGCTGGGCCACTCAAATGGAGCAAGGATACCGGGATTGCGTGGAAAATGCCACTGTCCGCTCAAGGTTGGTCATCGCCCGTCATCGCCGATGGCAAGATTATTCTAACAGGTTCACGCAAAGACGGAGACATCACGCATCTAACAGCTTTTGCGCTTGATGTCGCTACCGGCAAAACACTTTGGAATATGGATCTATTTAAGCCCACTGAGGAGGAAATGAAGGCTCTCCACGGCAAGAACAGCTTGGCCAGTTCCACTCCGGTGATTGAGGACGGCATTGTTTACGTTCACTTCGGCCATATGGGCACTGCGGCACTGCGGCTCGCTAATGGCGAAGTGGTATGGAAAAAACAGGTTTCTTACAAACCGATGCACGGCAACGGAGGCTCGCCTATCATCGTCGGTGACTTGCTGGTGGTGAACGCGGATGCCGACGTCGATCCTACCATCGTCGCGTTTCACCGGAAAGACGGCACCATCGCTTGGCGCACTCCGCGTGAGCAGAAAGTCCGCAGTGCCTTTTCCTTCAGCACCCCGCTTGTGGTGGAGACGGATGGTCGTAAGGAAATTCTCAGTGCGGGCAGCGGCATGATCGGAGCCTACGCGCCTGAAGACGGACGCCTGCTTTGGAAAGCTACTTACGGTGAGGGCTATTCGGTGGTTCCCCGGCCGGTTGTTGCCGATGGTATTGCTTATGTTGCCACAGGCTACAACGTTCCAAAGCTCATCGCGATCCGACTCGGCAATGCGACAGGTGATGTGACGAAAACTCACATCGCATGGGAAGTCACACGCCGTATGCCGAAAACTCCATCGATGATCGCAACGCAAGGACAGATTTTGGTGCTCGATGACACTGGCTCACTCACTAGCCTGAACGCGAAATCCGGCGAGCAGGTCTGGAACGAAAAACTCCCTGGAAATTTTTCTGCCTCGCCGATTCTAACAGGTGATACTCTCTATGCTGTTACCGAAGACGGAGTCTGCTATGTCGTAAAAATTTCTTCCGATTCAGCGAAGATTCAGTTCGAGACCGATCTTGCCGAGCGCACGCTTGCTTCTCCGATCTTGCTTGGTGGAGCTCTTTATCTGCGCACTGAAAATCACCTTTGGAAAATCACCGGTAATTGAATCGCCTAACTGATCCACGTTATGAAATATCATCTCATCGCAACCGTTCTTACGCTGGTACTTTGTTCCTGTGGGGCGAACTCCTACCGCAGCGGCTTCGCCCAAGCCTCTTCGACTATCCCTCGTCCTCCCATCAATGCCGAAGGTCCATGGGTCGGCACATGGGTCAGCGAGGTTAACGGCCACACCGGTCCGTTGTGGTGCATTGTTCAACCTAGCCTCGACCAACCCGGTAAATACGATTTCCGCTATCGCGCTGGATGGGGGATTTTGAAATTCGGCGACTACACCCACACCGTCCCCGCCAAGCTGGGTAAAGATGGCTCTCTCTCGCTTTCCGGCGAAATGAAACTTCCTGGCGGACTGGGAATCTATCGGGTCAAAGGCAAGTTAACTCGTGAAACATTCAGCACCACCTATCAAGGCGCAGGTGATCACGGCACGATGTCTTTGAAGCGTCCTGAGCCCTGATTGTGCCGGTATCATTTCGCTTTTCTGGGTGCTTACCTTCAAACGTGATCCTAAGCGTATATGAATCCGACCACTATCGAAGATCATTTGAACTTGGTTCACTTACGGTGGACGCCATAAACATCTCTCTTAAGCTCAGCCTGCTGAGGCCTAAGCTGCGGCTATGGCTGTCGCCGGCATTGCTCAAGTTGTCCAAACGCAAAAGTCCGAGCGAATAAGGGCTTAAGGCGGAGAGGGGTGTGGTTGCTGTGCCGGGACTGCTATAACAGTTTGATTCTAAAATATGCATAGCACTGAGTATCTCAGGGGTTCAATGACCTTCATGCCAAAAGCTATTCTTAAGCAATTCAATGCGCCATCAAGGAGTCGGCCGAGTGTCTCCGATGCGCAGGAATGCGCGGGGAGCGCCAGTCCCGTCAATGCGGACCTCGATGGTTTCCACTCCGTCGGCGGCACCCACGACGCGCTCGTCGACGGGGACGGTCCAGTCGCTCAGGTCGAATGATGCACTAGAGCCTACATTGTAACCTGCGGGCATGTCTTCCATGCGTTTGTATGTCATGACGATCCAATTGCCCTCTCGCCGTACCAAGTCTTGGCCACGGTCGCCACTGTCCTTCGGATTGCTGCCGCGCAGCCACTCGCGCCAGTTTTCCATGCCGTCGCCATCGGCATCGACCTCGGCGCCGGAGATGGCGGGATTGTTCAGATCTGCTTCGCTGAAAACTTTGTTGCGCCATGCGTCGATGCCCATGGAGAAACGTGCGGTGACTATCTTGCTGGTGTTCATTTCGAGCGATTTCACCGTTTCATTTCCTGTCATGGCGCCGCTCCATCCGCTGAAAGTCCAGCCGGGCAGAGGAACCGCGGTAAGTTCAGCCATGGTGCCAGCGCCGTAGATTCCGTCATCGGAGGGTTGTAGGACGGTGCCGCCGCCACGGGTGAAAATCGTCAGCGCGGTGATGGCGACGAAGTTAGCTTCCACATTCTTGTCGGCGTCCATGATGACGAGCGTCTCGCTGAGCGAACCGACGGCGTCACCACTCCAACCGGCGAAACGAGCGCCTTTGCCTGGGTTGGCCACCATGGCGATGCGGGCGCCGTGAGGAAAATATTCGGCATTCTGGTCGGAACTCAGCGAGCCGTTGCCGTTGGCTCTTTTTGTGAGTTTCCGCTGCGGAATGATTACCGTTGTGCCGGATGAAATGGACATGTTATTGGCTCGGTTCTTATCCTGAAGCGTGTCTTCCGGATCGAGCAGGACGATGAGCTGGCAATTCCCTGGACGTATTTTTCCGGGAAGTTCGAAATCGAGATCCACGAGGGCTTGCTGGCCGGATTCAATGAGTGGCAAATTGACTTGGATGTGACCGAGATAGACATCATTGCCATCGCCGTAAAAGCCGTCCGTCGAGAGCCAGCCGTCGATCTTTATCAAGCCGCTCACTGGAACGCTGCCGAGGTTGCGGATGACGGCCGGAGACTCCACGACATCGCCGACGCCGAGGGTGACGGCTGCTAGCGGCGCGAGTTCAAGTTCGAGATCCATACCGGTCCATTCCACCACCCGACCGGGCGCAAAGAGGAACAGGCGGTCATTGAAGGTGGTGGCCCAGATGGTGTCTGTCTGGAGACGCGGAATTTCAACCCATGATTGTGCATTTGCAGTGCCGCTAAACATCTGCACAGGTGACTGTGCGGAAATGAACGGTGTTGCCAGCAGGAACCCAGTGGCGCGCGGGGTCACCCAGTAGAGCGAGTTGCTCACCCATGTTTGATAGTTGGTGACCGCCTGCCAGGTGATGCCGTCGCTAGTGATCACCGGTTTGTCCGTTCGGTTCCAGACAACCAGGCTGCCGTGACCTTCGGTGCGGAAGAAATCATTGCCGGAGTAAGTCAGTCCGTTCGCGCCGCGATCCGTCCATGTGAGGCCATCGGGCGAAGTCCAGCAGCGAGAGGGCGCGCCGCTGGTGATCGCGCCGAACATCAGCCACTGATTGTTGAACCATGCCACGGCGCGGGCCGAAAACATGGTCGGTCCCGTGACCTGCTGCCAGGTGAGACCGTTATCGGTGGAGCGCTGGATGGCGGCGCTGGTGCCCACTGCAATCCATGTGCCCGCGCCGTCGCCCGCGACATCCGCGATGCGGTTTGTGGCGAGGGCGGACACTGGTTGCCAGTCGCTTCCGTTCACGCTGCGCAGCACAAGTCTGTCCACAGTGTTTCCAATCACGGCTGTTGCGAGTGCGACTCCGTTGGAAACCTGCACTCGGTTGAAATGCCAGGTTGCTGGGATGGCCAGACCATCGCTCGTGGCGGGCACCCATGTGGCACCATTATCCGCGCTGCGTAGAAGCATGCCATTGGTGCCAGCAAGGATGATGGTGGAGTTGAGCGACGCCATTTGTTGGCCCACCTGTAGCGCGGAGATGGTGGAACCGGAAATGCCGGCGAAATCTTGTTGCCAGACGAGGCCATTCGTGGACGACCATGCTGCACCGTTGGAATCAATCACCAGCGCGCGTTCACCATTGGCCGCAAGGCGGGTACCGATTGCTAGAGTGGGTCCGCCGGTGGCGTCTTTCCAATTGAATCCGTTCGCACTCCATGCCATGCCGGTTTCGCCGCGAGCGATGAAACGTCCCAACGCATGAATCACGGAATCCGACTTCACTAGAGGAGTGAGGGTCTGCCATGCGCTACCGATGGGAGCACTGGAACTGTAGAGGAGATTGGCGGTTGAGCCGACGAAGAAGCGGCCATTCGCATAACGCACCGTGACGCCCACTACGGTTGCAGCGGGCAGGTTTTCGACGGCAGCCCATGATTTGCCATCTGTCGAACGCCAGACACGTCCATCGCTCGCCGCGATCAGGAACACGCCGTCGCCATAAGCCATGGAGAAGCTGTGGGTCTGACTAAATGTGCGAACTATGTTTGGAATGTCAGTCCAGTTATTGCCGCCATCCGCCGACCATACTGCCTTTTGATTGGAAAATGCCTCGTGGATTGAGACCATTACTCCATTGTCACCGATCATCGCCTGATTTGCGGAGGTAGAGATAACTGCACTCGTCCAGTCAATACCGTTGAACGACGTTTGGTAATTGATGGATTGCTGTCCTGCGATCTGTTGGATGATAAAGAAACGTCCACCACTGAAGATGACGGGCTGGGTGATGATGTATCCCGCATAGATTGCCGGCCCCACTTGCGACCAGTTCACGCCGTCGCGCGTGCTGTAAAGCACACCCCATTCGGTTTGGGCGACCAGGCTGCCATTGCCCGCGGCTAGACCTTTGAGCTTGGAGGAAAGGGCGGGCAGTAAAACCGGGTTCCAATTCAAGCCGTCTGTTGAACGCAGCATTCCAGCATCTCCAGCCGCGTAAAATGCGCCGCTGAACTCGACCATGGCAACACGTGGCAGGTAATCTCGGCCTTCCGCCGGATTGATCAGGTTCTCCGTCTGAGGAGGCACGGCGGATATCCTCAATTCGTCACTGCCAATAAGCCCGGAACCATCGGTTGCGCGTAACACCACAGTGTGGCCTAGCTGATTCACTGCGCGAAAACGGAAACGGAAATCGCCCGCTGCGGAAGTACCTAACAGTTGGCCATCTACACGGCATTCCAGGGTGATCGCAGTACCTTCCGGATCGAAGGCTTTGCCGGTGATATCCACGAAAGATCCGGCGATC
>JANOKJ010000217.1:0-30986 GCA_031419275.1 Akkermansiaceae bacterium | reverse complement strand
CTCGAATGGATCGAGCAATTAGAAGAGGCGCAGCAACTGCTCGCCAAGATCGGCGGAACCGTAACCCGCCACACAACGACCGGAGCATTTGCCACCACGTATTCGCTTTATGTGCCGGCCACGGAGCCGGCCACCGTTGGTAAAAAGCCTCCTCTGCTTTTCCTTTTCCATCCGGGAGGCCAGGGTGGCCGCGTCATCTACCGCTACATCGAGATGGCCGCGACGCTTGGGGTCACTCTGGTATCGTTCGACTATTTTAAAAACACCGACAACAACCCAGAGAGGGAGGCGGAGATGTTGCAACGCTTCACCGCCATACTGCCGCAGATCGAAGCAGCAGTGCCGCATGATGAAAAACGAATGTTCATGGGCGGCACATCTGGCGGGGCATGGCGTTCCTACCACTACTCCGCACAAGTCCCCCGCCCTTGGGCAGGCATTTTGGCAAGCGGAGGATGGTTGGGCGGCGAACAGTGGTATGATCTCCCATATCCCCGTATGCGCGTGGCAATGGTCAACGGGGACAAGGATCATGCCAACAGGGCGATCAAGAAAGACACCGAAATCCTGCACCGCGCCGGATCGGTTGTCAGCGTCCACGCCTTCGAGGGTGGCCACCAGATGCCGCCTCCTTCGGTGCTGACAAAAGCGCTCCGCTGGCTTCTGGAGACCGAAACACCCGCCGTGGCAATTCCCTAGAATCAGCGCGCATGATGCAAGGCATCATCCCTGCGATCATCTGCCGCGAAATTTTCGGCACCTTCACGGGTGACAACCGTGACACCCAAAGCGACATGTTCTGCGCCCTGATTTGGGTCACTTTCGCCGTCGTTTTGCTGAGCGTCCCGCACGACCGGTCGATGGCAAAACCGATCACACTGTGTCAGACAAAATGAAGAGCTGCTTTAATGCTAGGAATTTGCTTTTTCACCTAGGGCGCAGAATACACTGAAGAGTCGGTCCGGGAAGGGGAAAAGGGGGTTGGCGTTTCTTACGACAATCATAACCGAAAAGCGCCCCATGAGCGCCAATCTTCCGGAAGCGTAATTTAATTTTCACATGTTCAGCGTGGTTGAAAAAATATGATCGCAAAACAGCTACCGCATCGATGCCCTAGAAGGCAGAAGTGAAGATACTAATTACTATATCTTTAATTTAAATCAGATCTAAATGTTCTAATGAGAAAAAATACCAATGTATTTTTTCATGTTTGCTAGAACCATACATACAAAATTACTTATTAAAATTAATTCCAAGAACTCTTTCGGAAAAACGTCTGTGCGGGGAAAATACATTTTCCAAGTAGGAGACAACTTCGTCATCAATTTGAAAATTCGTACTTTTCCATACCTTCTCTGATAATTTTTTTTCAAACCTAGATTTTTCGGCTTCGTTCAATTTATTATAATCAATGCCAGCATCTTTATATATTGATAATACAACTTCTCTGGGCGAGTCTTTGATTTTTTGGTAGTTTATGATTTTCATGTTTGGGTAAAAATTGAGCCATTTTTCGGCGCAATAAACGTAAAATCCCAGTTCGGTTAATCTAGATTTTTGCATGATCCTGAAAAAATCATCATCAAAACTAATTCGTTTGTGATCTTTCGATGCTTCGCCGAATTCCCAAAAATAGTACATTCTTAAAGCGCTTATAGCTCTCTCGACCGGTTCTCTAAGAACATAGATTACCAGTGCCTCTGGACTGCTCTCTTTGCATCTTTTGATTAGGTCTACAGACATGATTGAATATTCCGGAGTGAAATCCATGGCCAACATGTCTTCATGGGGAGGCGTCATCAGCTCTCTGTACCAGTCGATTCCCCTGCTAACATTCCAATCCCAAAAGTGCACCTCCTTGTTTGTGCTTGTCACATCTTTTATTGCCGGGAATGCGTATGTTTTAGGGTGGATGTTGCACATGCTGTGTAGCCAACTCGTTCCAGCCTTTTGTGTACCAATGCACAAAATATCAGCTATGTTTTTTCTATTCATTTTTAATAACAATCATCTAACGGTTTTTCGAATATGGCGCAGAATAGCCATATAGCTGCACTTGACTTAGGAGGTAGAATGGCAAGGGGACAGACAAGATGCGGATAGTAGCGATGATCCACCAAATGGCAAAGCGAGAAAAATAGGATCAAAAAGCCGTCCGCAGCAAATTCTACTCTGGAAATGCGTCATTACTGCAGCAAATGAAGTCGTTTCATGCATATAACATGAGTCTAAACTTCAATCCGTCTATGGGATCAACACCTCATAAATGAAAGCTAGGAATTTGCTTTTTCACCTAGGATGGAGAACAACTGAAGAGCCGGTCTGGGAAGGGGAAAAGGGGGTTGCCTGGGATACTAACGGACGATTGGGCACGGAAACTTGAAACCATTAAGGCAGTCCTGAAGCGTTGCTCGCTGCGTTTTCACAAGACCTTCAACAGCACAATGCTATCGACCAGACTCTTATTTCGCAGAGCATAACCGCTATGGCGCGAGATTTCCACGAAGCCGAGCCTGTGATAAAGACGCTGTGCTGCTGCATTATGACTCAGGACTTCAAGCTTGGCGCTTGCGACATGATAGCGCGCGATGAGTAAGGGCCAAAATGCCTCGTAAACACGCTGAGCCAAACCTCGCCCTCTGAAGTTTGGGTGAAGGTCCGCACCGACATAGATAGAAGCTTCTTCAAGATTGTAATGACTGAGTCGGAGGTAGCCGATGCGCTCGCCATTGAGAAGAATGATAACAAAGTTCGGCTTTTTCTCCCGGAACCATTGCTCACATTCGGCAAGCGTGAACATGCGGTTATCATGGAGAAATTCACGGCATTCATTCCTGACTTCGATCAAGAACGGAAGATCTTTTTCTTCGATGGGAACAAACTCAAACATGAACTCTGGAGAAGTTACCAACCTGAATGAATGACTTGAAGGATTCGCTCAACATCTCCGGCGTTCATCTGAGTGTGCAGAGGAAGAACCAGGTAATCATCATCAATAGCATCCATGTTGGGAAACTCACCCCGCGAGTCCTCAAAAATGGTGTAACGGTCATTCCGATAATGGACTTGATTGGATTCGATTCGGTTCTCACGAAGCTTCCTCTGCAAACCAAGGCGGTTCTTTGCAAAGACGGTACACAACCAAGCGGCATGAACCTTGTCAGGATCAGCGCCACCCACGAACTGAATGCCCGGAACATTCGCTAGCCCTAACTCATAAAGCGCAAGCAAATGCTGGCGATGCTGACGTACGTGATCCCACTCTTCGAGTGCAGCGAGACCCATAGCTGCAGCAATGTCCGTCATCTGATACTTGTAGCCAACCTCCCAAATGTCGTTCTCCCAATTGCCGTTTTGCTTAGCCTCCCGGTCGATGCCAAACCATCGAAGCCTTTTAGCCTTGGCGAACAAACTTTCATCCTTCATGGCCAGCATGCCACCATCGCCCGTCGTGATGTGTTTAATTGCCTGAAATGAAAACATCGTGAAGTCAGAGATGGAACCGATACTGCGGCCTTTGTACATCGCGCCGACGGCATGTGCTGCATCCTCAATGACGGGGATTCCGGCCGCTGCCGCAATTTGATGCAACTCATCCATGTCACAAGGCAACCCACCGTAATGCACGCAGACGATGGCCTTGGTTTTTGCACTGATGAGTTGGCGCACATGAGAAACATCAATATTGAGTGATCGTGGCTCGATATCCGCAAACACAGGTTTGGCACCGATGTAAAGAAGGGGAATACTGGTAGCCGTGCAGGTAAAAAGAGGAGTGATGACTTCGTCGCCAGCCTTGATGCCCGCCAGAAGGTAGGCAAGATGAATAGCATCTGTTCCGGAGCCAACTGCTGCAGTCTGAAGACCACCGCAGAACATCTTTGAAAATTCATTTTCAAACTTCTCAACTGCGGGCCCTTGGCCAATCCAGCGCGTGCCGAGCTGCGCATGCACTCTCTGCCTTGCCTTCTCACTGATATGTGGGTGAAATAAAACTATATTTCCTTCAGCCGTTGGCATCAGGGACATGTCATTGATTTTGGTCATTTTTGTTTTTACGCTAAAACAAATCGCTAGTTCATTGAAACCCGCCCCCTTTCTTTTACGAATGAATGCTAGGAAATTACTTTTTCACCTAGGGCGGAGAATACATTGAGGAGCCGGTCTGGGAAGAGGAAAAGGGGGTGACCCGCCGCTGTTTCCACTCCATATCCAACTAACAGATCAAAGAAAAAATCTGCCACCGTAAAAACCAAGACCAGAAATGCCTTAGCCACACAAAGAGCTTTACTGCATTTTTCCAATTTGCTCACGGAGAGCATCATAAGGAATCAGATGATCCAAATGATAATTCACCTTAAACCACTTTGCACCCCGTTCTGCCCACTGTGTCCGTTCTTCAGGATTTTTTGATAAATGCAAACAAACTTCAGGCATGTCTTCATAAGAACAGCAGCGTATATTTTCAAGGAATCCATGCTCTTCATAATCAACGGCGGGAGTCTCATGCAAAACGAAGATATGGTTCGACAGCAGATGATCTGTCCTGGCAAAATCCGGCACTCGTGTTTGTGGCTCCTTTTCATCATAATAAAAAATGACCAACACCATTTTCGAGCGAGCCAGGAGTTCATCCAGTTGCCGCCCATAGGCAGGACAACCCGCACCCAAAACCACCACTTTCAACCCCTGTTGCTTCAACCTCTCAAGCATTTCGTGGCGACGGGGTGATAGTTGTCCGAAAAAAAGCACATCAATATCCTGCTGAACCTTTTTATAGCCGAGATGCCGACGAAAGCTGTTTTGATAATGCGGGGCATACCCGAAGGGCACATAAAAAAAGGGAAGTCCCAGCCTGCCTATGTCGGCCCGGTTGATTTCAGCGTATCCCCAGACCTGCCGGGCTTTACCTAAAACCTGAAAATACTCTTCATTGACGTAGTTATGCTTGCGGTGTTGATCGATCGGATCTGCGACATAATAAATGTAATTCTTCGGCATCCGCGCTGGAGGAATCACCCTTCCACCAAAAATAACCCACAAAGCATTGGCGGATTTTATCAACGCCTTGGTATCAGCGTTGTAACCAAAATGTGCCTCGGCACAAAAACCTCTCCGGCGCAAAAGATCCGCATAAGCTTCGGTCTTTCTAAGGAAAATCGGGTTATCACAATATAAAATAACCCGTCTTTGGCCCAGGAGCCCCCGCAGTCTGGAAAAAACTTTTCCCGCCCCTGCTTTCAGCCTGTCTCCTATCTCAATCATTGTGTTCTTTCTCCGTCACAATACTAGCAATCGGTTCATGATTCCTAAGCGCAAAAAATTTATTCCGCGAAACTTCCCAAAATCCAAACGAATGATAAGGATTTTGAGCGATCAAGTTATGACTCAAAACCTCCAGCCTGACCCTTTGAATACAGCACTTCTCCTTTAAAAACTGAAAAAAAGCTTCATATGTGGGCCTGGCCCAGCCCCAACCTCGGAAGCGCGGATGAAAGTCCGCCCCCACATAAAGACTTTCAATGCTAGAAATTTGCTTTTTCACCTAGGGCGGAGAATACACTGGAGAGCCGGTCTGTGAAGGGGAAAAGGGGGTTGGCGGGACGAGCCGGGGTTCAAGGGGAGAATGCGCGTCTTCAGGGCACCTCGCCTCCCGACGGGTCGTTTCGTGAAATCGTTGTGGTTTTTGTGACCTTCAAAGATGCCTTGTTGTGATTCAGCGGAAATCCCTCGTCCTTTGCGATGGACACAATTTTCCGGACGATTTCGAAAAAGGGATCTTCCTTGTCTTTCCACTTGGCTACCATCCTGACGTAAAAAACCCATTGGCTCAGTTTCGAGATCCTGAGTTTTCTGACGGATTCCAGTTTGAGGGTGCGCTCGAACAGCCCTTCGGTTGGCTCGATGCCGAGTGAGCGGTAGGCAAGCATCGTCCGCTGGCATTTCTCGCACTTGCCGCAGTTCTTCAGGCGTCTGTTGGGATTGTTGCAAACGGTGAGATGGCTGGAGTCTCCGTTTTTGATCAGGGAGTGCAGTTTGCAAACCCGGGACACCTCGCCTCCCGTCGGCACCACTTGGAAATCCGCGGAGGAATAGTGGCGGCTCATCAGCGCCGAATTTCCCCAAGGCCCGACCTCGAATTCCTCGTCGAAGGTGAAATCCATGCCGATGTATCCACCATCCACCTGGTCCGAGCGCAGGTGCAGAATACTGGCGATGCCGATGGTGTGCATCAACTGATAGGCCTTGAGAATTTTCGACCAATTGGTTCTGACGTATGTCAGCGGGACGCCGAGCTTGGCGCAGTAGGATTGCCCCTCGGCGAACGTGCGGTCGAAATTTTTCGGATCTTCCAGATCGAACCCGAAACCGTCGATCATGACCGCCAGAGAGACCTGAGGGAATTCCTCCATTCTGGACCTATTCTTGCTTTGGGACATCACGAAGGTGGAATCGATTCCGCCGCTGTAGGCGCAGGCGAAGCCGGACCGGCGGAACTTCGGCCAGACAGGATCCGTGTAGGTAGTGGCCATCACCCTCACCGGGCGCTTGAAGATCGCGGGACGGTACTGGGACCAGGCGATTGAAAATTGCGCCAGGTTTCTCGCCAGCTCCCTATCAACTTTCCCTTCGATTTTCAGGTTTTTGCCCGCCCGCATAGCGAAAGGAAAAGCGGCGATCGCCAGGAAGTTCGCAAGTCGCGCCCGGCTCAGCTTGAGCGGCATGTCCGCCGGGACTTCCCAATAAATCGTTTCAGACCTGTTCTGGATCTGAATTTCAATTCTGGTGTTCGTCAGATGCTTGATTCTTGCCCACATTCAGTCGTTCTCTCAAAAATGATCCCCTAAAATGAATAATGCTAGGAATTTGCTTTTTTACCTAGCTCGGAGAATACACTGAAGTGCCGGTCTGGGAAGGGGAAAAGGGGGTTGACCCAGCTACTTAGGCTTATGATGCATTTCAACACTCATACACCCGTCTCGATTTTCTGTGACTAGCCCAGTTTGTCCCTCTACCGTATTAGGAAGAATGGTGATGATCTTTCCACTGTTTGCAGGAGGATTATTCCGGTGGCCTTGGACTTTGAAAATTCAGACTTATTTCGTCCCCTTTTCCCATTGCTCTACCCGCTCTTCAATGTAACCTTCGTATTCAGTAAAAAAGCTAAATCCTAGCATGATAACGTTAGGGTTCGTATGTTAGTGAATTCACCCATCACAAAAAATCTAGCTAAAATGAAAACATTCCTTAATTCCGTCTTGAGCCGATTGGTAATAATCGCATTGGCCGCCAACTTTTGCATTTCCGCCCACGCCAAGGATGAAGCGGTTTTGATTCCGTTTGAAATCGTTCCATTCGAGAAAATTACGGAACGGCCCAAGGAGTCAGAGATTGTCATCATTGCCTTGGTTGATAGCTATCAACCTGAAAAAGCCTCGATTCATGGGCCAAATGACAATACTGCGTCACAAATGTTAGAAGGCTATCTGCGGGGCGTGCGCAAATTGCCGAATCAGGAAAACCCGAATCAAGCGGTGCAGATTGACCCGGAAATGAAGGCTAAAATTAAAATTTTCATTGTCGAAGGAGGCACCGAGAATCGATCCGATCCCACGCGGGAAAAAGCCAGTGAGCTGCACACCAAACTTGGCCTCAAAGATTATGACCGAGCCATCCCTGTCATCTATTTGTTCCATAACGGCAAAATCATCGAAACCTACACTTACCATAAAAGCCCCGGATGGACAGGCGGGATACTCGCTGCGAAGGTCACGGAACTACTCACCAAGAAGTGAATCCAGCCCCCAAAAGGGCAACCGCCAACAAGGAAACAATGGTTCAAGATTTTCTTAAAAATCAATAACCTACCAGGCATACATTTGCGGGGCGTAAACCGAAGATCTTCAATACGGATCAAGGCAGTCAGTTCACCGGAGCGGATTGGATTAATGAGCTACGACACAACGACATTGAAATCAGTATGGATGGGCGTGGTCACGGAATGGATAACGTCTTCATCGAGCGACTGTGGCGCAGCCTGAAGTATGAGAAGTTGCGACTCTGGAGCTACACCAAACGATCCCCGAACTCCGTGCACTGACTGCCGATTGGATAGAGTTTTACAATCATCGTCGAAAGCATCAAACGCACGGCTACGTCACGCCTTGGTCAATTTACTATCCGCCAGTCTGCCAGGCCGCATGACCGGGGCGGCGATGTAGCGGGTCAAGTCTTCCGCTACGCTCCAGCCTCTCCATTCCACTTCACCCGCTAACAAACCAAAACAAAAATAATAACCTAGTACCTCGAAAACCTAGCAAAGACATTAATAAATCTGACAATTTACTAGCCACATTAAGGAGATCACTTCACACTCACTCAGCAGAATGAGAGCTTTCGACCTAAAACACAAATTATCAAAACTCAAATGGCTTCCAGTGCGTCATTGGTTTGACCTTCGGCAGGTGATGCGGCTTAAAGTAGCATTACGCGATCCTGAAGACGGGCAGCGTTATTATTTTGTGGCCGATTCACTGCATTCTTATGAACGCGCGAAGTGGTTTTTAAGCAAGGAGCCCGATACAATCAGTTGGCTGCGGAGCAACCTGCGGCCTGATGACGTGTTCCTAGATATCGGGGCGAACGTCGGAACATTCTCGATCTTTGCTGCAAAGCATATTTCCGATGCGGGACACGTTTACGCGTGTGAACCGCATCTGCCCACAACGGTCCAGCTCATCCAGAATGTTGCCGCCAACAATCTGGAAAAGCGGGTGTCTGTCATCTCAATCGCCGCATCCGGCGAGGATGGCTTCGCTCCCTTCCATTACAAACGATGGCGGGAAGGAGCGTCCGGCAGCCAACTGGCCGTGGAAGGCGGCCCGGGACTGGAGAAGCACGTCGGGACGGAACTGAAATCGGGAATGAAGATTGACACCATGGTCGCCCAGGGCTTGATCCGTCCTCCGAACATGATCAAAATTGATACGGACGGAATCGAGATCCAAATCGTCCTCGGCATGAAGAATTTGCTTTGCAGCAAACAAAGGCCGAGGTCGATTCTGGTTGAAATCCAGAGCGGTGAATCTCAGCGGCAGATGGATTTTATGAAAGAATGCGGCTATTCGATGGTAAGTCGTCAAATGGCCCCCAAGACGCAGCGAATGCATGAACGGGGACAACCTCTCGATCAACTGGCCTTCAATGCGGTGTTTGAGCCAAATCCGTGACAATTCAATACCCGTGTGTGCCGAACACTTGGTATGCTCCTCGACCCGTTAAAGAGAGGCTAACTAACTAATCCGGTCATGCACTGCCTCAACCTGTAATTTTTCTGATTTCTCCGTAGTGGGCGGCGGCTCAGAAAGCCATGCTACGGCGATCACGTTTCGCGCTCCGCGCCCTGGGCCGATCAACTCCCGCCCATGCCAACTTCTCCGTTGTGAAAGATTATTCACCGCAAAAGCTGCGGCGCTGTTTGGCCGGTACGGAAACCGTTTGATCTCACGAAACTTCTTTCCAATAAGCCGCTTGTAAAACGGCTCCTCCACATACACCGATGTCCCCAGGTCTTCCTGGCTCATGTCATTTGGGAGATACAACATCATTGTCACCAGTCGCGGGAACCCGTCCGTGTGGGGTTTAATAAAGTACTGCTCGGTGTCGCGTATGAGCAGGAGGCTGATATAGGCCTTGGTATCTACGACCTCGCTTTCATTGATCCCCAATCGCAGAGCTATATCCCGCTTCATCACGTCAAACACCATGCGCTTTAATGCATCACAACTCAGCGCCTCGCCAATCTGCCCCCAAAATTCCCGCAATGAATTATCCAGATGCGCGACTCCGTCCGCGTTCAACGTCATGATGTCCCTCGTTGACTCCCCACCTGCCCGAACATAGCGCTTCGTATTCAACGGCTGGTAATTCTCTGACGGCGGAAAGCGTTCAAGCATCTGGTCATAAACCTCTTTTGGGAAAAACCCTTCCAAGTAGGTATGATCGTAGGGCTGGTGCTCCACATTCATTCCCGTCGGTAAAACAGCCTTCCAGTGTTCCACAATTTGATTTGCCATTTGATGTTCCATTGCGACGAGACTCGCAATTTGATCCCCTTTTCGTCAAGCGCCTATTACTTGGTTCATGTTGTCCCCGTGACATTCACAATAAACTGCCAGGCATACATTTGATCGGTGACCTCGACCGCGCTCACTGTAACCATTTTACCGTGCCATTCGTAATCGTGTTGGATCATCGTGACCCCAAAAGGATACTTCTGGCATTTCGTTATTTCTCGTTGGCGATGGCGTTAGCCATCTCTTCTGTCATTGGACCGCTTGCTCCGATGTAGTTGGTGCGAATTGGCGCTACTATCGTCGGAGCCGAGAACACTTTCCCATCGACCGTTATCGGCAACGGCTTGTTCATATTACGCGTCCACAAGCGTGTGATCATAGAAGAATCCGTCGGTACAAGTCGAAGCGTAAGGTTACCTGGCGTCTGCATTTCGTGAATAAAGACCTCTATATGAGAGATGTCATTTCTAGTAATGACCGGTTTAGCAAAGACCAAGAATTTCTTTCCATCATGCTCCAATGTGATCGTAGGTTTGTTAGTGCCCTCAGGAGCAACTTCATAGATATCAATTGGCGTCTTGGTGGCATCGACATTTGATCTTCCACAACCAAGTAGAATCAAGGGAAGGGCTAGCAGACTAATTTTCTGAAAAATATTCATGGGGCAAAATTTTGTTCGTTAATGAATGCTACTACTAAGAATTTTCTTTTAGCTGAAGGCCGCTGAAAGATATGGTTGCCGCAGAATAAACTGCCAAACATACATTTGCCAAGGATACACGACGGCAATTCATCCTTGAAACATGAACACCAACTGTTAGCTTTTCAAGCTTTATACTGTTTACAAAAAGTCCGTGCGTTTAAATAGATTATTGGGGCAGGATTTTGAGGGAGGAGTTTTAATATTCTAGTCCCTCCATCTCCGTTTCACTCCGATTCCAATAACGGCCTGGGGCTGGAATCCCTAGCCACGATCAAATAGGTAAGGACATTTGGCAAACAGTCTAAATCTCTTCGTCCTCGAGGGGAGCTTTGGGGAGCTTATCAACTTCTTCGAGTAAGTTGACAATTTCCACGCCGCGGATCGCGGAGTTATCGTGTTTGAATCGCAGCACCGGCGTGGATTTTAAAACCACCCGTTTCATCACGGCTTTTTGAATCGAGCCGTGGGCTTTGTTGAGCTTTTCAATGATGGGCTCAGCGGAACCGCCGATCACGCCGATCCAGACTCTGCCTTCTTTGAGATCATCGGTGACTTCGACCGCGCTGACCGTGACCATTTTGCCGTGCCATTCGTAATCGTGTTGGATCACCGTGGAAATTTCACGGCGAAGCAGTTCGTTGACTCGATCGATACGGCGGGACATGGGGTAATAAATACTGAAATGCTGAAAAACTAAAAAGCTGAAATAAGAAACTGAAGAAGAAGATTGGGCGGTTACTGAAGCTCTCTGAATTTCAGCTTTTCAGAGTTTCAGCTTTTACCATCAGAGCGTCTGCGCCACTTTTTCGAGAGTGTAACACTCGATTATATCGCCTTCTTGATATTCGTTGAACTCGCCGAGACGGATACCGCATTCGAAGTTGGTTCTGACTTCGTCGACTTCTTCGTGGAAGCGGCGAAGGGTGGACATTCTGCCGTCGAACACCGGAATTCCGCCACGAATAACACGAGCGTGAGCTTTCCGATGGACTTTTCCATCCGTGATGAAACAACCTGCAGCTTTGCCTTTGTTGACTTTGAAAACTTGTCGGCATTCAGCGTGACCCATAATCAACTCACGAGACAACGGATCGAGAAGTCCGAGCATCGCTTCACGAACTTGATCGATGAGTTCGTAAACGATGGAGTAAAGTTTGATTTCCACGTCGGCTGCTTTCGCAGACTTCACGGCTTTAGCTTCCACTTTGACGTTGAAGCCGAGGATGATCGCGTCGGATGAGCTGGCGTAAGTGATGTCGGATTCGGTGATCGGACCCGCAGCTGCGGTGATGAATTGGCAATCCACTTTTTCAGATTCGATGCCTTCAATCGCTTTCTTGATCGCCTCAACCGAACCTTGAACGTCACACTTGAGAATGATTTTGAGCTGATTTTTTCCGCCACCATCATTGACCATGGAGAACAGGTCTTCCATGCGGTTGCGGTGTTGTGGTTTGAGACGTTTCAATCTCAGTTCTTCCTGACGCTCAGCTGCAAGGGATTTTGCTTCGCGCTCCGTCTTCATCTCAGTCAGGTGATCACCAACGTTTGGAAGCTCTTCGAAACCGATGACTTCGACGGGAGTTCCCGGAAGTGCGATTTTGACGCTCTCGCCGAGGTCGTTGATCAATGAACGAACTTTTCCTGAGAAGGGACCGCAGATGAAAGGAGTGCCGACTTTTAAAGTTCCGGATTCGACGATGACAGTTGCGGTAGTGCCGCGACCGGGAACGACGCGTGCCTCGATGACACCTGCGCGCGTGGTGGCTTTCGGATTGGCTTTGAGCTCAAGGACTTCTGCTTGGAGAACAATCAGTTCTAACAGGTCGTCCATACCATCGCCTTTAAGTGCGGAAATGCATGCGAACTCGGTATCGCCACCGTAGTCAGTAGTTTGTAGACCGTTTTCTGCGAGCTGAGATTTCACACGCTCGATGTTAGCGGAAGGCAGGTCGCATTTGTTGATGGCGACGATGATGGTCTTCTTCGCTTTTTGAGCGTGTTTGATTGCCTCAAGCGTCTGCGGCATGATGCCGTCGTTGGCTGCAACCACGATGATCGCGATGTCGGTGATGTTCGCACCGCGTTTACGCATGTCGGAGAAAATAGCGTGACCCGGTGTATCGAGAAACGTGATCAACTGATCGTTGTGGTTCACCTGATATGCACCGATGTGCTGGGTGATTCCGCCGGCCTCGCCGCTGACGACTTTGCTCTTCCGGTAGTAATCGAGGATAGAGGTCTTGCCGTGGTCGACGTGACCCATGATCGTAACGATGGGTGGTCTAACAGTGAGTAAATTCTTTGGTTCGGCAACCGGAGCTTCTGGCTCGACGATGACTTCCTCGACTTTGTGAAATCCTTTTTCCTTGTCGCGTTTTTCGCGCTCAAACGTGAATCCGTGAATCTCGCAAACCTGCGCCGCTATTTCAGGTTCCAATGGTTGATTCGGTGCTGGGAAAACACCCAGCTTGATCAAATCCGCCATCACGTTGAATGGCTTCAAGCCAAGCCGCGCTGCAAGATCTGGGACCAGAATTGGCGGCTTGATGACGATCAACTTCGAATCGGAAGACTCGGATGAATCGCTCGAAACCGGACTAGCTGAAATCTGTGCAGCTGCAATTGGTGCGATGTCTTGATTTTTGACGAAATTCAGATCCTCGCCTTTTTTATCTAGAGTTTTGGAAATGCTTCCCAAAACTTTCTTTCCTGCACCTGCGACTCTTTTCGCCTTCGGCTTTTCGTCCTCAGTGAACAAATCCAAAGCATTCGCTTTCGCAGTCTCCAGTTTACTCGGTGCCGTTGCGATTTCCGCATCCTGACGCTGACGCTCTCTACGTGAAGGCTTCTTTTTATCATCGATCAGATCGAGGATTTTTTTAGGCTTGTCTGAGGATTTATCGCTATTTTTTGGCATTCGGCGTTCTGAGTATGAGAGTAATCGGTCTGAAGTTTTATCTTAAAGGGTTTGAACAATGGCGCGTGGCGGAATCTCAGTTGGTGGCAGCTTCTCCTGAAGCGATGCTTTTTGCTCTTTCCAAGATCGCTTCTGCTTCTTCGACACTTAGCTCAAGTGAGCTCGTGAGAAAATCCACTGGCATATCGACAATCATCTCTGCGCTAACTCCACCGAAGAGAGTGAGTTTCGCAGCGAGCTCATCGGAAATGCCAAGCTGTTCGCCAAGGGTGTGAGCGACTCCGCCGATTTTTTCTTTAAATTGTTCTTCTTTGGTCTCGTCTTTGCGGACCTGAACGTCCCAACCCATGAGGCGTGAGGACAAGCGTGCGTTCTGGCCTTTTCTGCCAATCGCCTTACTGAGATCTTCTTCGCTCACGGTCACGAGAACGATTTTTTCTTCTTTGTTCACCGTGATCGAAATCAGTTCAGCTGGCTTCAAAGCCTCGCGCACTAATTCAGCCGGGTCTTCGCTCCAGCGGATGATATCGACTTTCTCGTTGTTGAGTTCACGGACAATGTTTTTCACCCGAGCACCGCGCATTCCAACGCAGGCGCCGACGGGATCGACTTTAGGGTCGCTGCTCCAAACCGCCACTTTGGTACGGAAGCCCGCTTCACGAGCGATCGAGCGAATCTCGACCGTGCGGTCGGAAATCTCATTTACTTCAGCCTCAAACAAGCGGCGCACGAAGTTCGGATGACTGCGGGAAAGGATGATTTCCGGGCCACGGCCTTCGTTTTCAACCGCCAACACATAGCAGCGAATCCGGTCGCCGATGTTGTAATCTTCGCCTTGGACGCGCTCACGGTTTGGCATTATGCCCTCAAATTTCCCGAGATCGATCATCACGTCGTTGCGCTCGAAGCGGCGAACCGTTCCGGAGACGACGTCGCCCGCGCGGTCTTTGAATTCCTCATAAATCATTTCCTTCTCCGCTTGGCGGAGGCGCTGCATCATCGTTTGTTTGGCAGTCTGGACGGCAATACGGCCGAAATCTTTAGGCGTGACGTTGAATTCCAGAACTCCACCAACCTCGATCTCGGGGTTCTTTTTCTGCGCAATACTGAAAGGAACTTCGTTGAATTTGTCGGTTTGCTCGCCGTCTGCGCACACGTTAAGCGCTGCAAAAATCTTGGTCGTGCCTTTCTTTGTGTCCACTTCTGCACGCAGGGTCTCGATCGCATCGGCTCCAGGAACCATTTTGCGATAGGCGGAAACAAAAGAAAACTCGAGCGCGGAAACGATCTTGTTACGGTCGATTCCTTTTTCTTTTTCGTAATATTCGATGAGTGCGACGATGTCGTTGGTCATGGCTAGCGGTGGACAGGCAGTTAATGGAAAAATGGCTTTTTCCTATGGTGAATGAAGGTTCTGTAGACGCAAAAGAGTGGGTATATGACCCACTCTCCATGTCGCAGAGGTTGTTCGTTGGAGGCTTGTAATTCAGTTCCCTAGCCCGTTGCAAGCCGAAAGTCATGCGGGAAAACGGCTCTGAATATGGTAGAATCGCCGATTTTTCGGGGGTTTTAGGTGAGGTGAGGATGTGGAAATTGAACTATCCCCCTAAAACCCGCGCCAGCGGATATCCTTGATCCGAGCCGTGGCCTGCCAGGCAGCCAGGCCGAAGGGCGCGCATTCCTCGATCCCGCCCTGCCGGAGCGATTCAGAGCGGAGCTTGATACTGATAATACGTATTTGCTGCCACAAGCAGGTTAACCAAGGCATGGAAAACGATTGCCGTATTCAATGAACCAGTACGCAGAGTTAGAAACGCGGCGCCGGCACCCATTATCGCGACCGAGAGACAACCCCAGATATCGTATTGCACGTGCCCCAACGTGAACAACAGTGTCGAAATAACACCTGCCGATAACGTCCCCAGCTTCTCCCGCAGGCCTTGAAAAAGAAAACCTCTGAAAACGATTTCTTCAAAAATAGGAGCAACTATCACGGTAAGGAAAAGCATTGCCAGGAAGGACGACCGATCCGGATCCGCCATATACATAAAATCCGATGGATCCACATCAACGAATGGAACAACAAAATAAAGCGCGAGATCGAACAACCCGGTGGCTGAGAAAACAGCAAGGAGCAGCGGCAAATGAATCGGCTTGTCTAAACGAAATACACGCCAGGCGTTACGCGGCGTCTTGAGTAAAAGTAACAGCAGCAACATCGTATCAAACATTCTCCAGGAAAAATCATAGGCGATGTAGGCAAGGATTTCCGGTATGAAGATTGTCAGAAAATCGTAGATGTATCCCATCACCATACTCCATGGCAAAAGCAACAGATTCGCCGCAAAAAATCCACCTAGCACGGTGCGGAGCGGCCATCGTTCCGGCAGTCGGTGCAATTTCGACTGCACAGGCTGCCTTTTCACAAACAGATACATCATGAACCCGATTCCGCAGAGAGTGAGGACATCAAACACTAAACTCATCCCCACCACGCGGAGCAATAAGCGGTCGTTCTGACTCACGTAAAACCGAGAAACCTCCTTGTCTCCCACTTCATGAACGAAGCGCTCATAATGCCACGCGTGACCTTCGCCAGCCATCAACCAAGTCTTATATGATTCGCGAAACTCCAAGTCCGCGAACCTCTCTTCAAGCTCCTTCCGATCACCCGTTTCAAGCGTGATCCATTGCAGCAACTCCAGACGATCCCCAGCCAATGCATACGCATTCGGTTTCACAAGATCACCCTGCAAGGCTTTCAGCATCTGCTCCTTCTCGCTCGAACCTACGATCCAACGAGCATAGAAACCTGCCCGATCCGCCGCATTTAATAACCGGAAAGTGCGGTCGTAATAACGCAATAGCACATCTCGATCGACGCCAACTTCCTCAACCTGCATTGCGCGGAAATCTCGCAAAATCAGACTCAACCATAACACTCCCAGCAAAAGCACAGCAGGCCAACTCATCCATCTGTTCAAAATTCTCGCTATTTTCACCCGCCCCACGCCTAGAGCATTTCGTCAGATAATGCCTCATAAATCGATCAATTTATGAAATCGCGCGCTGATCACGCAGTTCACTCTACTTGAGCCCGCGCCAGCGGATATCCTTGATCCGAGCGGTAGTCTGCCAGGTGGCCAGGCCGAAAGGCGCGCATTCCTCGATTCCTCCCTGCCGGAGCGACAGGGTTTTGCCCGTGGTATCGACATCGATGAGCTTTTCTCCGTCAATCCATACCATAATCTTCTCACCTTCTCTGACCAAGCGGATCTGGTACCAGACATCGGTCTCGAAGGTGTGAGTTTTCTGAGTATCGTTCTCGGAGGCGTCTTTGCCATCGATGCAAGAAATCCCGACCAAGCTCCCGCCCCAGCCGCCGACGACCAGGGTCACGCATTGCTCTGGACCCCGTGCGGGAAAGGTTACGGCGCAGAAAAAATCCGTGCCGTTGACCCGTTTCGCTTTCATTTCGAGCTCAAATGGCGCAGCCGGCACCTCCGCTTTCCAGCGCACATTCGTCAGAGTCTCGCCCCAACCGATGCTTAATTCCTCGCCAACATCAACTTGCCCACCGCTCAAACCCTCCCACTCACCTTTCAACTCGATCCAAGGCTCTTCAACCGCACTGACATCCACAGCCGTCTTTTTCTCCCCACATCCCACCAAACAAAATCCCCCGAGCAAGCCCATCCATTTCCGACGTTTCATCTCACGACTTTACCAAATCATTTCTAAAAGTCTCGCTATTCTTGAGTGATCAGAAGCGGGATCATCCCGATAATCTATTCTTGTTCTTCACCATATAACTTTGCGCGGTAGGGTGCTACTTTTGCCGCTAGTTTGTTAAAGCTTTCGTGAAGAGCTACACGGTTTTCACTGTATCGCTGGCGAAGTATTGGCATGCCATAGTAACGCCTATCACGTTTGGGTGTTCCTTCTGCGTCTTGCACGTAGCGACGGAAAAAAATTTCTGGCGTATCACCTGAGACAAAAATGTCCAGTTGTTCAATTGGGAGGACTTCCAGTAAAGGCATAATCTCTGGTTGTGCAATCAATACGCCCGCTGCATTGATTGGCAATCCATCAATCTCATCTTCCCAATCTGGCTCATTCTTAAATCCACGAACGGAAAAGACCTTAACTGCTAATTCTGCTGTGGCCGCGTCAAGCGTGCCATTATTCTCGGTAACTACTTTCGCTATTTCTTTGATGATTGGCACACCCGATACCTCTAACCGATGCCGCAAGTCACCCAGCGACGCGTGCAAATCCTCTGATTCACGGTCACGGGCTAAAAACGTGGCTGTTGGAGGAATAGTCGCAAAAAGATCCTTTCGAGTTCCTGTTTTTGCGGCCTGATTTAATGCGACCTGGCACTCTGTAAGTTTCTTATACCAAGCGGACTTTTTTCCTGTTAGGTCGTCCGGAGCAGCCAATAGAACTTGCTTCATGTCATCAGCTACAGCCTGAAATGCCTCTATCTGCTCCTCGGTCAGGACAACAGTGTCATCTCGATCTGCGTATGAAAATTCTTCACTTGATGATTGAGTTACAGGTTCTGAAGATGCGGTTTGATTTGATTTTGCAATCCAAAGCCACACTAGTGTTGAGCACAAAATGAGAACGATAACTAGAATGATTATTTTGTTCATGATTTTTTCTATCAGATTTAAACAAGTCATTTCCTTCACATTAAAATCAAGGAGCAGACGGCTCCCAGTTTGGAATCGTGTGGCCCATTTGCTTGAGCTGAAGGCTCGTAAAGGTTTCGATGCTTGTTGGCTTACGAGTTTGAGCACTCGCCCCGAAATAGCGCTCATAGATCTTTTTCTGTTCAGCGTTAGTTATATCTAAAGGACCAGATTTTTGATCGACGAGACGATCATCCGTGAGATGATAAAAGTGCAGTTCACCCACCTTGATCACCTCGGCGTTTTCAGGCGTATCAGTCTCCACATCATGAGCCGCAACAATGCCTTGTTTCAAAATTTCCTTAATGGGGCCGATGTAGACATTTTCAAAAGATCTTATCAGAACATCCTGATTTGCAGGAGTAACCCGTTGATAGCCTCCTTTCATTTCCTTGTATGCAGACCAGTAATAAGCTTGGTTGCTGCCACTGTGACGATACCAAGTTCCGACAAAGATTTCGTCGACTCCATCTCCATCAACATCAACCTTGACGCGTTGGATAAACTCAAGAGTGCCGATGAATTCCGAACGCTCCGGAACCTGAAGACTCAAATAATCCCGGATCGGATCCTGGATTGGTTCTGCCCATAGATTTCCACCAAGCAAGGTTGCAGCTATTAAGATCAGGAGGGATGGTCTTATTTTCATGAATCAATCTGATTCGCTTGCTACTTTATTCATGTGTGGATCGCCATCTTTATCTTCCTTGAAGTTTAAAGTTTAAAATTTCGAGTTTTCACTTAGCCTTCGCGCATGCTCTCCATTGAAAGACTCACTGGCTTCGCTGACGAAGCCTCCCGCGATATCGATAAACAAATTCAAGCGACTCAAGAACTGGGTTGGGGCGCCATCTCCACCCGTATGGTTGGCAACACGAATATCCACGATATGCCGGAAGACGATTTCCAGAAAGCCGCGGACAAACTCGACGCATCAGGAATCAGCGTACCGGAATTCGGATCTGCAATCGGCAACTGGGGCAAAAAAATCAGCTCTGACTTTTCCATTACCCTCGCCGAAATCGAGCGCGCGATCCCACGCATGAAACGACTCAACACCCCGATGATTCGCATCATGTCCTATGCGCAGGAACCATGGGGCACCGATCAAAACGAAGCCGAGCGTTTCCGCCGCTTGCGTGAAATCGTCAAACGTTTCAGCGACGCAGGCCTCACCGCCGTCCACGAAAACTGCATGAACTGGGGCGGATTTTCTGCCGAGCATTCGCTGCGACTCGTCGATGAAGTTCCCGGCTTGAAGCTCGTTTTCGATACCGGAAATCCTGTTTTCCAACTTGATCGCTCCAAGCCAGAACCTTTCCCATGGCAAGACCCCATGGAGTTTTGGCTCAAGGTCAAAGACCACGTCGCCCACATCCATATCAAAGACTGCATCAATCCGATCTCAGAAGACGTCGAGCCTGAATACACGATGCCCGGACTCGGCCAAGCGAAGCTGCGTGAAATTCTAACAGACGCTCACCAATCGAACTACAAAGGCTGGATCGCCATCGAACCGCACGTCGCCACCGTGTTCCACGCCCCCGATCCATCCGCCGTCGATTGGAACCAATGCTACAACTCCTACGTCGAATACGGCCGCCAATTTGTTCGGTTGATTGCGACGTTATAAAAAAGGTAGGGACGACGCGCCGTCGTCGTCCGTGACTAAAATCCTGAACGCATGATCATTCTAACGGATATGCATCTGATTCAATATTGAAAAGAATCACGGTCGACTGAGGCCAGTCGACCCAACTCTTTCAGGTTACATCACCACCTCATTCACTACCTCACGGGAAACATCGGCACCTGGCCACAGCACGCTGTTAGTAACGCGCGCACCGCTGCGAATCCGAGCGCCTTTTCCGATCACACTGTTTTCAATCACTGCTCCGTCCTCGATGATCGCTTCGGGATGAATGGGATTTTCCAGAGCAAGCTGCTGATGCGCTTGAAGATATGACTCCACATCACCAAGATCCATCCAATCACCTTCATCCATTACCACCGCTCCAATCCCACCTTCGCGCACAAGCTCTTGGAATGCTGGAATCACCGCAATGATTTCTCCTGCTGGAATCCGTTTGAGAAATTCTTTTTTCACGCAGTAAATTCCCGTGAAAACATGTGTGCCCGGCAAGCCTCGAACCTCGCTTCTTACATCTTCCACGCGATGATTTTCTCCAAATGAAATCCGTTTCTCACCTCCGCTCGAACGCAACGCCAGCGTCACTTCGTCGCCACTGGCTTCATGGGCGTCGACGAGCTTTTGTAAATCCATCGATGAAAAGATATCCCCGTTGTGGATCAATAAACTACCTTCTTCCATCCAGTCCTCGATATTTTTCAAACCGCCGCCAGTTTCTAACAAAATGGGTTCATGGAAAAATGTCATATCTCTCCCCTCCCCAAATCCGAGCCATTTTTCCGGGAGATGGTGGGTGTTGATCGCGAATCGCGTGCAGCCGACCGCCTCGCAAGCCTCCACCGCCCACATTGCGAGAGGTTTATGAAAAAGCGGCACAAGCGGCTTGGGAAACGCATCGGTCAGAGGTCGCAACCTCGTGCCCAGCCCTGCGCCCAGAATAAATGCCTGCGTAATCATCTGGCGGTTTCTAGCCTCGAAATCCCAAACTTCCAAACCCCAATCGAGGCGAGCTCATTTTTCTGAAAAAATTTGAGGAAAAAATCCACTTTGGAGATATGTATTAAGATCAGCACCGCTAAACTGGTGCCTCAAAACCAAACACACCCTTTATGAAAACATTTATCACAGCTGCCATCATTGGAGCTATCGCCGTAACCTCTTCATTTGCTTTAGAAGTCGGTAAACCGGCACCTGCCTTTACTGCAAAAACCGCCAAAGGCACTGAAGTGAGCCTTGCGGATTACAAAGACAAAGTCGTCGTCTTGGAATGGCTTAATTTCGAATGCCCCTTCATTAAAAAGCATTATTCCTCAAAAAACATGCAGAATCTCCAAGCTGCCTACGCCGAAAAAGGTGTGATCTGGCTATCCGTGAATTCTACAGCCGAGGGTAAGCACGGTTACCTTGAAGCAGCCAAACTGGCAGAGAAAGCCACTGCAGAAGGCAGCAAAGCCACCGAAATCTTGGTCGATACCGACGGCAAAATCGGCAAAGCCTTCGATGCGAAAGTCACCCCGCACATGATGATCGTCGGCAAAGATGGCAAACTCGCCTACTCCGGCGCGATCGATTCTTCTCCATCAGTCAAAGCCGAGGATGTCGCTACTGCCGAGAAAACTTTCGCCAACGCGCTCGATGCTGTGCTCGCTGGGAAAGAAGTCACTAACGCCACCAACAAACCTTACGGTTGCGGCGTGAAATACTGATTTTTCGTCTGCGATTCGCGTTCGATCTCAAAACCGTCGCCCACCAGGTGTCTGTTTTTTATTGCTTGGAATGTGACTCCTGCCGCGCCGCATGGAGGTATTTCATCACCGCATTTTCATCCGCTTTGGATATGCCCGCATTCCATGCCATGCCGGGTACTACCACATGCCAGTCTTCATCGGAAACTTTCGAAGGCATCATGGGCTCATGGCAACGCCCGCACTGGGTCACATAAACCGCATGCCCACGCTGCAAGGTTGCCAAAGAATGACCACTTCCCGAGGCCATCGCCGTATCAGGGACAGGAATCTGGGTTTTTGCCACACACCCAGCCACCACACACACCGCCAATATCGTTAAAACCCATTTCATAGAGCCACTTAACCAAAGCAAACCCCAAGCGACAATCTCAATCCTCTTGAGGAACGTTTTTGACAAATTCCCCGCAATCCCCAACCCTCCGCGCAGAGAATCTATTTTAGAAAACACCAACCATGAGCTACATCCGCACATTCACCACCGGCTCCGGCAACGAAGGCAAACTTCACTCCCTTCCCGCACTCGCGGAAAACGGTTTCCCCAACCTTTCCAAACTTCCCGTCTCGATCCGTATCGTACTCGAATCCCTGCTCCGCAATAATGACGGACTTAAAGTTTCCGACAAAGACATCCAGAATCTTGCAAACTACAACGCGAAATCTCCCGGCGATTATGAAATCCCCTTCGTCGTCGCCCGCATCGTGCTGCAAGATTTCACCGGCGTACCACTTCTCGTCGATCTCGCAGCCATGCGCTCCGCCGTTCACGCCATGGGCAAAGACGCAAAAATGATCGAGCCACTCGTGCCTGTCGATCTTGTGGTCGATCACTCGGTGCAGGTCGATTACGCTGGAACTGCTTTCTCTTTGGAAAAAAACCTCGACCTCGAATTTCACCGCAACCGTGAGCGTTACGAATTCTTGAAATGGGGTGAGCAAGCTTTTGATACCTTCAAAGTCGTGCCTCCTGGCATCGGTATCGTTCACCAAGTGAACCTCGAATACCTCGCGAAATGCGTGCTTGAAAAAGACGGCGTGTTTTATCCGGACACCCTCGTCGGCACCGATTCACACACCACCATGATCAACGGCCTCGGCGTCGTCGGTTGGGGCGTGGGCGGCATCGAAGCCGAAGCCGGCATGCTCGGCCAGCCAGTCACTTTCCTCGTTCCTGAAGTGGTCGGTGTTTATCTAACAGGTAAACTCGCCACCGGTGTCACCGCTACCGACCTTGTCCTGCGCGTTACCGAAATGCTCCGCCAAACCAAAGTCGTCGGAAAATTTGTTGAGTTCTACGGCCCCGGTGCTAAAGCGCTCTCACTCCCCGACCGCGCGACTATCGCCAACATGGCTCCCGAATACGGCGCAACCATGGGCTTCTTCGGTATCGATGAAATCACCACTGGATACCTCGAAGGCACTGGCCGTTCACCTGAACTCTGCAAAACCGTCGAAAACTACTACAAAGCCCAAAACCTCTGGGGCATCCCAACCGACCGCGACGCACTCCAATTTTCTCAAGTCGTCGATCTCGACATCTCCACCGTCAAACCCGGCGTCGCCGGACCAAAACGTCCGCAAGATCGCATCGACATCGACAACCTCAAAACCAAGTGGGGACAACTTCTCGCCGCTCCCATTGCCGATGGTGGCTTCGCAAAATCTGAGAGCAAAACCGCTACGGTCACGGTCGATTCCAAAGACGGTATCACCGACACTATTACTCACGGCTCGGTCCTCATTGCTGCCATCACCTCTTGCACCAACACTTCCAATCCAAGCGTCATGCTTGCCGCTGGTTTGCTCGCGAAAAAAGCCAACGCAAAAGGCCTGAAGGTCAACCCTTCCGTCAAAACCTCGCTCGGACCCGGCTCGCGAGTCGTTACCGATTACCTCAATAAAACCGGTCTCCAGGAAGAACTCGATGAACTCGGTTTCCAAACCGTCGGCTACGGCTGCACCACCTGTATCGGAAACTCCGGACCACTCGATGCAGGCATCGAAGACGTCGTGAAATCCGAGGACATCGTCGCCGCATCCGTCCTTTCCGGAAACCGCAACTTCGAGGCCCGCGTCCATCAATCGATCAAAGCCAACTTCCTCATGTCGCCACCTCTCGTCGTCGCTTTCGCGATCGCCGGCACGGTCAACATCGACATGGAAACCGAGCCCCTCGGCATCGGTTCCGATGGTAACCCCGTTTTCCTCAAAGACATCTGGCCATCCTCCGCAGAGATCGAGGCCGCCATGAACTCCTCACTCAAGCCCGACGTTTTCCAAAAACTTTACACCGGCTTCGCCAATCAGAATCCGAAGTGGAACAACATTAAATCCTCCACTGGAAACGTCTACGAATGGGATCGCGAATCTACCTACATTCAAGAGCCGCCGTTCTTCGACGGTTTCACGCCAAAACCACGCGATATCGTCGAAATCAAAGGCGCACGCCCACTCGGCATTTTTGGAGACTCGGTCACTACCGACCACATCTCACCCGCCGGCGCGATCAAAAAAGACAGCCCGGCTGGACGTTTCCTAACAGAAAAAGGCGTCGAGTTCGCAGACTTCAACTCCTACGGTTCACGCCGAGGCAACGACCGCATCATGACCCGTGGCACATTCGCCAACGTCCGCATCAAAAACCTCATGGTCCCGGGCATCGAAGGAGGAGTCACCAAGATCAACGGTGAAACCCAAGCGATCTATGACGCTGCTGCCGTGTATCAAAAATCCAACATCCCAACCATCGTCATCGGAGCCGAAGACTACGGCATGGGCTCATCCCGCGACTGGGCCGCAAAAGGCACTAACCTGTTAGGAGTTAAAGCCGTCGTCACCAAATCCTTCGAGCGCATCCACCGATCCAACCTCGTCGGCATGGGCGTTCTGCCATGCAACTTCGTCAACAAAGACGACTACGAGAAAGTCAAAGACCTCGCCGATGCGACCTTCGACATCCTCGGGATCAGCAACGACCTCAAGCCCATGCAACAAGCCACCCTCCGCGTCCATAAAGCAGACGGCTCCAGTTTCGACATCCCAGTTGTCGTCCGCATCGATACACCCGTGGAAAAAGACTACTACCGTGCAGGCGGAATTCTCCCGTATGTGTTAGCCCAGATTTTAGCCTAGGAGTGCGGAGGCTTGCCTCCGCCAAAAAGAGCGGAGCTTGCTCCGCGTGGAAATATCTAGCGACAGTCTGTAAATTCTACCCGCGACGGAGCAATCTCCCTCACTTCAGTCTATCGCTCGTCATCGTCTGAATGCTTTCCCACACTCATTTCACCGTCGGGATCAGCACGAACAGGCCGTGGGATGCTTTATAGGCATCTGACATTTTCATGCGCTTGGCTTCGTGCTTAGCGCCCCATGAATCTGTGAAGATGATCTCTTGGGCTTTTTCGTTGTAACCGATGATCATACGCATGTGGCCGCCGGCAGTTTGAGGACTGAGTTGCGGAATTTCTGGATAGCGCCCCAACTCTAAGGACCACAGCAAGGGCAATCCTTTATCTACGTTGCTGTTGATCGCTTTTAGAAATTTTCGTTCATCGACAGGTTTACCTACGTAATATTCGCCTTTCTCTTCTTTCACTTCGGTCAATGGCTGACCCATGCCGATGATGTCGAGGCGGGTTTTGAAACGGTAATCGATCTTATCAAGCTCCTTCGCCATGGTGAGAGTGCTGGTGCCTCTTTGAGGATCGGCATCAGAGATCTGCGCAATTTGGTGCATGTCCGCACCGATGCCGTAGTATTCAAAAACACGCTGAACGGTAGCAACCACGCAGTAACCTTTATCACCCTGATCAACCATGGGCATGTTGGAAATCAATACATCGCCGTTGTCTTCTTTTTTGATATTTTTCGGGAGGTCACCGAGTTTGGCGGCAGCTCCACCACGAGTATGCAACAAAGAGGCAGCCAATGAACCTTTCGCGTTTGGCCTTGCCATGCGGAGTCTCAGGAATTCGCGATCGCCAGTTCCAAGCGCACCTTCGTTGCACTCTAACAATGCAACGCCTGTTGCTTGTGAATACCATGAATAACCTTCAGTCAAAAGGCCGTTTTTCGCATCCGCTTTACGTTGCTGAGGTCTCGCGACGAGAATTTCCCCCATCACTTTTCCAGCAATTTTATAACGTTCTGAAAATTGTTCGGTGGTGATGGCGCCACTATCCGCACGGTTATAGATGGAGGCCGAAACAAGGTTCAGTTGGCCATCGACGAAATCAACAATCACTTCCTGCACTGGGACCTGTCCGTCAAATGCCGTGAGATTCATTTCCACATTACCATAAAGCTTACGGCTCAGTTTTCCCCGCGTGCGGTCTTGAGTCAGCCAGACGTATTGTTTGTTGCCATTCGATGTGAAGGATTTTTCAAACTCATCCACTGTCATTTTCCAGTTCTCAGGAGCTTTGATCAAGGAATCGATGGGGCATGGAATCGAGGCCGCATGGACGTGTAGGCCAGAAAACAAAAATAAAGACGCAATGACTGGGATAAGGCTTTTTTGTAACATCAATGAGCAAACTAATTACAAAGCGAAAATTACGCAAGAACTCAGTAAGATATTTAGAAATCGCGGCGACCTTGTAGCGCACGGATCAACGTCAGCTCATCTGCATGCTCCAAACCACCGCCCGCCGGCAGACCTTGGGCAATGCGAGTGACTTTCGCCGATTTTCCACGCAACATATCAGCCAGATAATTTGAGGTCGCCTCGCCTTCCACATCAGCACCCAAAGCGAGGATAATTTCCATGTTTCCATCCTTGGAATCCACGCGCTTTAAAAGCTGTGGGATATTCAAGTCCTCCGGTGAAACCCGATCGAGCGGTGATAATTTTCCACCCAAGCAATGATACTTGCCCTTGAAAACCCCAGCGCGCTCAAGCGGCAAAACATCTGTCGCTTGTTCAACCACACATAAAAGCGTCTCATCGCGCTTCTCATCAGCACAGATATCGCAAATTTCACGGGTCGCGAAAAATCCACAAATGGGACACGGAATAATCGTCTCGTGCGCGTGAACGACAGCTTTGGATAACTTGATGGGATCGGCTTTTTTATTTTGAAGCAACCACACTGCCATACGCTCCGCGCTGCGTGGACCAACTCCCGGAAGCTGCTTCAGCTCCGCGACTAAATTTCTAACAGGTTCAGGAAAATCAGCGCGTGGCATCGGTTTTTGTTGTGTTGTTGTTTTCCATTAGGTCAGCTGGCATTTCGTGATTCATGGTGTAAACCATCGCACAGCAACCCGACCACAGTAGGCCTACCAAAGCCACTCCGATCTCTGGCTTGTATGAAGCCAGTAATAATACAGGCACCCAGAACAAAGTGATAATTGTAGCTAGCGCCCAGACAACAAGCCTTCGCCAGCATCCGGAAATATTCAACATAATGGCCGCCATACTCAACGCCAGCAATACCGTTATGATCCAGAGCAGATATGAATCTAACGTTTGCACCGGAGCAGAAATGCCAGGTTTTAACATCACCGCAGGAATCCACGCATTCAAGCGATCAATAATTCCGAGAAAATCCAGACCAGCAGCAAGACAGACAGCCATCAGAGTGATCGCAATCGTCGCGAACCCAACATGTGACTGATGTTTGTGTCCGGCCTTATCCATTACCCGAGAATTTTGGCTAATTGCTCTGTATGACTGAGCGGTGAAACTTTTTCTAATACGGCTTCGATTTTACCATCAACACCGATCACGAAAGTGCTGCGTTCGATTCCCATGAATTTTTTTCCCATCATCGATTTTTGAACCCACACACCGTAGTCAGTAACGATTTTTTTATCCTCATCTGCAATTAACGGATAGGGCAAATTTCTCTTAACGATAAACTTCCGATGGCTCGCCACGCTGTCCGCGCTGACGCCAAAAATTCTTGCCTTGCCGAGAATCTCGTCCCAGTGCTCGCGCAATGAACAGGCCTGGATTGTGCAGCCGGGAGTGTTGTCTTTGGGGTAAAAAACCAATACCACCCGCTCTCCGCGCAATTCTGAGAGAGACACTTGAGTCTCTGTCTCTCCATCCACAGCCGTCGCGTGGAACTCCGGTGCTGTATCGCCAACCTTTGGTTTCATGGCCAAGAGCTTCGCCCTCTCTTCGCCGCAAATCAACTCCTGCTTTGCCATTTCCTTATTACGAACCGCCAATAGGGCATTTTATCATTACTGAAAATCCATGATTGTCTCCATCTTCCAACTCGCTAATGTCCCTCCATATATCCATTTCAGCTATTGATCTTCCGTATCTCCATCCTATTGCTCTCTGCTGGTTCTTTGCTTGCCCAAGATCCCATTAAAGAAGCTGTGAAAAACCCTATGGCGCTCCTGCCTAATGGCAGCGTTTTGCACGGTGTTCTACTTCCCCGCTATGACAAAAACCGAAATTTGGTAGGTGATCTCAAAGCGGATATTTTGACCTTGATCAATGAAAAGGAAATCCAAGGAGAAGGTGTTCTGATTAAATTTTACAAACCTGACCGCTCTCTGCGTGGAAAAGTGCAGCTCAAAAAAGCTATCTTTAACCAATCTACTTCTCGACTCCACGCCAATGAGCCCGTTGAAATAACCACCGACAACCTTGTCGCAAAAGGCAGTGGTTTGATTTATGCTTTTCAAAATGGCCAAGGCTTTCTCATGGGTCCTTCCACGACTTGGCTTTCTTACCCTGAACCTTCTACCTCAATGCGCCCTACAACCAAACAAACCGCCGCTCTCGTCGCCTTGTGTCTTACACCTTCGCTCACCATCGCCACGCCACCCGCAAACGTATCTGATGCCGAGCTTTCCGAAATCAAGAGCGCAGCCCAAACCGCCAAACCAAAACTCGATGCCCAAGCCGAAGCCACCGATGCCTCGCTCAAGGCAGATCTAACCGCAGCAAAGAATGCCTCTGATAGCGCTCACAGCTTTGTTCAAGCCTCAGACCTTAAAAAGATTTCCACAGACCCCGCCGCGGAAGGCGCGCCGCTCGAAGTCGTGCCAGGTCCGAACGACACAGTCATCAAATGTGAAGGCGGCATGTATTTTGACGCTGAAGCAGGCGTACTTGTTTATCTGAAGAACGTAACCGTTACCGATCCACGCTTCACCCTCACCGGAGCGGATGAACTCAAAGTATTCTTTGCAAAAAAAGACCCGAAAAAGCCAGCGGCTTCCAATAAAAAGGACGTAGATAAAAAGGAACCCACTCCAGTAAATCCTGAAAAAGCTGAGGAAGAGAAAAAGCAAACCGCCAAAAAGCCGGACGCCATCGGTCCAACTGCGAATTTTGGTGACGTGCAAAAGCTCATCGCAACTGGGACCGTTCGCCTTATTCAAAAAAGTGTCGCGGGTAAAGATGCTATCGAAGCGAGCGGCGGCCTGCTCACCTATGATGTTCCAAAAGGAGAGATTATCATCAGCCAACGCTACCCATGGGTTAAACAAGGTAATTTCTACGCTAGAGCCAAACAACCCAATCTCACTCTCCGCCTGCTCAATAGCGGTTCCTTTACCACTCAAGGCGAATGGGAAATGGGCGGCAATAACCTGAAATTCGACGGCCGCTAACCCTTACGAATCAGGCTTCATTTTCAATCATCAGTTACATCCACATGACCCACGATCCCGGCTCTACCTGCACGCATATTGATACAGCGGTTCTCGCTGCCGTAGGGTTGAGAAAATCTTATGGCGGTCGCGTCGTGGTCAACGATGTTTCCATCACCGTCCAGCCTAAGGAAATTGTCGGACTACTCGGTCCAAACGGCGCAGGAAAAACCACCTCGTTCTACATGATCGCCGGCCTGATCCCTGCAGAGCACGGAAGTATTCATCTGCTCGGCGATAATATTTCTAACCTCCCCATGCATCAACGCGCGCGCCGCGGCCTCGGATACTTACCTCAGGAAGAATCCGTTTTTCGCAAACTCTCCGTCCTAGATAATCTACTCGCCATTCTGGAAACTCGACCCGGCCTTTCCCGCAGTGACCAAAAAGATCGCGCTCATCAACTGCTCGAACGTTTCAACATCAGCAAGTTGTCAAAATCCCTTGCGATCACGCTTTCCGGTGGTGAAAAACGCCGACTCGCCATTGCTCGCTCGCTTTGCTCCGATCCCAAAGTCCTGATGCTTGACGAGCCTTTTGCAGGTATCGATCCCATTGCCGTTGAAGACATCCAACGCATCGTTCGTGAGCTTAGAGAAAAAGATAACCTAGCCATTCTCATCACTGACCACTCGGTTCGGGAAACCCTATCCATTACCGACCGCGCATTTCTGATTCACGACGGACGCGTCATCCTCGAAGGCGCGTCCGACGAATTAGTCGATGATCCGATCGCGCGGAAATACTACCTCGGCGAGGATTTTAAAATGTAACAAATCCGTTTCAATTATCTAACATGAAATCTGTTCTTTGCCTAATTTGCGTTCTGCCGCTTCTCGTTCAATGCAGCAACAACACCCCAAAAACTCATCATCAAAGCATTCCTCATCAAATGTTTCATGGTGGCGGCGGCTTTGGTGGAACCAACGTTTCCCGCTCACCCGTCGTCCTTAACGTCTCCGGCTGGGATCCCAAAGAAGCCCAGCGTAGCGGCAGTCGTTTCTCGGAACACAACGTTTCCGCTCTCAGAAAAAATGGTGGACTAGCGCTCATCGCCCGCTCTGCGAAAGGTCCACTACTCGATGAAAAATTTGGCGATTTCCTGAAATCAGCCGATCGCGAAGGCATGATGCTCGGTGCTTACCACTTCGTCACCATGGATCAACCTGCCGCACTCCAAGCAGATCGTTTCGTCACCCGCGTTCAAGCCATTGCCCGCGCTCGCGGACTCTCAGGCAAACAAATACTTTTGGTTGGCGACTTCGATACGAAATCCACTCCAGATCGTTTGGTGGATTTCATTCAGCGCGTCCACCATCGCACCGGCATCTATCCGGTCACCTATTTGGAAAATAGCGATGGCTTGCGCGCCCGCCTGAGCAACGCCACACCTGCCCAAAAAGCCATCATTCGTAAAACCCCTTATTGGCTCGCATTATACAGTCCCGGTGGCACCGAACGCGTCATGGCTGGCGGTGCGCTGACGCCCGATTCGCTCAAAGACCAATACGGTATCTGGAGTACCTGGTCGATGTGGCAATACGGCGGAGTCGTCTGGCAAAATGGAGCCTCCCAAG
>JANOKJ010000216.1:0-12071 GCA_031419275.1 Akkermansiaceae bacterium | reverse complement strand
GGCTCCTACGGCATGTCCAAAACCCTCTCCCATTACGGACCGGGACAACCCATTCCCTCAATCGAAAAGCCACAGGAAGTTTTCAACCGACTGTTCCGACCTTACGCTAACCAAAGCGTCGACGACGTGCGCGCCCGCCTGAAACGCGAAGCAAGTGTGCTGGATAAGATGATGGATAACTACAAATCCCTGCACGGCAAACTCGGCACCGAAGATCGCCAGAAAATGAATGAGTATCTCGACTCAGTCCGCGCCATCGAACAACGCGTCGAACGCACCAGTAAGTGGACTCATGAGGAATTACCCAAAATCGATACCAAAGGACTCAACCTCGAAGCCAGTTATCAAGTCCCAAGCGAATATCTCCGCTGCATGTATGATCTCATCTACCTTGCGTTCCAGACCGATTCCACACGCTTCGCCACCTTCATGACCGAAAGCGAACACTCCACTGGAAACCTCGTTAGTAATTTCCCTAACAAGTTATTCGGCTACACCGGAGGCACTCACGACATCGCCCACAAGCGCCCGGAGAACGGCTCCGGCGAATGGGAAAAATGGCGCGCCGAGCAGCATGCCTACTTCCTCAAGCGGCTTCGCGATACCCCGGAAGGCGACGGCAACATGCTCGACCACTCCGTCGTGCTCTGGGGATCAGCTCACCCGCACGCCTCGCACAGCACCAAAGACTACCCCATCCAGATCGCTGGCGGAAACAAGCTCGGATTCAAACACGGCAACCTCCACAACTTCGAAGGCGATCGCAAAAAACCGCTCTCTAACTTATTTGTGTCGATGCTGAATGCAGTCGATGTTCCCACCGAAAAGTTTGCCGACAGCACCGGCGAACTCACCGAAATCCGTGCCTAACATCATGTCGCATCTTTTGAAAAAAATCCTCATTCCGGCCTGCCTGCTGTTGCTTGCTTCAGCCTCGGCTCAGGAAAAGAAGATCCCGCAGGTGTTGTTTCTCGGCGACTCCGTCCATAAGACCATCGTCCAAGCGGCAGCCAAAGAGATAGGCAAGCAGATGAGCATCCAGTTTCCGCAAGGCATCATAGCCGAGGACAGCGGCAGCGCGCTGGCAAAGATCGATCAACTGCTTGGGAAAACCGAATGGGATATCATCTACTTCAATTTCGGCATGGGTGATTTGTGTTACAAAGATCCTGCGACCCGTGATTTCCGCGTCATGAGCAAGGATGCCGGCGGTGTGCGTGTCTCCACACCCGCTCAATATGAGAAGCAACTCGATGCATTGGTGCAACGCCTGAAAAAAACCAACGCCAAACTGATCTGGGGCAGCACCACACCCATGGCCAACATCCATTTCTTCCCAAGCTTCGAACGCAACCGTTTCGACGCGAATGCGGAACAGGAATACAACATCATCGCCACCCGTGTGATGACAAAGCACAAAGTCCCCGTGATTGATCTACACAGCTATGTGATGGCTCAGTTCAAACCCGAAGACAAACAACCGCCCTACACCCAATACGCAAAGGAGATGGAAAAACGCGGTCACCCGCTCCACGCTCCGTTAGTTCAAGCTCTCCAGACCGCCGCAGGCGATATCCGTTGAAGCGATTGTCGCTAAAACAGACCGAAGACAGACTCGATTCGCACGCTGGATCAATTCAGGGCACGATCCGGTTACTTGAGTGAAGGCTCCATTTTCCGTCATCGAACGCTTCGACGTCGATCTTCAGACCGTCCTTGTCTATTGGATTTTTGGGGTAGGCGATAATATAGAGAGCTGCGACTCCATCCGCCAAACCGAGCAGAAGATTTCCCGCTCCGTCAGTATCGATGAAAAGTTCGTCACCTGGATCTAACAGCGATCCATTCCCCGCGCCATCGACTGCGAGCGGTGTTCCGTCCAAGCGATGGATTTCGATCCGTGCGATCTGGGACGCTTTGAAGCGGAGAGGCGATGACTTCGCCCGCTTGTCCTTCGCCACATAACTCAGATGAATCGGAACTCCATAAAAAGGGTTCGCTTGATATTCACCGGCCTGAATGATCGCTCCAGCCACACCTTTCTCACCTGCTTCGATAGAGATGAGGGCTTCTTCGCCGGACTTTCCACCAGCGGATTTCCAGTTGAACTTCAATTCTCCATCGGCTCCATTTGCCGCTGCCGCCACGGTGATCAGGCGATAACTCGCGGGTGCAAGGGTGAGCGCCAAAGAGGAATCACCCGATTTGCCCAGCTCGACATGAATATCATCGGACTCCTTGTTTACCGTCGCGGTGAGCTGAGCACCGGAGATTTCCAAGTTTCCTTGAACCGCTTCACTTCCCGGATTCGCGAGCGTCAGATAGCTTGTCCAAGGAGCTTCTAACAATGGAACCACCAACCCGCGATGCGGCTGGAGGTCGATGGCTCGCTGGGCTAGCTCTTCGCTTTTGTTATCTGGAGTGGGCGCGGTAGCACGAACTCCAGCGAGATATTTCTTCACACTTTCAATAGTGGAAGGAGGCATGTTACCGACTTTGATCAAGTCACGGGCTTCATCAGCTGCCTTGGCGGCGAGATCCGCATGCCCGAGCTTGTGCAGCAGAGCGGCGAGTTTCGCGAGTTGCACTGGCAAATTCGTGAATCCATTGAAATCACGCGCCAGCCGTATCGCTTCCTGACGCATCGCAAGTGCTTCTTGGAAACGCCCCGTCGATTCGAGAAAGCCGGCATATTTGCTGTAAAGACCCAACTCACTGATCTTATGGCCTCCCTCCCGGGTGTTCTTGAGTAAGGCGATCAACTCCGCTTCGACACCCTCGGTTCTCCCTATCTCCAGCCAGCGATCAAGTCTTGTCCAACGCGCGTTGTATGAACCCTGAGCGATGATTTCTTCAAGTATCTTTTCGCCTTCTTCAAACTGACTCACATGGAAAAGCGCATTTACCAAATCGATTTTCGCTGACCATGCCGCGCTCTTTCCAAAGTGGACATGATTCTCCATCACGGTCACCAGCTCGCGAAATTTGGGCACCATCTCGGGATCGGGACGCCCGACCTGACGCATTAAATCCAGTTGCAAACGTGAGGACGTAATCTTGTGGCGTCCGCGATAATTTTTCCCGAAGGGTGCGGCAACCGCTTTATCCATGACAGTCAACGCCTCTTCCGAGTAACCGAGGTTACTGAGTTGTATGGCGATGTCGAAACTTGCTGAATACCAAATGTCGTTGCGCGGCTGGACGGGATTTCCGGTTTCGTCCGAAGCCCATTTGCGAATCCAAACCGCCCACTCGAGCGCACCCTGCCAGTCCCCACGATTCATTCGTTGATAGGCGTAGTTCAGCAACGCGCTTGCCTGCATGTGATCAAAATCGGAAACTTGGCTGATCGGTGCGACACCCGACGGAGCTTGTTTCGAATAAGGTGTTGCGATGGTGATGTCCCTGTGACGAACACTTGGCAGACTCGGAATAGCCGGCCCGAGATCCCGATAAGACCTAGGATCCATGTTCTGGCCTCCTCTTTGATATGCGTCCGCAAAAATCGCGTGCACCTCAGCAAGCCGTCCGAACCGCGCCGCACTTCCCAAAGTGCTGCAGAGGTTGTTCATAATCTCGAAAGACCTTGCGTAATCACCAATCCTGTAAGCGGAAGTAAATGCCACATCATTGAGCCTTGAAGCCCACACCGGATCGCCCATGCCCGCACCGAACTGAGCCTCATTCCAAACCTTGGTAAAAAGCCCACCTATACTTACATTTTGCTCGGCCTTTTCAGTGAACTGCGCTTCGAGAAAAGCGAGCGCTGCCGCATCGCCTTTGAATGCGCGAATATTCTCCACCAGTTCTAACACCCGTTGCGAATCAATCGGCCCCTTGGGAATTTCCATTTCACGAATCGCTTCTCCAGGACGAACACCGACTCCGTTAGCCGCGACATTAATACTGATACCAAGTGGCGACCTTTCGCCAGCAGCCGTTAGGATTGCCTGATAACGGGTCGCTTTCACAAACAGGTAATTCGATACGATCAGGCGCTGAACTGACTTGGCTTTCGGAAATTTTGCAACGAGCTCAGGATACTTGCTAATTTCCTCAGTTACAGGTGAAACAACCGCCAAAACAGAGCCGTCCACTTTAGTAACTTCCCACTCCGCAGTGCTTGGTTTTTCATGATCCCAAAACACCAACCATGTCGCCGGACCATCCACAAGCGTCGGCGTTTTAAAGGCAAAACCAAAACGATGCTGATCTGGAATCGCGCCCTTCAGTACTTGGCCAGATGACTCAAATTGGCTTTTACGATCCAACACCACTTCTGGCAGCTGGCGCAGTTCCTCAAGAACCGCTGCAGGAACTTCCTGTCCATGACACAAGGTCGTAGCGAGAGCGACAATCAGGATAATGCGATGTGAGAGTGGTGTTTTCATTTTGGTTACTGTGGATTTTTTGTTAGAAACTCGACTTTCCATTCATAGCGATAACCAGTTAATTCTTCAACTCGGACGCCTGATAGAAAGTTGGCTGGTCTTTGGTCGCCGCGCGGATTTTCTGAACCGTTTGCGGACTAACGGGATCGGCTTTATTGCCAAAAGAATTGCGCACAAATGTTAAAACATCCGCCACCTCTGAGTCGTTCAAAAACTTGAACGGCGTCATGGGAACCGTTCCCGGATATTTCACGCCTTTGACCTCGATCGGACCGATGATGCCGTGAAGCGTGAGACGGACGAGGCGATCCTCGCTGCCTTGAACCCATTCGCTTCCGGCCAGTGGCGGAAACTGTGCCTCGGGAAGACCGTTGCCGTCTTTCTGATGACACGTCGTGCAATGACCATCTCGGAGGTATATTTCAGCACCTCGGAGAAATTGCTCTTTAGCAGCACCGGTGAGATGCGTTTGAAAAACCGTTGCCGCTTCGCCTTTGATTTGCTGACCATTCAAAAACGCCGATGCTGTCTTGAAAACCGGATCGATCCATTTGTCCATCGGTTCACCAGTCGTTGGCTTGTAGGCAGAAGCCGCTTGCAGAACACCCTGTCCTGCGGAAGTTTCTAACCAAGACGCAGCCACTATCGCTTCCAATCGCACGCGTCCATGCTCATCGGCAGCAGCGGTTTTGAGAAGTTCGGCGTGCTGAGGAATCTGATCCTGGTTATATCGCAATACTCTAACGGCAGCAGCCCGCGCCTTGGGATCTTTGGCTTGCAGAATCGTGCGCAAGATGGGCTCGCTCACTTGATTTATCCCCCATGTGACCCACATCGCCTCCACAAGGTTGTGTTCGTAACGCGGGTCGGCCTTGTCGAGTCCCTGCACCCACTTGTTCAATCCAGCCAGAACCTCGGAGTCCTTTCTTCCACGCAACTCACGGCGTGTGCGATAACGTGTGCGGTATTCGGGAACTTTTAGGTTTTCTAACAACTCAACGATCGATACTCCAGCCACCTTCGACGGCGTCACCAACGGACGAGCCGGGTAAGTGATACGGAAAATGCGGCCATGCGTGTGATCGCGGTTTGGGTCACGCGCGCTATGCTGCATGTGACCGATGCGGGCATTGTGCCAATCAACCAGATACAACGAACCATCAGGAGCGAACTCCATGTCCACAGGACGAAAATTCGTATCGGATCCTTTAACCAAATCCTGACGGAACTTGCTCACATAACCGGTGCCTTCATCCACCATCGTGTGTTGTTTCATGCCTTGAAAACCAATAGTATTATTGATCAGCAGATCTCCTTGCACCTCATCGGGAAAATGACGACTTGAGACAAATTCCATACCAGCCGTGGGCCGCACCAATACCGAAAGTAGATTCGGAGGTGTCGGATTAAAGCTACCAAATGGCACTTGCACCGAGGCTTGCAGCATCCAGCGCACTGGTGGATCCGAGGTATCAGAAAAGAAATCCTGACCCCATTCATCATAGGCGATGCCCCATGGATTCGGAATGGAGACGCGCACGGTTCTTTCTAGATGCCGACGTTCAGGATTGTAGCGGAAAAAGCCACCGTTGGAGCTGCGGACTGGACCATAGGCCGACTCAATGTGACTCCGCAAAAACGTGCCTTCGCCCATGAAAAATGCACCCGATGGATCGGCGCAAAACGCCGAGATCGCGTGGTGTGTATCGTGGTCGTCGAACCCACTCATCACGATATCGCGAACATCCGCTTTATCGTCACCATTGGTATCCTGCAAAAAGATTAGCGAAGTGCTCTGCGCCACATAAACTCCATCGTGAGAAAACTCAAAACCCATAGGCAGATGCAACTGGTCCGCGAAAGTTTTCTGCTTGTCAGCCTTACCGTCGCCATTGGTGTCTTCAAGAATGATCAACTTGTCGTTAGGCATTGGATCACCCGGCTTGTAGTGCGGATAAGAAGGCATCGTCGCCACCCATAGTCGCCCTTTGTTATCAAATGATAACTGCACCGGATTGGCTAGGTCAGGGAACTGCGTTTCATCCGCAAACAGCTCAATCTTATATCCCGAGGGAACCGCCAATGTTTTCAAAGATTCCTCGCCTGAAAGGTATTTGATATTAGCATCCACCTTGCCAATGACAGGTAGCACCTCGGTTTTTGCATCCGCCGCCGCAACATCGAACTTCTTGCCTTGCACCAACGCCCAGATCGCTTCTTCGCGAATGTTGACCATTTGCTCCAGTTTACGGAGTTCCGCCGGATAGTTTTCCGGGCCATAGGGCCTGTGCCGCCGACCATACACGTGAACCCCATTGGGAATTTTGTAATAGTTCAGCCACATCCAAGTGAAGTCATCGACGGCCTTTTTCAGTTCCGCCGCGTTAGCCTTCGACACCGGCTTGCGAGCCCCGAAAAGTTGATCAATCAAAACCGGTGCCAGCTTCGAATAGCCTTCATCTGTTATTAACGCGCCATCACGAGTCAGCGGTTTCTTGCTCGCCGCGAACCATGCGCTTGTGGGGGCATATAAATTCACAAACGGCAACTGATGCGCTGCGGCCACATCCTCCATCGCCTTGGTATACAACGCCAAATTCGCATTCTGCGTGGTGCCGTTTGGCGTCCCGTAAAGCGTAGATAAATTCTGAAACGCTGTCGGCGAAATCAGCACCAGTTTCGGCACGTTATTGCCGTTATATTTCTGCTTCAGCGTGTGCTCCACAAATGCCTGCAACTCTGCCTTGAAGTTGGCCAACCCCGCCGGGCCATCGAACGATTCATTGTAACCGAAGAACGCGATGATGATATCCGGTTTCAATTGTTTCAACCAAGCATCCGGTTCAGGAAAGCTCCCGTCGCCAGAATCACCACCCCACCTATCCTTGGACTCCACCAATGGGAAAAATTTTTCTCCTCCGGGAAATGCCCAAGGACTCTTGCGTCCTGCATTGGGACGGAATGCTGGGGTATCACCTTCGTCGCAAAGGTTGCGGATCACCAAATGATGTTCGGGATAGCGCCGATGCAGCTCTGCCTCAAAATGTCCGTAGCGTAGCATCCGCGAACCCAACCCGTTACCAAGCAACACCACTCGCGAATCCTTGGGTAAATCCAATTCCGCTGCGTGGGTCATCGCTTGCCCGATCACGAGCCACAACAAGGTAGAAAATATCATTCGCTGCATCATCCACAAAGGCTGGCTCTTGACCCGATTTCTCGCAAGACCAAACCCATCATCAAGTCATAGATTTCCTTGTGGGCAACGAATGTTCAGATGCTACGCAATAGGGTATTCACCCCATAGACAGTAGTGAGGCGGAGTCCCATCCTCGCGGGTCATGTCTAACCCTAAAGATGACTTGCAGCCACGAGAAGGCGAATCCTCACGTCGGGAAGTTTTAGTCAGGACGCTGAGGCAATTTTGGATCATTTCTAAAGCCTTCTTCGCTTCGGAACGCCGGAAAAAAGCGCGGGGGTATCTCATCGGGTTATTGGGCATGTCGTTGGCAGTCGGAGCAGTACAAGTTCTGATGAGCTATGCGGGTCGGGATTTCATGAACGCCATCGCGAAAAAAGACCCGGCAGCCTACTGGATGATGTTGTGGCTCTATCTCGGCACGTTCGCCCTCGCGGTGGTCATAGGGGTTTACTACCGTTGGGTGGAAGAACGACTCGCCTTGCTCTGGCGCGAGTGGATGGCTCAACACCTCGTCAAACGCTACTTCAACAACCGCGCCTACTATCGGTTGCGAGGATCAGAAAGCATCGACAACCCCGACCAACGGATCAGTGAGGATGTGCGGAACTTCACCGCCAGCTCGCTCTCATTTCTCCTCATCGGACTGAACTCCCTCGTTACTTTGATCGCTTTTGTTGGAGTGCTCTGGACAATCACGGGCACACTGGTGGTAATTCTGTTAGTTTACGCAGTGGTCGGAACGGCAGTAAGCATCCTCATCGGTCGTCGCCTCGTCGGACTTCACTACCATCAGTATGAAAAAGAGGCTGACTTCCGTTATAGCCTCGTCCGCGTCCGGGACAATGCGGAGTCCATCGCCTTTTACCGTGGCGAAAAACGCGAGCATCTCGATCTCTTCAATCGCCTCACACTGGCAGTAGGCAACATGCGCAAAATCATCACATGGAACCGTAACCTGGGATTTTTTACTAACAGCTACAACTACATCGCGCTCGTCCTGCCGGTTATGGTCGTCGCACCGATGTTCATGCGCGGTGAAGTCGAATTCGGAGTTGTCACCCAGTCGACCGGAGCCTTTGCCCAAGTCCTCGCAGCCGTATCGCTCATCATCACCCAGTTCGGCATCATCAGTTCTTATCTAGCAGGTGTGCAGCGTCTCGGCAGTTTGTGGGACAATCTCGACGAACACGATGCCGAAGAAGAGCGCATCATCAACGAGGCAAATCTGGAGTTATCCGACGACAGTCGTTTCATCAGGCTGGAGAAAATGACGGTGCGGACGCCTGATGGCTCGAAAACGCTTGTGACCGATTTATCTTTTGAGCTCCGAAAACGGCAGAGCTTGCTCATCATGGGCGCAAGCGGCACGGGAAAAAGTTCGGTTCTGCGCACCATCGCCGGCCTATGGTCAAGTGGCTCCGGGTCGCTCGAACGACCGGCATTGAACAATCTCATGTTTCTCCCGCAACGGCCCTATATGGTTCAGGGCAGCTTACGTGATCAATTACTCTATCCCTACCCCGGCCGCGCGGTGAGTGATGAAGAAATCCACCGGATCGTGGAAGAAGTGAATCTCGCCGATGTCTTCGCGCGGGTCGATGGCGATCTCGATCGTGTCGTGGACTGGACCAACATTCTTTCTCTCGGCGAGCAGCAGCGAGTGGCCTTTGCCCGCCTTTTCCTGCACCCGCCCAAGTTCGCTTTTCTCGACGAGGCCACGAGCGCCCTCGACGAAGCCAATCAAGATCGCCTATATGCCTTACTAAAAGGATCGGGCGTGGGCTATATCAGTGTGGGCCACCGCACGACTCTCATCGAACATCACGAGCGGCTTCTGGAACTCGACCGCTCGGGAAGCTGGGAAATCCGAGCCAATCATCTTTCCCTTCCTTCATGAAAACCACTTCGCCCTTTTTGCTCATCCTTCACTTCATGGCGCGCTATCCTTGGCGAGTTGCGGCAGGCTTGAGCCTGTCCATCGCGGGAACGCTGTTAGGTTTCGTGTTTCCCGGTCTCACTCAGTGGTTTCTCGACGACATCATTCCCAACGGAGACACCTCGCGCATCCTCCCGGCCGCCGCGATGGCTCTCGGCGCGATGCTACTGCGGCAGATTTTTTTCAGCCTGCGGACTCTCACTAACAATGCCTTCGAGCTACGCATGACCTACGATCTCCGCAGTCGATTGCATGACAAGATCCAGCACCTTCCGCTGAAATGGTTCGACCGCCAAACTACGGGCGACATCCTCATGCGCATGTCGACCGATGTGCCCGCGACGCAGCGCATCGTTCTAGATGGCATCGATCAAACCTTACCCGCCATCCTCCAGATCATCCTCACCGCAGGCTTCATGTTTTGGGTGCATCCGAAACTTGCGTTCGTCACCCTGCTGCCCGTGCCATTCATCGCAGCGGGAGGATGGATCAACGCCCGATGGGTCAGTCCACGTGCGGAAAATGCCCGTGAGTCCGCAGGCGGTCTTAACTCTTTACTTCACGACAACATCGCCGGCATACGCCAGATCAAAACTTACACGCTCGAGCCGGAAAAGCAGCGCGACTTTGACCGATCCAGCACCGAGTATCGCCGCCATCAAACTCGGCTCCAGCGCGCGTGGGCTCTTTATGGCCCGAGCATGGGTTTCCTCGGTGATATCGGCCTCATCCTCCTAGTTGGATGTGGCGCTTACTGGTGCATCATGAAGGAAATCACGATCGGCCAACTCACCCAATTTCTCATTCTCATCGGCATGTTGTATGAGCCAATCAGCCGCCTGCACGGTTTGAGCACTTCATTTCTCGGTGGCCTCATTTCCGGCAGGCGGGTCTTCGAGATCATCAACACCTCAGGCGCGGAAGACCTCGTCAGTGGCGATCATCCGGACGCAGTGAAGGGCGAGATCCGCTTCGATAACGTGAGCTTTTGCTACGACGAGAGCCGACCCATTCTCAGCAACATCAACCTAATCGTCCCGCCATATCAGACCGTCGCCATCGTCGGCGCGACCGGCGCGGGCAAGAGCACTCTATTCCAACTTCTAACAAGACTCTACGATCCGAGCGAAGGTGAGATTTATCTGGATGGAAAACCCATCAGCCATTTGAACAAAGCGGGCCTCCGCGATTCCATCGGCTACGTCACGCAGGAGAGCTATCTTTTCAATCAGACCATACGCGAAAACCTCCTGATCGGCAAACCCGACGCGACTGAAGAAGAACTTTGGGAAAGTTTACGCCGCGCGTGTGCTAAGGATTTTGTCGAGCGTCTTGATGGCCAACTCGATGCAACCGTCGGCGAACGAGGCGGCCGCCTCAGTGGCGGGGAGAAACAACGCATTTCCATCGCCCGCGCCTTCCTGAAAAATGCACCCATTCTGCTCCTCGACGAGGCCACCAGCGCCGTCGATACGAAGAGCGAAAAGCTAATCCAACAAGCTGTCGACGAGCTCCGCCAAGACCGAACCTGCCTCGTCATCGCGCACCGTCTCAGCACGATCAAAAATGCCCATCGAATTTACGTCATGCGTCTCGGAGAAGTCGTCGCCCACGGAACCCACGAGGAACTATTAGAAAGCTGTGAATACTACGCCGAACTCGCAAGACTCAGCTTCACGGTGGATAAGACGCCAACATGATAAGAGCGAAGCATGGGTAGGTAGCTATCGAGGCAGATCGCCGCTCAAAGCAAAACGCATTCAATTCTATTTCTCACCTGCACTAATTTGATCATTTATCCACTCTATTACTTCCAATCTTCCTAACCGGCTATGAAATTTTATCCTCTGTCTCCACCGTTGCTCCGCGGCCTTCTTCTATCGATTGCCGTGTTGTTTGTTATTTCCTGCGCAACTCAAACCGAGGTTGAGATCCAGGATAACGACAAGGCTGCCGCCTTCGCCAAGGTCAAGCCGGTGCTTGAACGCAACTGTGTTCACTGCCATGCGGCGATCCGACTACCGGGGATGCCCTCTCTAACCGATACCAAAGCCCTCGCCGGCCTGATTGGGCCTAACAATTTAATTGTGCCGGGAAATCCCGGGAAAAGCCGCTTTTACGTAGTCGTCACTCTTGCCGACAATCAGGCAGGTGCGATGCCGCCGACGGGTCACGCGATGAGCACCCGCGAAGTAGCTACTCTGAGAGAATGGATTCAGCAAGGGGCTGCGCTTCCTTCCGAAACCATCATACTACAAGGCGAAGGAAGATCACCACGTTCCCGTTAGCATCGTTTCGATAAACTCACTGTTGTGTTTCATGTTTTCTAAGAATGATGATTTCACTTCCATCCTAACACGCTCATTACCGGATCGTGATCTGAGGGCAGGCCGGGAAAGACTTGGCTTTGGATCGTGAGGAAGGATGCATCGTGGAGGATGTAGTCGATGCGACGCCCGCTTTTAGTTCCGAACAGTTTAAAATGAAGCGTGGGAGTTTGGTCTGGGTGCTTATTGACCTTCGCATAACTATCCGTGTAGCC
>JANOKJ010000215.1:0-1588 GCA_031419275.1 Akkermansiaceae bacterium | reverse complement strand
GATGCTGCGGTGTTAGAAACCGCGCGTGGTGGGATTCTTCGTGAAGGACTTGGTTTTGATTGCTGCAATGTTGCTGTGATTACCAACATCGGCATGGGAGATCACCTTGGACTGAATCATATTTCCACTGTAGATGAGCTAGGTCTTGTTAAGCGGGTTCTCGTTCACAGCGTGGCTTCCCATGGAGTAGCCGTTCTCAATGCCGCTGATCCGATTGTCGCGAATATGGCTGCGGTTTGCCCAGGTTCCGTGACCTTTTTTGCGCGCGACTGCCACGAACGCGTGCTCGCTAATCATTTGGCCCAAGGGAAAAGGGGCGTATACGTCGATGGCGATGCGATTGTCGGAGCAAAAGGGAAACTGCGTTATCGCGTCGCCCTGAGTGAAATCCCCATCACTCGTAATGGCACGATTCATTTCCAAACCGAGAACGCGATGGCCGCGATTGGTGCGGCTTGGGGATTGGGAATTCCATGGGATCAAATCCGCAAAGGCTTGGCTACTTTCATCAGTGATGCGGCAACGGTGCCCGGACGTTTCAACATGTTTACCTATCGTGGAGCGACTCTCATCGCTGATTACGGCCATAATCCAGACGCCATCAAGGTGCTTGTTGAGGCCATTGATCAAATACCCGCAAACCGTCGCGTCGTCGTAGTGAGTGGTGCCGGTGACAGGCGCGATGAAGATCTCAGCCAGCAGACTGAAATTTTGGGCGAAGCTTTTGATGACGTGATCCTGTATCAGGATGACTGCCAGCGTGGGCGCTCGGATGGTGAAGTTCTTGCTGTGCTGCGAAAAGGCTTAGAAAACGCCAGCCGGACCAAACAGATCGAGGAGATTCGTGGCGAGTTTTTGGCAATTGATTCCGCTCTCGCACGGTTAAGTGCTGGCGACTTGTGTTTGATCTTGATCGATCGCATCGACGAATCCCTGGCTTACATCGCGAAGCATATCTCGGAAGGGTGAACGATAAAGTGGATGGCAGCTCCGGTGCGAAGCTCCGAATTCAATCAAACGGATTCCTCGGCGTCGCTATGTGCGGCTTGTTCTGCTTCTTGTTTTTGGTTCGGCTATGCCACTTCTCCTCTTGTTCTCTGCATTCGGAACAGTAAAACCTTCGAATCTTCTTACCGCCTTCTTGCTTCGCATAGTTTGATCCTGGCACTGCGTAAATAAACACACTATTTGCATTGGGAAACATTTGCTTCACAGCTTGAATGTATTCCTCGCCTTGACGTGCTTCCCAATAACCTTCGGGGTAAGATGGTCCATTCGAGACCATAATAACAGTGTCTTCCACGAGGCATTCCTTCTGATGAATGTCGCAGCGCTTATTGCCGATAACTCCGGCGTCGGACAAGCTAGATTCTGATGCGTGATTGCTACCATCGCAAGATCCTAGAATGCTCACACAAAATATAGATGACGCGACTAGGATCAGATATTTCATTCTGTTGCAGAACGATAGAGCGGATGCACCGGCGGTGGCGAGCTTGAAATCAAAGAGATCGAAACGCTTGTGCACCGTTGCTGTGACGCGGCTTGTTCGACTTATTATTTTTGGTCGATCGCGATCAGATTTTGG
>JANOKJ010000214.1:0-35104 GCA_031419275.1 Akkermansiaceae bacterium | reverse complement strand
CCATATTGCACATGGAAGGGCAGCCCCGCCCAAGCTGGCGTCTTGAACAAATCCTGCATCAACTTGACCTGCTCGACATTGTTCTCCGGGAACTGCACGCTGATCCAGGCCATCGCAAGCCAGGGCTCGATTTTTCCCTGTGCCAAACGCTCTGACACAGCGGCGCGCAACACTGGCTCAAGCCGGTGAGGCTTGTACCGTTCTTTATCGTCCTTAATCCTGTTCAGTCCACCGTATGTGCCTTGAGCCATCCTGTAGAACCATGGATTATACACGCTGAGGCTAACACTATTCATACGCGCATCTAACCCCATGGGTCCTTTGTCGTCCTCCATCCCTGCAGCAACCGCATCGCGCACCAAGCCCTGGGCATCAGGGTGCGTATCCTTGAGAAGCTCCGTGATAACCTCGGGAGTGATTTTCAAAACAGCCGTCAAGCGTGAGCGCACGCCGGGAATTTTTGGCTGAGGAGATTTATAATCTGCCCATAAATTCCGAAACGCTGCGATGCGCTTGTCGGCTGGATCTTCCTTCTTCGCATCAGCCGCTGCGAAAGTTGCCGCGAGTGCTTTGGATTTGTTGACCTGCTCATCGCGCTTGGCATTCCCTCCCGGGCGGCCGCAGTAATGCCAGAGCTGATCGGTATAAGTTCCATTTAAATCGGTCGGGCCGAGACGCCATGCTTCGGAGCCGTGATAGGCTGCCATGACTAGGTCATAATCTTTTCCGCCTGCTGCGATCGCACGCAGGAGCGATGCATGAGGATGAGTGCTCTGTGCCAATGAAAGAGCCACTTTCTGGGCTTCTTCCGGGGTATACTTGTTCCATTCCTTTTCAAGAAGAGCCAAACCGTTCCGGTTGTTCAGCAAAGCTGGGTTTGCTTTCAGATACTCCTGCACCGATTTGAGTTCTAAAATTCCTGGGCTGCCAACATAACCGCCATTGGCTGCAGCAGACAATACTTCCATTGCTTCGACTGGAGACAACTTGGTCAGTGCTGCCAAGATTGGCACCATTTTGGCATCCGCCTCATGTGGCCAGTATTTTTTAAAATCGCCACGATAATGCTGACCATTTCCACCGCCGGCCCAACCGGTCATCACCCACATTGCATATTGAGGATATTTTTCGAGGAGCGCGGTAGCTTCTGCAATCGGTGTGGCGATGCCGTCCCCCACTTCTAACTTCTTCTCTTCCGTCACTCCACCTTCGGGAGTTTTTTTACCGGGCTTATTGCCGGGTTTATTGCCGCCCGGCTTCTTGCTGCTACCGCGGGCGCCGACCTTGCCTTTCGATTGATCGCCGAATCTGGAGAGATTGTAAGCCTTTACGGAAACCGCCCAATCGAGGCTTAGTTTCATTTCCTCGTTGTGCGTCATCACATCGCAAAGATCTTTGATGGCATCGTATAGATCCTGTGAAAGCGGCGCCGTTCCTGGTCGATCGCAATAACCATCGACCGATTCCAGCAACCAAACGAAATACTTACTGTATTCGACGTTCAGCAGATCCGCAGAAACTCCGGCGGAAATGGATGCATTCAGGCGTTTGGCCATTCCTGTGGGATCGTTGCGCTTGACGGCCTCGTTTAGGAACCAGCGATCGAACTGACGGAAGGAAGGGTTTACAGCAAGTCGCTCGGCTTCGGTTTGAGCAAAAACGTAAGCGCCTGCGTTATCATTCAAGCGATAGATGAGCAGCGTGTGAACGGCGGTGATGGATGCTCCCGCTTCAGGCGACTTGGGATCGGCGAGTTTAAGAGCTTGCTGATGATAGGCGATCGCGTTTTTGGTTTCGCCGGAGAGTTCAGCAGCGCGAGCTGCCTGAAAAAGAACAGCCGGATTTTTTGGGAGGTTGCGGCGCAGCCATTCGCTAGTGAGAGCAACGGCGGGAGCCGGGCGATTCTCAGCAATGCCGGCAGTGAGCAAAGAGAGGATGGATTCTTCGGTTTGGGATTCGAGAGCAGCAGCGGCGGCGGCACGTTGTTCCTCAAAGCTCGCAGCGTGAATATGGCACGGACCTAACAGCAGGATAGCTGTTAGAGCGATGAGATTTTTTGATGAAAGTGATTTTTTAGCCACGGAAGGATGTGTGAGATGGATGGATCAGACGGATTGGACAGATGGGACGAATCAGGCGGATCGGCTTTTTATTCTTCTTTAGGTTTAGCTTCGCCTTCAAGTCCAGCGATGCGCTTGCGAGCTTCGGCAACGTATTGGCTGTTAGGGTAGTCAAAGAGAAGTTGCTGAAGTTTTGCTTTCGCGGTGGCGGTGTCATTCATGCGGAAGGCAACGTTTGCCCAGAGCAAGAGCATTTCATCGAGGAAAGCGGCATCTGGATATTCGGCGAAAACGCTTTCTAACAATCCAGCGGCTTGAGCGAAACTATCGGTTTCAACGTAGTGACGAACAACACGACCGAGGGCTTCAGCGGCGTAGGAGCTTTCTGGATAGGTCTGATAGGTTTTTTGATATGCATTGATAGCTGGAGCCATGCGTGCTTGAAGAGCAGTTGCTGGGTTGAGACCTGCTTTGCCCCATTTGCTGTTGTGCTCATCAGCTGCAGCCGTGAGTTCCTCAGCTTCTTTGGTCAGAACTTCGCCGATGCGGAACTGCGCTTCAGCAGCTGAGATCGGGTTTTCGAGTTGCAGCACCCGACCATAAACATCTACAGCTTGTTTGTATTCACCGCGATCTGCGAGGCTGCGGCCAAGTGTCATGAGTGCTTGGTCTGCTAGGACGGACTCAGGATAGAGGCGGTTAAAGGCAAGGCAGGTGGCCATGGCAGAGGTAAAATCGTTTTTAAGGAGTTCGCTTTCCCATTTGAGTTTGAACGCCTGCTCGACGAGATCGCCAGGAAGTTTTTGGCGATTGACGATGATGGGATCGATTTTGTTGAGGGATTCATTGGCGCGTTCTGCAGCGCGTTGGTCGAGGCCCATGTCTTTGTAGATGGATCCGAGACCGACTAGTGCTTCGGCTTCCACCGAGCCTTTGCGGGCTTTGAGGAGTTCCTCGAAGACGACGTATTGGTCCGCCGTGACACCGGAGTTGACCGAGCCGGAGACTTTGATGCGGGATTCGGAATCCCGTGGATCATCACCATAGAGGTGGACCGCATCGGTGTAAGTGATGGAAAGTTCATCCAACTCTGCGGTGTGGAGAACTTGATCTTTATTGGTTGGCTCCAAACCTTCGGTTAGAGGAGCGAGAGGAATTTTTCCTAAAAAGACACCAGAGCGAATTTCCGGACCTTCACCCGTTTCTGTTAGGTTAACTGTGATGCTATCACGCTCAACCCATTTGTCTTTTTCATCGTCTTTGAGAGCGAAGATATCTAACATCTCAGCACCTTCGGCACCATCTTTGGCTTCGGCTTTGAAGAAAGATTTGATGGTGAGCGTGATGGATTGGGCAGCGGGCGAGGTATCGAGATCCGCGTCACGAAGCATGACGACCTGAGGTTGGCCGGGGTAAGCGATGTAGGCTGGGGTGGAGTTGTCACCCAGGTAGAAACCGACCGTTCCTGTGCTGACGGCACGGACTTTTCCGGTGCGGGAAACGCCTTTTTGTCCGTCTAGCGTGCTATCGTCGATATAAGTCACTTCCAAAGTGTCGCCACCGACCATTTGGAGTACGCCGTCGTTGGCTTTTGCGTTGCCGAGTGCAGTAGGCGCAGAGGCCAGCATTTCGTTGTCTTTTCCGGGAACAGGTGCACCGGTGACGACTTCGGAGTCACCGCTGCTGACTTTCACCATGGCCTGGACGGGCTGGTTAAGCTTGCGCATGACGGGAACATCGGCATCGACGATTTTTGCGTAAAAGCGCTGGCCGATTTCGATGCGGCCGAGGTCATCGCCTTCGGTGTCCGCGACTTCGGTCCCGACGAGGGAGAGAGAGTCGATGGCTTTGTTCCAGTTCCCCATGTGGTAGTGGCTCATGCCGATATAGAAGTAGGCTTGGTTGGCCCAGGATGTTTTGCCGGCGACTTCTGTTAGGCGGCGGAACATGGGGAAAGCCGCGGCGTATTGGCCGGCGGTGTATTGGGTGAGGCCGGATTGGAAAAGGGATTCCTGATAGAGCGAAATTTCGTCTTCGGATTGTTTCTCCCCCGGTACGGGTGAGAGAACACGAGTAAGGAGCATGAAGTGGTTGAGAGCGTCCGCAGTTGCACGTTGTTCAAGGAAGTGCTTGCCCATCGCCATGTGGGCGCGATGAGCGAGAAGGGTGCCTTGGTTATCACGGACAATGGAATTCAACATGGCGAGGCCGCGCTCGTATTGTTTGTAATCCATGAGTTCCATGGCTTTGTCGAAAAGGTGCTTCGCCTGTGGATCGACCTCAGCGGTGGTGACGCGCGCGCGTTCGGTCGGTTTTTCTTCCTGAGCTGACGCAAGAATTGGGAAGAGCGTGGTGGCCAATGCGAGAGTAGCGGTGGCGCTTGTGATGAAAGGGTTTGTGGACTTCATGCCGGTGATTGGAGGCGTTTTGTGGAGCTTGTCGGATACAGGTGAATTGAGAGACATCTATCTTGAGACGGGGATTATTTTTTAGCTTCGGCTTCGCCGCCAACGAGGGCGACTCCGTAGCTTTCGAGACGATCGTGAGCGGCTGCGGATTCCTTGGTTTTGGGATAGCGGCGCAGGACCGTGCGGAGTTGGGAGACTTCGTTGGCCTTGTCTCCGGAAATTTTGTAGATATCTGCGACTTTCAAGCTGGCTGAAGAAGCAACGGCACCGCCGACCGATTCGAGTTCACCGACGGTTTTGATCGCTTGTGGGTATTGCTTGAGGGCGACCAGACAGTTGCCGATTTCAAAGGTGGAATCGGGTTGCTTGTTGGCGGCGCGGAAGGCTTCGATGGCCTCTTCGTGGCGGCCTAAATTTTGAAGAAGGGTTGCTTTGGTCCAAGTCAGGCCATCGGAATATTGGGGTGATTTGGAAAGTTCGGGGATTTCGGCGAGAGCCTTTTCCATGTAGGGAGGATTACGATGGCTCTTGGACAGGTAGTAATCGAAGCGTGCTTTGGTGGCGAATAGCTTGTCCTTGATGCGGTTGAGATGGCGGAGAATCTCCTCTTCTGTCTGATAATTCGCACAGAGCATGGCGAAACGCTTGATTTCCTCATCAGTCATGGAGTCGGTTCGAATGGCGCGCATGACTACCTGTGCCTCCTCGTGCATTTGATGCGGATGATTAAGGGCAGCCATGAGTCCCATCATTTCATTTGGCTTCAGGGCCGCGAGTATCGCTTTGCTGTGCTTGGCGAAAAATTCGGCACGGTATTTGGGATCGGATTTAAGGTATCCGCACCATTGTATCAAGCGATCCACGGTAGCGGTTTTGAGCGCGAATTGCTTTTCCAACCGAGCTTTCCATGCGTCTGGTTTCTTTTCGTGGATCAGGTTGGCATCGCAGTAAAGACGGCGGAGGTCATCGTTATCGGTAAAGCGTTCTCCGAGTTTTGCCGTCCAGTAGGCACAGGCTTTTTCGCGAATAGCGGTTTCCACTTTTGAATCTGTGATGGTATAGAAAACGGAAGTCCAATAACGGGCGTCTTCTTCGGGTTTATCGGTGTTGCGACCTTGTCCATCGAAGCCGCTGGCGGCGACGTAGAACTCTTTGAGTTTTTCATGATTCGGGCTGCGAGCCGCGTAATGAAAAAGAACAGAACCACGGGCGGCAGCGGCGGCGGTGTGATTGGTTTTGAGGAAAGCGACGGCGGTGCGCCATTGATATTCGGCGGCTTCCTCGTGTTTTCCGAGTTTTTGCATCGCGTTACCGAGATGGGTGAGTGCAGTGCCGGAGTTTGGCTGAGTGACGTAACCATCGTCTTTCACCATGCGCGCCCATACAGCGGTTTGCTTATCCTCTTCCCCGTTCTGGCCGTGACATTCGCCGATGTAATAAAGTGCCGCGGCGGCGTACGCGATATCGTCTGGATAGTAATCGACGACGTCTTGATAGGCTTTGATAGCGGCGTTGCGCTTGTCGAGCTTGTGGAGGCAGCGACCGAGGCGGAGCAGGACGTAAGGCATCGCCTTGCTTTTCGGAAACTCGAAGGAGTAGGCTTTGTAAGCGGCGTAAGCTCCATTGAAGTCAGAGGCTTTGAAAAGTTTATCCGCGTCCTCTAGGTTCACCCCCTCGAAAGTGTCGAGTTTTGAAAACGCCGCGCTGGGATAGAGAATTTCCTGCCCCGCTTGGTTTTGCGCAGAGACGCAAGCCGAGGCAAGTAGCCATGCACCGAGGATTTGGAAAGGGATGAAGCGGAGCGTTTTGAACATAATTCGGAAAGTGAAAAATCAAGAGGGATCTATATATGTGATAAAGTCTGAATATATTTCACCGAATCATTTATATTTCAAATTTTCTGCAGAAATAATTTATCGGAACGTAGATCGGCGAGACTAGGTATCGTCCTTTATGCGTCAAGGAGTTTCTCGAATCTAACCTGAGTATTTTTTTCACTGCTAGATGCCGCGGCGACGGGTGCTATCCTGGGTTTCATGGTATTTTGTGGAAGGAATTTTGTGTCAATCTCCGAGGCTTGCAGCTTTACTATAGGTAGCAAAGGGGTCACTTTCTGAAAAGTGCATGACTGCTATTCACATTAGATCTTTGCTAATTTCGCGCGGCAAGAAAAAATGTATTCCCATTTGCGGTAGAATAGGGTCAATTTGCGGCACGCGATGCTGCTGTCATAAAGGATGAAAACGAAAAAGCCACTAGATCAACAAACCAAGAAGCCGCGGCGGATTGGGATCTGCCTCGACGTCGAGTGGGGGATCCGGCGTGAGCTAGACGTTTACGCAGGATGCCAAAGCTACGGCGACAAGGCGGGTTGGCAATGCACGGTCGAGCCAGCGATCGCGCGGGTTTTCTGGGATGCGAACGGCGTGGCGGCCTTCGACGGGGTTGTTGGGCGGATCACGCCGGCGATCGCTAAAGCAGCCGCCAAGGCGGGCGTGCCGGTGGTCAACGTTTGGCTGAACTCGCCGTCGAAGAATCTTCCGGCAGTGTTTGCCGACTGGGAGGCGGCTGGGGTGATGGCCGCCGAGCACTTGGTAGCACGTGGGCTGCGGCGTTTTGGCTATCTCGGCGTCAAGGGTTTCGTGAACACTCGGCAACATCTGCAAGGGGTTCGCTCGGTGCTCCACCCAGAGGGCTTCCGCTGCTCGACCCACCTCTTTCCGGATGGCGATTCTGTCTGGAATTCACCGCAATGGAAATCGTTTATTGCAGGACTGGAGACTTGGGTGGAGAGCTTGGTACCGCCGGTTGGCATTATCGTCACCGGCGATCTTCAATGCCGTTTCCTTATCGACGTCTGTCGTAAGAAGGGGTTCAACGTACCGGGGGATATCGCGATTGTCGGAACGGGTAACGAGGTGATCCTATGCGCGGCGCCAATGCCAAGCCTGACCAGCATCGATATGGCGCACGCTAAGGTCGGCTATCGTGCGGCGGCGCTGCTCGAACGGCTGATGGACGGCAAGGCACCGCCAAGCGGGCCGGAATTCATTCCGCCAGCGCAACTCGTTCCGCGCCAATCCACTGACGTCTTCGCGGTGGACGATCCGTTAGTTGCCCAGGCTTTGCGGTTCCTTGCGGAAAACAGCAACCGGATGCTGGGTGTGTCCGAGGTGGCGGCAGAGGTGGCAGTGTCGCGGCGCAAACTTGAGCGGCGGTTCCGCGCCGCGGTCGGACGCAGCATCGCGGAGGAATCGATCCGACTAAGGGTGAACCGCGCGAAACGTCGCTTAGTGGAAACCGATGAGGACATTAAAATGGTGGCATGGGCCACGGGCTTTTGCAGTGTGAATCATTTCGGCAAGGTATTCGCACGGACGGTGGGAATTACGCCCACCCGTTATCGCGAGACGCGACAGATGAAGTAAACTGGAATGGGAGGAACCCCTGACGCATATGGCTGAACCCAATGTTTCCGCATAAGGAAACTCATTTTGTATGGAAATATTGTTAGTTAGGTATTTCCTTCGCGACTTGGTTGACTACTGCATCAAGAACGTCCCACTGGCTGATCTCAATAGCCGTATTTTTGCCATTAATGCCCTTTGGCATCGTGTATTCAGGCACCAAGGTCTTGCTGGGAACCGTGTAGAAAAAATGTGGATCGGGTGCACCGAAACGCGCTTTCCAACCATTGGCCAGCGCCGTCATTTCAGGGCCGAAGTCAGCGCCCTTGCCTTCATTGAACAACTCTGGGTAGCCAAGGAATATGATCCCTTTGAGACTCGCCGGCGTGAATGACAAGGTGGAGACATAAAAAGTCGTAGAAGCCGTCGTGGTGACCTCTGCCTTGAGCGATGGAAATGAATCCCCCCACTCGGCATCCATCGCCAATTTCTTGGTCGTGATGATCGCGGGGATGTAGTCTTTCCAGTATCGCTTCCAGTCCGCCACATGGTTTCTAACGTTGGCATTGTAATAATCGTTGCCCGGACGAATGCTGGCCCACTGCTTGTAATCGCCTACCAACCCGGGAGCTTGATCAAGAGATTCAGGAGGGATCCAGTCTTTGAGTTCGGGATTATTGCCGCCTTTCACTTCCATGTAGATGATTCCCACGGGGGTTTTTGTCTTGGCTGCGATGGCATGTCCCAAAGCACCTGACACGCCGGTTGCGTCCTCCCAGCGTTCGGAGAAATTAGTGTCCAGCTTGGTGGAGGTCGATACGCTGTAGCGGGAGGGAAATTCCTTGGAGGAACGTTTCGAGCGATTGACCATCATGCGCACGATCTGATCCGAAGGTTTTACCTCGGGAATTACGTATTTAAACTTTCTCTGCATGCCACTGCCCGGTGCTGCTACATAAAACACATTTCCATATACAATGTTCGTGCAGATCCGTTCATGAACCACCTCGCCATCCACGGTGAACGACGCCTTGAGAGTATAAGGACTGCTGCCAGCTTTCATGGGCGGGAGTACGACCTGCCACTCTCTCATTTCAGGAGTCACATCGATCGTCTTCTTGATGTCACTCTGACCCGAGCCAGCTTGAGAGGAAAACTCAAAGTGCACCTTGCAGACGCCTTTTTCAGGTTGATCTTGGAAGATCCCATTCGAGCGCACCGAGCCCCAGATCGTAACAGGTGCATCGGCTTGGAAAACGGCATTATCTCGGAACTGGGCGCTCAGAAGCGGTAGATTACGATAATCATTCAGCTTACCAAAAAGATTCGGGTCGGGCTTCACACCAGCGATTTTCATCGGATGACCACCCGGCCAGGTCTTGCTGGTCACCAACTCGTTGTCATAATAGATGAACGGAGTCGTTGGTAGTAGCGAGCGATTGTATAAATTTGGCAGCCAGGCCACGCCACCGGTGGCATAGGAAACCCCGCGCGGAGCTGGAACTGCTGGCGAGGTAACGATGACCCGCTCTCCGTCAATTTTCATGCTTGCCGGATGCCAGACCCTATCCTCACCCGCCAGATAAAATAGTTTCACTTGGTCTTCCCCGTTCTCGATAATCGATGGGTATTCAATTTTTTCCGCCTTGGCGTTGCTCATGGTTTCGGCAACCACTAGCCCCCCATCGGCATGCTCAAATTCCACGATTAGTTGGTTACCCTTGACTGTGTAGGACTTGAACATCGGACCATGTGCCACGATATCAGCTGCCTTGCCACCAGCCTTGAGGATTATTGTAGGGTATTGATTCTTGAGGGCTAGCCGAGCGAATCTCTGTCCCGAAACGGCTTTATTAAAGTAATGAATGTTACCCCCGATATCGATCTGACACGCCATATCAGCATGGGGAATATCGCGCGCCAGCCAAGTGCCTAGGCGTGTTTCGGATTTCGGCTCGATGCTGGGATAGGTGTCGCTCTCAACCATATCGAAAGATTGATGAGGAGAGTAAAATTGGTGGAAATAGACGGGCAATTCGGGACGATTCCATTCCTTGCGCCAGCCGCGGATTAGGCTGTGTAGGTTGTTATAATAGAACAGTCCTTCGTGAATGCTGTGATAGCATTGATTCCAGAGCACTCCGCGTATGGCATAGGGGATCATCGGATTCATTTTGCCATTGAACATCCATGTTGCGTCACGCGTGCTCGTCAAATTGGCGGTCGGTCTTGAAGGCAAAGGCTCAAGCTCCTCTCCTCGGGCGGCTAGCTCCTTGTTCCTCGTCATCGTATCTTCAACATCTTTGTAAAACTTGTCCCAGACCGCTTTGTGCTCGGGTGTTGTGGGATCCGCTTCAAGGATCTTCTTGGTGATCGCCTTCGTATAATCGTCTTCTCCTCCGGCAAACCCACTGCGCGGAGTCCATGTCTGAATGGTCGTCTCACCCACCGCACAATGAAGAAACCCGATGGGCACATCCAGTTCTTCTAACAGTTTGTGCGCAAAAGCATACGAGATGGCGTTATGACTGATCCAGTCTGTGCTCCAAGCTCCTTTGGCACGTTCAACCGGATACAAAGATGGAAGTGCGTCCACTAACGAGAATTGCCGAATTGGTGCGATCTCCGCCTTGGCCGGTGGTCCGAGTTTACTAACACTCGTCTTGCTCACTGGCCGATTCATATTGGACTGACCCGATGCCACCCACACTTCCCCAACCAGGATATTTTTGATTACAACCGATGCGCCCGTGCTCTCGGTGATAACCATTTCCGCAGGTTCGAAACTGCCTTTGAGCGGATCAAGTTCGATCATCCACTTTGCCACATCCAAACCATTGTCAGTCGCTGCGGCCACCGTGCTCTTTTCCTGTCCCGCGAACTTGACGATCACCTTGGTGCCTGGTTTGGACCAGCCCCATACTGGCACTTTCATTTCCCGCTGTAGAATAGCATCATCTCTGAATGGAGCACCCAATTCAATGGCGAGGTCCGGGACGGCTTTAGGAATGGTTTCATCAGCCCAAGCCAACGGCTGAATGAAAGCACCCAACAATCCGGCAATAACCGCGTATTTATTAAAAATTTTAATCATCTCGTTTTTTCAGTAAATTGTCCTCATGATTGATTTACCTAGTAACAGGAGACGAGCCGGTTTAAAGAAATAAAGCGTTCTAATTTGCGGATACATTAGGTCCAATTGCGACAATTAGCAGGCATCAGTGACTGACGGCGATTCGCATGAAGCGGTGAGGATGAGTGGGGTCGGAGGTCGTGTAGAGGTCGACAACCTCAACGGTTCTGGAGGACCCTGTGCCGGACTCACTGACCGACACTCCGTTCACCAGAGCGTTGGTGGTGGCGCCATTGACGCTGCTGGCCAGATCAGTCCACGTATTTAGATTGTCAGAGCCTTGCACGATTATGGTGATGTCTGTGTTCGCCACATTACGGTTGAAAGTCAGCACTAGGGAATTCGAGGCTATGCTGGATTGCGATAAGTCTGCAGGTTCGGTTGGCCCATTCGGATTGGTGCTTAATGCGTATTCCATGAGGTTGGGCAGACCGTCCTTATCATAATCCACCAGATCCCCGGTGATCAGTTCGTTGTTCCAGTCCGCACCGAAGTTTGCTTGTTTCCACGCGGCCAAAGGAGGGGAAATTTCATCATCCGCGATCGTCACCGTTGCTGTGTTGCTTGACCCAACCGTGTAGGTCGCTGCACTGGTTAACGTTACGGTTACCGATTCAGGACCTTCTATAAGCGCATCATTGAGAGGCGTCACCGTGATAAGCGCGGTGTTCGAGCCGGCCGCGATCGAGACCGCAGCCAAAGTAGTGTAATCGGCACCTGTGGTCGCAGTCCCGCCAACGGTGTAAGTCACCGTTGTGCTCGCTGCTACGACTTTGCTCAAAGTGATTAGAAACTTTCCAGTATTCACTGGATTCTCAGCGGCCGCTGAATCGACGGCGGTTATCGTTGCCACTGGTTTATCGCTGGCGGCGATTGCCACGCTTCCGCCTGTGGTCGCGCCGCGATTGTAATTCGGCCCATGGCTCAGCGTTACACCAACGGATTCTAAGGCTTCCGCCAACTCATCATCGATTGGATTCAACGCTAGGGTCACCGAGGTTTGTCCAGCCAGCAGCATTATCGTTCCCGTTAGATAATCGTAATCCACCCCGTTAGTGCCGCCACTGACTGTGTAAAAAAGTGTTAGATCGTTGGCCGGCGCAAAACTCGCCGTAAATGTATAGAGACCGGGATTCATTGTGCCCCCGTCTGCCTCAGCGGCTACTGTGTCAGTCGCCACCAGCGTAATGGCAGGAGTATCGTCGTCTTTGACCCACAAAGTCTGAGTCCGGGTATCGCTAACATCGTAAGTCGCTCCACCACCAGTGAGCGTCATGATGACAGACTCGGTGCCCTCGAGGATGGCATCGTTAATCGGTGTCACCACCACATCGACCGTAGTCGCATTGGCTGGAATCGTCGCCGTCCCGCTGAGCGCATTGTAATCCGTGCCATTGGTCGCCGTCCCCCTTAATGTATAACTCACCGTCAACGGCGTCGTCGCCGTCGACGTGCGCGTGATTCGGAACGACCCTGGATCCACAGTCGCGCCTTCGGCCGCGTTCGCATCGGCAATCGACAAGTTGACGTCCACTGTTTCGTCGTCACGAATCTCGATGGTTCCCGTATTTTGCGTCGCAACCGAGTAGCCGGTGCCTGGCCCAAGGGTAAGAATCACCGTTTCGGTTCCTTCGACTAAGATGTCGTTAATCGGAGTGAGCGCCACGGTCATGGACGTGTTACTGGCCGAAATAGACACCGTCCCGGGCAACGCAGTGTAGTCAGTTCCCGGCGTTGCCGTGCCTGACACCGTGTAATTAACCGTCAACGCCGCCGTCCGATTGCCCAAACGCCGAAAGAGGAACGTCCCGGCGTCTGCAGCCGCCGCCTCCGCGCACAATGGATCGTAAACTTCGATCTGCACTTGCGCCAGCTCATCGTCGAAGAGATTCACAGTCGCGGTGGAAGACGTCCCCACGCTGTATCCCGCCCCCGCAAGCACATTTAAAATCACCGTCTCATCAACTTCCGCCTCGGGTTCGTCGAGCGGCGTCACCGTCACAGTCAGCGACGATTGCCCCGCCGGGATGGTCACGGCTGCCGGGATCGCCACATAATCACTGCCAGGCATTGCAGTTCCGCTGGTCAGCAAATTGACCGTCAACGCCGAAGCTGCGCTGCCGCTGCGGGTGATCCTGAACGTGCCGGCGCCGTCTCCCTTGGCGGGCTCTGAAGCGTAGTTATCGGTTACTGCTATATTGACCGTATTCACTTCATCATCATCACTGATAGACATGGTCACCGTGTTGCTTGGAGAAGTGGCGACATTATAAGCCGTATTCGCCGATACAGTTACAATCAGGGATTCGGGCGCTTCAGTGATGGCGTCTTGCAAGACAACAACCGGGACGGTGACCGAAGTTTGTCCCAGCGGGATCAATACGCTGCCACTCAGTAATGAATAGTCCCCGCCGAGCGTGGCAGTGCCGGTCGGCGCATAATACACCATTAATGGCCCCACGCTTGTAGCGCCACTGCGACTAAAGGTGAGGAGCCCTCCACCGCTACCTTCAGGAAGTGAGGTGGCATTTACGGCCACCGATACCGTCGGCTTGTCGTTGTCAGCAATGGTGACTGTCGCGCTTGAGTTCGCCGCCGCCTGATATCCTGTGCCGGCGGCGATTGAGAGCGTCACAGTTTCGATATCTTCATATTCAGTGTCGTTGACCGGTGTGACACTGATTGTCTTGGAGATTTCATTGGCCGCAAAGACGATCGGCGATGCGATCGCTGTATAATCCGCCCCAGACACCGCAGTGCCGCTCGGGGTTAGATTTACCGAAAGGGTGCCCGTGGTGATGCCGACGCGGGTCAGAGTAAAGGTGCCTGACGCACCACCTTCAACACCGGAAGGCGTAGTGGTCGCTATCGAAACATCCGCATCAACTCCATTGAGTGTCACACTCATCGAAACTTGAGCGATGTTGGAGTCGGTCGTACCGTCATTTGCTTTGAAGGTAAACTTGTCGACACCCAAGAAACCAGCATTTGGGGTGTAAACAAGGTTGGGTGCCACACCCGAAAGCGTGCCGTTGGTTGGGTTGGTGACAACCGAATAGGATAGCGGATTTCCATCCCCATCGGTGGCGGACAAGGTCACTGGCTTAGGGGTGTTACGAGCGGCGATCAAAGCCTGCCATGGGGCGTGTGGTATAGCGTTGCTGCTGGGGACATCAATCAGCACTCTACCGTAAGAGTTATTCGGTCCAACGTTTTCAAAAATGACCCGCACGCCGGTGCCCGTAAATACCTGCCCAGGGGCAAGGTTCGCAACTTGGTCGGAGGGACCAAAAGCCGTGGTTTTATAGACGAAAACGTGATTCCTAAGATTTGCATGTTCAAGTCGTGCGTAAGGACGCACGTCAGTTCGGTAGCCTATATAGTAATTTGTTCCTGGAATGGAAACCGACAGGGCGCCAGGTGGGTTGCTTGGGTCTTCATGCGGCGAGTAGATGTTCAGCGTCGAATCCGAAGATACTGCCACCTCGGTGCCGGGATAAGGCGCGAGCCATTTGCGCTCAGCCAGCTTCGCCACGTTATAGCATTCGGTATCCACTGCGCCATGCGACGATCCCATTACGCAAGTGCCGTCAGCATATTCATTTGTGCCTATATTTGAGTGCTCGAACCCAAAATTGTGTCCAAGCTCATGCAGAAAGCCGCCCAGATAATACTGGTTGCCGTATTTCGAACCATACACTGAAACCATGCCAGTTGGGTCGGAATTATAGGACCCGTAATAGGCATATGCCGTAAAATTCGATACTCCGGCAGGGGGGAACAATAACACCCGGTCATAAGCGTATATGTCATATCCGAGACTGGCAATCTTAGCTAACATCAGATCCTCCATATAGAACGCAGACTGGCCGGCGGAGTTGACATTTAACTGCACGGATACACTGGCGGGTTGGCTGGTTCCGTTGCCGAGTTGAATTCCATAATGACCTTTGGTTAATGCCTGCATCCCCAAATTCACATTGGTTGGTGAGTTGAAAAGACGGTCCACGGTGGCGGTTGCATTCACGGCGCACGGATAGTCCTGCGAACTCGCGAACACCAACAGGCAGCGTAGCATTTTGAGCGTCGGCGCTCCCTGGCCAACTTCTGCAGGTGCCGCTGCCACCGCCGGCTCTGCAATAATTTCTACGCTGCCCGCGTCGAACGACGCATCCGCGCCGCTCGCTACAACGCCACCTGTCGCTTTGCTACCTCCACCGGCCTTAGCTTGTGCGTTTGGGGCGGCTTTGACTCGGATCTTTTGGTCGGGCTTGAGTTTGCTAAAAACTGCTGGCGCCCCATTCAGCTTGGTTCTGACCTTGGTCTTTTCGTCGACAACGAAATATTCAATATCGTGCGCATGCTCATGCGGCTGCTCACTGAAACAATTTGCCGCTCTCATTATCACGCGCCCGGTGAGTTCGGCTTCCGCACCCGATACACACGAAATCGAGGCTAATATTACCGCAATGTAAAGTAGTAGCAGATGCTTGTGCTTATTCATAAATTTTTTGGGTTTGAGGCTCAAGTTAAAACTGTTAGAGGGATGATGTGTCTGGAAAGTGTTCATACTCCTATTTATATTCCGTGCATACACAACAATTGACCTAAACAAGTGACAGGAAGCGGGTCGCTTTCAAGAGTTATATCGTTCCGATTTGCGGATACATTGGGTCTATTTACGACAGTTCTTTCGCCACCAATTAGGGGCGTTGGTCACAACTGCGGAGATTTCATACATCGCATGCATCTTGGATGATTGCGGACCATCTCGCTGAGATGAGGAGAGATAAAGTCGGAGAAGAAAATAATCCGGTCAGGACGAATAAAAGCAACTTGCTAAAACTGAACTGATAATCCGCATGTTTATAACATCTCCGATCTAACTGTTTTAAGGGTGATCTCCAGGCGGATTTAGACTCGCTGCTTTACCGCCCCAGAACAACCGCTCGGCATTTTTGCGACAGATTTTATCCTCAACATCAGCCGGAAGATCAAGATCGTCTATCAAGGCAAACTCTCCCCCGCCTGGCTTGCCACCCAAAGAGGTCCAGCCGTTGTCGCTGCCGAAGAGCAGCTTATCTGCATTGCGCACTAGGAACTCTTTTCCGAATTTCTTATCTTTAACAAGCAGGCTCGCTTTGCTTGAGCAGGAAATGTCTGCGTAGAGATTTGGATAAGTTTTCAAAATCCGGTCGCAGGTGCCGTCATCAAGAAACCGCCACCAGGCACTGCTATGGGCAATAATGATGCAATCCGGATATAATTTCAAAACCTTCTCAAGCCCCGGCACCCCTTTATTGCCCAAATGAATCATCACCGGTAGCCCGACCTTTGCGCAGGCTTCGTATAGCCGCAGGTTCTTGGGATCGTCGAATTCCAATCCTCCGCCGTAATGCTCGCCGAAGGCTACGGCTCCATCCTCCTTCTCTTTCGTAAGCAGTTTGACGGCTTCTTCCACACTGTTCACTTCATTAGGAAAAATGACGCAGGCGCGACCCATGCTGTCTTTGTACTTCGCATAATTCTCAAGCATCTGCTTGCGCTCATCGTCGTTTTTCGGGCGCGATTGAGCCAGCGGATAGTTGATGATGCGCTGAACGTTGTTAGACTTCATCCATTCAGCTGCCTTGTCCAGTTCGCCGGGCTTGCAGGCATGAAAATGAACATGTGCATCAATAAACCGGCCTTGGTCCGTATGCTTATCAGGGATGACCGCTTCCTCAGCAGCAGCACAACTGAAATAACTCAGGGTGGCCAACAACGCCGCTGTGAAGATGAATTTTCTATTGCCCTTTTGATTCATAAGTTTGTCTTCCTGTTTATGTATTCTAACAGCTTCACTGCTTACCAACTGGCTGAGGCTTTTCCGCACGAAACGTGAGTGCTGGCAATTGCTCCCCATTAAATAAATTTGCCCACGGTATCGACTCAGCCCATGCATAACGCACGCTCACCGGAGCTGGAACGTTCTCGCTAGTTAGCAAGACCGTTTTTCCAACGATCTTGGCATCGGCCCAGCGATAATTCCCATCGGTACCAGCGATCTCAAAACCCTGTAGTTTCTGTCCTTCGGGAACAGCCAGCCCGGATTCGGCGTGCGAAAACTTTACACAAAGCGTATTGCCTTCCGCACTGTGCGACTCGTAAAGGGGACCGTAGATCTCAACATCTTTGCCGTAAGCAAGTGCCAGCGCGACTCGGCATGCGCGTGCACCATAACCCGATCGGTTGCCCGGGTGAACCCCGCCACCCAGATCACTGCTCGACACCATGGCTGTCTTAGGATGCTGCATGATGCGTATGTGGGTTTCTCGGTTCTTACCGGCATCTGCCGCATTATTCTCAACCGGATGAGGAACAAAAGCATCCGCTCTGTTTGTAGCCGGATTCGTGATGTCCCATGCACACCCACCACCACTCGGCTTCTGCACGTAAATCCATGGGAAGTCCTGCCCCCATGCCTTGCGCCATCCATGAATCAAAGCGCCCATCATCGTGTATTGATCAATAGCCGGAATGCCCGTACCAGACTCACCTTGATCCCAAAGGACACCGCGGATCGCATACGGGACAACGCTAATCACACGCTTCGTGTATCTGTTCCCTGGATCAAGCGGCTCGCGAGGCTTGGCGGGCTCCTTTCCTCCCTTCGCCCTTTCGGCAGCAGAGATTCTCTCCCATTCCGCCAATTTAGCCTCGTAATCGGCCTTACGCTTGACGCTGTCGAGCAGGTTGTTTCCGTCTTTCTCTAACAGGGCAACACAATCTTTGTCATCAGCTATCATTTCCTCCGGCAGCCACTCGCTCGACGCCGTACCGCCGGCAGCTCCGACAACCAAGCCCACTGGCACTCCTAACTCTTTCTGCAGAGAATAACCGAAAGCGAAAAGCAATGCCGACATTCTGGGGCTGGTGTCCGCTGTCGCCTGATTCCATCCGCCATGATATATTAGTGTGTTCTCGCCCTCGGGCTGGGCTCCGTCGGCGGTCGCCGCCTGTTTCCATCCACCGCGATAAAGCCGCAATTGAGGATGTGGACAACCGTCCAGCATGGCCTTGAGAGCTGGCTCACTGGAGTAGCGTCCCATATCACCGACCATATTTGACTGCCCGGAGCCAAACCAAACCTCACCCACAAGCACATCGTCGAAAACGAACTTCTCACCCGAAGAACCGGTAACCGTCATCTTGCCCGGCTCACCCACCTTCAAGGGATCGAGTTTCAACAACCATTTGCCATCCTTATCGGATGTAACCTGTTTCTTCTGGTCTCGAAACTCCACCGTAACGGTCTCATTTGCTCCTGCATTACCCCAGACGGGCACAGGCATATCACGCTGCAACATCATGTGATCTGAAAACATGACACTAACAGACAGAGCGCTCGCGGTCGGTGTTATTAGAACACAGAGCGTCATCGTAAAAAAAGTATATGATAATATTTTCTTCATGATTTATTATCTCTTTTACACGTCACTGGAAACTTCGCGGAAACGGCACTTCATTTCCAGTCATCGGTGCGAAAGGTTTGCGCAGGAAGCCCGTCCTTGTTGAACAGATTAGCCCACGAAATATTTCTCGACCACGCATAGCGAACCGCGACTGGCTGCTCCACCGCCGAACTTGTCAGAATCACGCAGTCGCCTTCGATTATCGCATCTGCCCAATAAAACCTTTTGTCACTTCCCGCGATCATGAACCCCTGCAATTTCTCGCTGTGACGCACGGCGAGGCCTTGGCCGACGTGAGTGAATTTAACACGAATTTTACTACCTTCGACCTCATGCGAGGCATAGAGCGGTCCCCTGATCTCAAACATCTTGCCATAAACAAAGCACAGCGCCACACGGGCGGCGCGCGCGCCATAACCCGACTTGTTTACAGGGTGAAGGCCATCCCCGAGGTCGCTGCTCGTGACCATCGCCGTCTTGGGATGCTGTTGAATCTTGATATGCAATTCGCGATAGAGGCCATCGGGATTACCAGGCTTCTGGGCGGGTAGCGGGCTGAACTTGCTCGCCTTTATCGTCGTCGGATCATCCAGATTCCACGCGGTGCCGCCGCCGCTAGGTTTTTGCACATAGAGGAAAGGGAAGTCCTGCCCCCAGTCTTTGCGCCAACCTTTAATCAGCGCTCCCATCACATTAAACTGATCCACGCCTTTGAGAGCGGTGCCGTGCTCGCCTTGATCCCATAGCACTCCGCGAATCGCATAAGGTACGTAGGGCCGGATGTGGGCCTCGTAGAGTTTACCAATGGACAGGTCGGATTCGCCCGCACGCACCGGAGGCTTCGGCACACGCCCCGACCGCACAACGTTTTCTTGTTTGGCTTTTTCGGCCGCCTCTTTCCACTTGACTAGAACCGATTCATATTTCTTCATCTCGGCGTCGAAATCATAGGTCTGTGCGAATTCTTTCGCCTGCGTCTGGCACGCAGTGTCACCGCGGAGCATCTCCTCGGTCAGCCATTCACATGACGACGTGTGGCCCAGCGCACCAAGTATGATACCGACAGGCACATTGAGTTCCTGCTGGAGGCGCGTACCAAACGTAAAGAGCAACGCCGAAAACTTGTCATTGTTGACGGGAGTGGCTTCCACCCAACCTTTGTGAGCCTTATCTAACAGACGCAATTTTGGGTAAGTTGTGGCCGCAAGCGTGGCTAGAACGGGATCGTCTTTGGTGTAGATGCTCACACGCGTGTCCATGTTAGATTGGCCTGAGCCGAGCCAGACTTCACCGACCAACAGATTTTTAATTTCAATCGTATTCGACCCGGTAATCGTCATTATCTGCGGTGTCGCATTGGCTTCCAACGGTTTGAGCTTAAGCATCCACCGCCCATCTTTGGCCGTTGTTGTCTCAGTCTGTCCAGCAAACGCCACCGTCACTTTCTCTCCATCGCTGGCCGTGCCCCATACCGGCACCGGGATTCCCTGCTGCAACACCGCATTGTCCGAAAACAACGCGGGGAGTTTCACTTCGGCCGAGGCCTTGCTAACGACGAGCCATGCGATTATTCCAATAAATAAGAAGGGTTTCTTCATCATTTCATACCTTCCGTGATTCTCAATTCACTAATCGCATTCAATTTATTTCTTTTCGGGAGCGACCGGTGCTTCTGCTAGTGGCACCCCAAACACTTTAAGCATCTGTTCTGCGACGAGTTTGTTGCCAGCCGCATTGAGATGGCAGTTATCTCTCGTTAAAATCCCCATCTCCTGATTTGTGGGATTGTTTGCCTTCAGGTAGTCGATAAAGGTTTTGTGGAGATCCACCAGCAGCACCTGCGTTTCGACCGCCACGCGACGACTGATGTCGCTATACTCTTCCATCATCTTGTCATTGATATTTGTCCCGTCATTTTTTTCGCCGCGCACAGTTGGCGTACAAAGAATGACTTGGGCGCCGGCAGCCTTGATCTTGCCGATCATTTCTTTGAGGCCGGATTCGAACTGCTCCTTGGTCGTGCCGACTCGTCTCCTCGCGGTCCAATACCCCACATCATTCACGCCGATGTAAATGAAAACGATTGACGGCTTTTTATCAAGGACGCCTGCTTGCAGGCGGGCTTGGAGATCCATCACTCTATTTCCAGCCTGACCGGCATTAATCGTTTCCACACCCCAGTCGGGATGGGCCTTGTCTACCGAGTATTTAATTAGTTTGACGAATCCTTCCGGGTGGTTGCCTTCAGCAGTTATTGAATCTCCAAGGAATACAATCCGGTCACCCTGCTTTAGTTTTACGGCACCCTGCTCGTTAACAGGGTTGTTGGGGGTTGGCTCTGCTGCCTGTGCCGAAATGGCAAGTATGAACGTGGCGATTAGGGTCTTCAGTGTTTGTTTCACGATGCGTTACCTTTCGTTTTATTCCAGTCTTCTACTTTGCTTTGTCTTGAAGTTTCAGCATCGCCTCGGCGAAGCCTTTGCCGATTCCTGATAGAATCTTGGCACTTCCGAGATAGTGGAATCCCTTATCAGATTTACCCTTTTGCAATATCTCCTCCTCAAGCGGACTCATCTTGCTGGCACGGTACTCCACATATGCTTTCTCTAGCGCCTCGCCTTCGAGACCTTTCTCGCGTTGTAGGACCTGCTTGTATTCCGTGATCTCTGCGGATCGGTTGACGAGTTCTTCTAACTGCTTGTCCCAGTAATTCCCTGTCTGCACGGTAGCGACGGTGCCTTTGAATTCTGGATCTTCTGCCGGTGCGGCCATAGCCTGTTGGAGATAGCCAAAGCGATCCCGAGGAGTTTCCTGATAACCGCCCACGCCTATTGCCCCGATCACGAAGGGTAATTCGGGAGCCTTTAGGTCTTTTCTAACATCTTGGATAAAATGTTTCAGCAGCCAGCTGTACTGCTCGAATCCACGTGGCTTCTCGCGGTTGGGATAGGTGTAGCTATCGACCACGTCATTCCAGCCCTGAAACCAGACAAACCCAGCAAGTTCGTAGCCCTGCTTGGGATCGTAATCCGGATAGACGCTCTTGATATCACCCAGCGCCTTCTGGATCTCTTCGATCATTGTTTTATAGTACAGTCCTTTGTTTTCCTGCGCCGCAAGCGAGCGTTTTTTGGACTCCTCTTTTGCTTTCTCAATCCCGGCACGTCCATCTTCGAGGCGAAAGCTCATATCGAAGTCAAAAGTCTCGATCTTGCCCTTGCGCCAGCGCGTGACATTGAGCATCCAATCTTGCCCGAACTCTCCAAAAAATGCCTCACGCCAATGATCGATCGAATCTTTCCGTAGTCCCTGCCCATTGACGCCGATAATCAAATCGCCCACCTGAAACGGATTGCCTTCGAGTTTCTCGGTCGGCGCCTGTGCGATATAGATGGGGTGCACCCCATTAACCTCACCAATCGTCACTCCCTGCATCGGTCGAATTCCCATGAAGTCGCCAAGACGGCGCCCCTGTTTGGGTAAATATTCCTCCCCTGGAACATAATCGGCAGGCAAATCCAGCTTGGTTGGGATAGACAGCTTGGCGAGTTCCTCTTTCACGAGATCCGGATGCCCCGGCGGCGGAGTCCACTCACCGGCGCTTGGTGGTCGGAAATCGAAATTCAGGCTCTTGCCTCCGTATGCGGCCTTGATTAGCAGAATAGGTTCCTGCAAGGCCTTGTGCATATAGATCCCAAAAGCATACTCCGGACCGAGAGAGGCTTGTTTGGCCCCACCAAAATGAGGTGCGAGCTTACCCTTACGCTCACCAAAAGTGACCCAGACATCATCCATTACTACGGGCTGACCGTCCTTATCGAACATGTCTTTAAACTCTTTTGCCGAATCGGGTAATAGTTTGATATGTTCCAATGTTGAAGTTCTGGCCATTCCGACCATGTTGGACTGGCCCGACAGGATGTAAACTTTCAGCGGCTTGGCGTTTGCACTGGCGAGCAGTGCAGCGAAGGAGATCAGGATAAGCTTCATGATGTTTTCTTAATTTGAATTTTTCTGTTAGGTGAATTGAATAAAATGAATGCGGCCTCAAGCGCAGAGCTCAGTCATTTTTTCCGTGCTATCGGCGAATTTCCTCCTTCACCTATTTGCGAGATGGGATGGCGTTAGATTTGTGATGTTTGGTTAGTCAAAGTATCTCCTCGGATTCATTATTTCTTTGCAGGCTCCAGCGCCGTCTCGATCGCCTTAAGAAACGCCTCCGTTAATGGCGCAGTCGGGGCCCCATTTTTGGCATTAGCGCTCCCGAGCGCATGCATATCATTCACTGTAACACTTTGTGCTGCCATGACTTTGGCGGCGATCTTGTTGTATTCGACTTCCGATCCCGGATCGTAATTAATAAAGGCGCCCCCAGGGGAAACAGGAGGGGTGGTGCTGGCCCAGATTATTTTTGCGCCAGTGGCCTTCAATCGCGGGACTAACGCAGTTAAATTCTTCTCATAGAGTTCCGGCGAACTCACGCGCACGCCACCAGCGGCTTTGCTTAATGCCCGGACACCCTTGAGGTCCGGATGCTTGTAACACAGATCCGCAATACCGAAGCTGAAGTAAATGACACTCCACTTGTCTTTACCTAACAACTCATCGAGATTCGCTAGCGCATAGGAGGAGTCGCCGGGATTTGCATATACGACTTGCGCGCGCCCATTGAGTTTTTGAACCGCCGAATTAGTCAGGTTTTGATAGAAACTATCGCCAAGAACCAACACACGCGGCAAGGGTTCTACCGCAAGGACATTGATTCCTAACAATAGCAACAACCCTAAAATATGTAGCTTCAGTCGTAGCATGATTAACTCCTTACTTCTGTCATTTCCCCAGTGCTATCAGCGAACTTCTCAGTCGGTGCATCGACAGCGTTGAGCATCGAGACGAAAAGATTCGCTAACGGCTTTTTCTTTGCTCCTTCGAACGCATGCAGGTTGCCGTGCTTGAAGCCCAGTGCGTTGCCGCCAGCGAGATGGATCGGATAGTTTTTCGTGCCGTGTCCGGCGTGCGAGTGGGCGGAGCCCCAAAGCACAACGGTGCGATCGAGCATGTTGCCATCGCCTTCCTTGGTATCGCGCAGGCGCTGCAGGAAGTAGGCGTGTTGTTCCGCGCGCCACTTGTCCCATGGGCCGTTTTCTGGGGCGCGGCCGTGAGAGAAGTCATGCGAGGATGCTTTGCAACCAGGAAGCACGTAGGTCGGATACTGCATGGTGGGATGTGCATTTGACGATTCACTCTCGAGCATGAGCGTGGCAAAGCGCGTTGAATCAGTTAGAAATGCCAGATAGATAAGGTCATACAGGCAGCGGGTATATTCCTGCGCTTCGGTGTATGCGACTTCGAGGTTGAGCCCCTTGGTATCAACTTTGGGCAGCGGCTCATGAGTCCACTGACTGGAACGTTCGACCCGTTGCTCGAGCGCACGCACCGTATCCAGATACTCATTCATCTTTTGTTGATCGGCTTTACCCAAACGGTTATTCAGGCTTTTGGAATTATCCAGCATCACATCCAGCACACTGGCGTCCCGCTTCAGCCGTGTACGGACTTGTTCCGGACTGGATCCCGCGTACGGCTGAAACATTCGATTGAAAATTTCCTGAGGTTTCTGCATGGCGGGGATGGGTCGACCCGGGCCGTAATGGGAAAGCGTCTTGGCGTTTCCGTAAGAGCCAGTGCCGCCCTCGGTGCCAAGGACCAGCGAAGGGAAGCGGGTTTTGTGACCGGTGATCTTGGCTGCTAATTGATCGATGGAGATGTTATTGGTCTGCTCAGTACTAGCCATTAACGCCCCGGTGCCAAAGACATCGCCACTGCTGTGACCACCCATCCCGTAGCCGCCTACATGATCGAGACCACGCAGATAGCTGACGTATTCCTTGAGCGGAGCGAATGGAGCCGAAGATTTATTGAAAGTCAGCGGTCCGGGATCCATACACGGAAACCAGTTCCACTCGTGGTGCGGCTTGCCGGCAATAGGGATTCCTTCATTGGTGTCGGGCATGTAAGCGCCGTAGGCGAAATAGCTGATCATCATCCGCTTGGGCAGCGCTTTACCGGCATTAGCAGCCTTTGCCGATCCCATCATGCTTTCCAGAAACGGTAAGGCCAATGCAATGCCGGTGCTCCGAAGAAATTCACGTCGATCAAGATGCCATGATTTTTGTTTCATATATGTTATTATGTTGATGTGTTGTTAGATAGGATTTCTTACAGCTAGGGCTTTCCCCGAAAAGTTTCACTCTGACAAATGGCAATGAGCATGTCTTGAAAGCGATAGTCGTTTTTCTTGGTCTGACTGCATATTTGTTCGACGAGGAGAAAATCTTTATATGTTAGACTCCGCCCGAGGCTATAACTTAGAAATCTTCGCACTACGTTCTCGGCGATGTCGTCTTTGCGTTCCTCTAGCAGAAACGCCTTGAGCTGCTCCATCCCGTCAATCGTCGGACCGCGTGGGACGCGGGCGTCAGCTTGGATTTCGACAGTGTTGATCGTCTTCAGGTAGGCTTCATACCCCGCCATATCTTTGTCGATTTTTTCGGCGAATCCCCTGACGGTGACGCCCTCTTTAGGAACCATTGGCTGATATTTTCCGATCGCATTGTATTTTTCAAAAGGGATTCCCCAAGGGTCGAGGCTCGCATGGCATACGTTGCAAGTTTCTTCCTTCCGGTGCTGGCGCAGCATATCCTTGATCGTCACAGCTTTCTCCGCTGCTGCGCCGACGGTGTCCGCCAGCGCCGGCACCTCAGCTGGCGGCGGCTTCACATCTTCGCCGAGGATCGCCTCACGCAACCACACCGCGCGATAAATCGGATGCGGCGCCGAGCCGGTCGAGTTTGCCACCAGCACCGAGCCATGAGTGAGCAACCCGCCGAGATGATGCTCGGGCTTGATCGGCACGGCACGCAGCTCGTTACCTTGCACCCCAGCAACCCCGTAATGTCCCGCGAGCGGTTGATTCAATATTGCAAAGTTAGAATCCACCAAGTTCGTGATGCTGGCGTTTTTCTTAATTAACTCCGCGATGAAGCCCACGGTCTCACCCTCCATGTAATCGCGAATCGTCGGACGATTGGGCACTTCCCGTCCCTTCGCTTCGCCGCCTGCAGCAAACAGAAACCGGGGGAACAGCTGCAGGTTAATGTTCCGCGTTTTCGCCTTCGAAATACTCAGCCATTGCAGGGTGAAACTCTTCACAAAATCACCGGATCGTTTATCTGCTAGCAACCTGCGCACTTGCGTTTCAATCGTAGCCGGATCATCCAGCTTACCCTGCGCAGCGAGTTCAAGCAGCGTGTCATCCGGCATGCTACCCCAGAGGAAATAAGACAGCTTGGAAGCCAACTCGTATTGCCGCGTGGTGGCCCCGTCTTGGGCGACTGTATGATAGAGAAATTGCGGCGCCGTGAGCACCAGCGCCAAAGTTTCTCGGAGGGCGTCTTCCAAAGTGGGAGAATCACCCTCCAAGATATTGTAAACCTTCACAAACCGATCAACTTCCTCCGGCAACACCGGCCGGCGAAACGCCCGTGTCATGAAACGACTGAGCACTTCCCTCACATAAGCCGGCTTATCGGTTTCACGTAACGACGAGGCAAACATGATCCGAGTGTGATGATCCGGCGGCCACACATCAGCAATCGGCGCTTCAAACTCTAGCGATTCAACGGATACACGTGGCCCGGAGATGTCCCATCCTCCACCACTGTCGTTATAATCGTTGAGGTGGCCGTTGTCCCAGAGATTCACTGGCTTGACGCACAGCGCCGGAGGCGACATCCCACCTTTTAGCGATATCGGCGGACGCACTGGAAAGTTTTCAATACGGCCGCGCATCTCAAACATTTGAGGATTGTCCGTGGTGTTGGTCAGTCGTAGGTTGCCGACGGGCTCAAGCAGAAAGAGCGCTTGAAACCCAGGCGGATAACCCATCACCATTTGCAGTGGAACGCTGTCAACTCCCGGCGGCAAGATCGCAGATGCCTTGAACCGGATGCGGAATTCGCCAGTTTTCGGCCAGCTTTTCAGATTCAGACCCTCGCTTGCGGCGTTGCGACCAGCGCCACGATATACGCCAATCTCGTCGGCGTTCTTGGTTGCGGCAGACGTGACTTTTGCTCCCCACTTCGCCTCGGAACGATGGATCTCCGGTTTGCCAGGATCCACGATTGCCGAAGTCATCGCGCGCTGGGCGCATTCCAAGTAACGATCCATCTGTTCTGGGCCGATCAACATGAACTCGGCCGTATTATTGAAGCGATAAGGTTTCTCCGGATCCTCAGGCAGGCCGCCAGAGAGTTTTAAATCGAACCCGATCAGATCGCGCATGGTGTTCTGATATTCGAAGTTGGTGAGACGACGCGCGGTTGGAATCGTGGGTGCCAAATCAGGGCTGCTGGCGAATTTACGGATGTTGTTCTCAATCCATGTGATGACCTCCTTACGGTCCGTATCGTCCGGTTGATCCTCATCCTCTGGCGGCATCTCACCGCTTCTGAGTTCCTTAAGGATTTTCTCCCAACGCACCAGATCGCGTCCTACCGCCAGACCGCCATCGATATCGTGCAGCGTGATCTTGCCCTTACTTTTTTTCGGACCGTGACAGGAAACACAGTTAGCTTCGAACACCTTGCTGATGTTTGCGGGAACAGCCGTCTCATCGGGCGGAGCAGCCAAAGCAGAGTTCTGCAGCCCTGAAAGCAACAAACCACCAGCAGCAACGAGGACGGAGCGGGCAAACTTTGGTGAGTTAAATCTAATCATGACACTTAAACGATCTCTTTGGGTTCATTTATTTTCAATTAAAAATCTCTTGTTTCGTCTCACTTGCCTTCTCGCTTGAAAACATACCAAGGCGATTTCCAGCCGACGGGATTACGGTTGCTGAAATTGCCGGTTTCTATGAAAAGGTAGTCAGCTCCATCGATGGTTTTTATCTCGATTCGCTGGGCCTGATTAATGACTAGATTCATCAACCTATTTCCGGACCAGATGTGCAGCGGGGTGCTGGTTTTACCCGCGTCGCTGAAGGTGATTTGTTGATAAGACAAGTTGTTCGCCTGCTTGCGCGGGGCGACGCTTGGCTTAAACTCATCGATAACTGGAACTTGGCCAAGCTGAACCCAGTTTCCTAACAGTTTTGGATTCGACTGAAAAACGCCATCCCAACGGAATTTGCCTTCGTCGGGATCTTCGAGATTCATTTCTGGATCTTGGATGGCCTGCCATTCTGAGGAGAGCATCGGCACGGCAGTGGCGGAGGTTAAAATTTCCTTTTCACCATAAGGCGGCAATTTCATTTCTTGGAGAAAGAGACTGAAGTGGCGTTGGGGTAATGGGTTAGTAGGTGGTTTTGAGGTCGTGCCGTAGGCGAGGAAACTGGTGGCAGCGATGGTTACTTCGCCTTCGAATTCCGGCCACCATTCCTTGCTGATGAGAAGCGCCCCCACGGGATTCCCGCCCGAGCGCGCGGGGACTCCCGTTGGCCGTTCCATCAATAGTTTTCCATTGACGTAAATCCGGAACCCGTCGCCGCTGCCGACGTGCGACATCCCACCATTGAGCAAGCGGTAGCTGTGTCCTTCTTTGAATTTTGGGAATTGGAACTTACCGCGCACCAACAATACTTCTTTATCCCACAGGCTCTGCATTGGCTCGAGGTGGCGGCAGTAATCCGCGCCGCAGCCTTTGCCGCCGTTCACGAGGGGCGTGCTATCGGTCACGAGCTTGCCGTCGTATTGACCGAAGGGCTGGCGACCGGTTTTCCATCCGGCCTTAGTTGGATCGAACGCGGGATCAAACCAGTTTTCCATACCGGTCGGGTAGGTTACCTTGCGATAGCGAAAGCGCACCGCGTCCAACGCCAGTTTCTCGGGTGGGTCGAAAGTGTGGTAATCCCAGTTCATTTCGGTCCACTTTGGCCCGAAGTCGTGCCAATTGTAGTCGCTTATTCCAATCTGGTTGTAGAGTCGAACGAGTCCCGGCATGACAAGCCCAGGCAGGGCCAGTGGTTTTAGGGGTTCCTCTTTTTTCAGTTCTGGTTTCTCCTTCGCGCCATTATTCATCTCCCATGCGAGGGCTTTGTGGTTGTTGCCAATGTAGGCCGGTATAATCTGATTACGCACCGCCGGTTCGTAGGCCTTCTTCAGTTCGGGGCCGAATTTTTCAGGATCGGCACTGAGGAAAACCTTGCTGAATGGCAACGAATTATTTGGTTCTTGCCGTTTCCCGATCTCATACAACAGGTCGTATCCGCCTTCAACTTCGGACAGTACGGTGGCAAGGAAAGTCTTGTGCGAATCGTAAACATTCGTGATGTCCAATCCGTTCGGTGTAGATTTTTTACCGGTGTAACCGACGAGTGCCTCTCCGAATGTTTCTGAGGCAAACTTCTGAACCTTGGGTGCAGCACTGAGAAGGCTGCTGCGGAGCTGACCCCACCGCAACGGGGCGGTGGTATTCCAATGTCCAGAGGTTCGTGCTAGCAATCCGATAGCCGGAATGACTTTCTCGTAACAGCGCTCATCCCCCGCCACAGGTGACAATGCCACAAGCGCGGCATTCTGCAGCCACCATTCATCGTGTTTTAGATAACCTAACAGGAGATCGACGTGCGGCAATACCGCATCGGCCGGGGCGCGTCCGATAAGATTCATCGCAGCGTCCTTGACCCACAGGGATTCCTCGGGGTCACGCAGCATCGCGATGATTTTATCGAAACCTTCAGTGCCGAAAAATTGCATGAATTCGTCACCCGAGAGCCGATACTCCATCGCATCGAGGATTGCACGGCGGACACGAGCGTCAGGAGAGCGGAACAATTCCATCGCGAGTTCCTTGCGAAACTCGCCCGTGCCTGTGGCCTTGCCAAGGTATTCGGTACCGGCACCCATCACACGGCGCGCGGCCATCAGGCGTACGAAAGAATCAGGATGGTGGGCGTAGCGGCGCAAAGTCTCATCATCGATTTCTGCAGCGTTAAAGCGCGCGAGCATTGCCCGTCCCGAATCCTTGGCGAGAGTTTCATCAGAAAAGTCTGGGCGCTTACCGTCCGCAAAGGCAGCGGGCTGGATACTGGCGAAGCTATCGTCGGCTGCTGTGCCCCACGGACGCTCGGGAAGTTTGTAAGGCTTAGAGAACTTTGTTAGAGGGGCACCCGTGATGCGCAGCGTTTTGCGCGGGACGATATAAGTAAGCGCGTAAGCCGCCCCCCACGCGGGATTGTCATAGTTACTTCCTCCACTGAGGATAGTCATGGAGCCGTCAAAGCGACGGGACAACTCATAGTGCCATTTCCGCTCGTCCATGAAATCGCGGTATTGCTTTGGCTTCTTGTCATGCAGCAGCCCCATGGAGGCACTGCGCCATATCTCACCAATCCCGCCGCCGCTGTGGCCGTGCAGCATAAATGTGGTGGTATAAAAACTGGTCGACGCCGCTGCATCGCGGGCACCAGCATAGACTGATTTTTCGCCATCTGGGGTGAGCGCGGCGGCAGCGGCCATGGCGAAAGCGAGGTTGCCGTTTTTACCGTTCTCAACCATGCCGTATTCAGGCCGACCATCGCCATACGAGTTACTGCCGCGTCCGGCCCAGCGGTAGAAGTGTTTGAGCACGCGGTTGAAGGTTTCTTCTGGAATGTTTACTCCGCACTCTTTTGCTAACATCAGAAAAGTTACCACCGCAGTGCCGCCCGCATTCAGGTGCCCATTACCACCGCCGTAAGTTGGCTGCCCTGATACGCCTTTCTGAGACCATCCGCCAAAGTATTCGGTCGCCACTGCAGTATCTACCCATTTCTGGATGATCGGCAAGGCCGCCGCGTCCCCAGTACGTAGGTAATACTCACACAGCGGGACGCCACCGAGACCTAAATGCCAAGAGTATCTTGATGGGGCTTTATCGGCCAGCGAATGCACCCACGCTTTGACGGGTCCAAGATCCTTGTCTTCGCCCGTGCCTAACAGAAACAGCATTCCGATACCGCCGAAGCCGCCGCCGTTTTCGGGCTTCGCCAGCCAGTCAGCCTGCCCGCGCACGATTTTGTTAGACTTCGGGCAGTTGAGCGGCCAGGTCGCACTGTAGCTTCCCATAACAGGAATCTTGACGACGACCTCCTGGGCTGGACCACCGGGCTTATCAGCGATTTGGAGACGGATTACACCATCGGCAGACTCTGCGGTGGTGATGATATTTCCGAGCTGGATCCGCGGATCGATATCTTTGAGCACCGCACCGTTGATGGACTCGATGATCTGTCCTGGCTTCAGCTTGCCAGTTGCCTCGGAGGGCGATCCCGGTTCAATATTCTGGATGCGCATGGTGAACGCCGGCTGGATTAATTCGATTCCCATGCCGACCGGCCCAAAGCGTTCGACCAAGAAAGTGGACTTCGTTGGGTCGGGAGCTTTGGAAAACAGCTGCGGCTCTTTGTAAAAGGATTCGCTCTGAGCAAGCGCGCTGCCGGCAAGTAGGAAGAGCGCAGAGAATTGTGTTAGAGTGTTTTTCATAGGTTGGGGGTCGAAGTTGGAAAAATGGGAAAAGAATCATTTCATGATATTTTCACGGAACGGGATTTCCATGGATGTATGCGTGGCTTGCGCCTCATTATGAGTCATCATAAGAAAGCTACCTTCGATGACCAGTGATCCTTTCGCTCTGTTTGCGGATATGTGAGGTCAAATTGCGACAGAAATTCGACATCTTCTTTCCTGAGCGATGCGCATAACTAGCCTAGGAAACCATCGAAAGAAAACCCTCATGACATTCATGCATCCGATATACCGATGGGCCGCCGCACTAATGCCACCACCCTCCCCCTTCCGCACCGACCGCGACGAGAACCTACTTCCGAAGTGAGCGGATTTGATCAGTCCCCGCCTACGGTTTCGCTGGCTTGGTGGGAAGGAGGCCGAGCATACCGCGGCCCATGGCTTCGCCCATCAACCAGTATGACTCGCCATTACCGTTCCAGTGGATTCCACCCCCGCCACCAGACCCAAACTGTTCCGGCGCGCGCCATAAGTCACGCGTCTCGACGGTAGCAACCGTCCCCTTGAATTCCGGCCGGAGGGGCAAAGCTAATTGGGCGGCAATGACCTTCAGTTGATTCTCATAACCTTTGGGCGCAGCTCCGGTCTGTGCATCCTTGGGCTCCCGACCACCATAACCCGTCGTCGCGATGACCGTTTTCATGCTGGGCGCATTGAATTCCTTACGCAAATCCTTGATGAGATTTACAAGGTTCTGTTCATACTCCGCCGAGAACTCGGGAGTGCAGTCATGCTCACCCTGGTTCCAGAAGAAGCCGGCAATTTCATAACCGGTTTCCTTCTGATAGCCCGGGATGATTTCCGGCAGATGCTCGATCGCTTCTTTGACAGCCTTGACCACCAGCGGGTATTTATCTCCCAGTGTTCCACCTGAACTCGGGGGGCGGAAATTCACCGCCAGATTATTGGCGCCGAACGACACCTTCACCAGCAGCACTGGTTCATCGTGGAAGTCGCCCAAGACATGGCCAATGCCCAACTCCGGACCAAATCCTTTGTTGCGAAAACCTCCGTAGCCAGGCCCCAAACCGCCATGTTTTCCTTGGTCTTTCTGCCCCTCATGCGGCCAGTCACCCTGAGTGATGAATACGTCATCGCGCACGGTCCAAGTGCGACCGCTCTTCCCATCATCCTTGTAGAGGAATTTATATTTCTCCACGTTTTGCGGATCCATGATGTAGCGCACTAGCATCGCTTTCTGCTCGGCGGCTGGCTTCTGGAGATCACCCAAGTTTCCCCGTCCAGACATATTCGACTGGCCGGAGAGCACGTAGATCTTGACGGGTTTATCCGGGGCGCCGTCAGCCGTGGCAAACGATAACAGCCCTGCTAGTAAAGATACGGCAAATATTTTGGCGACGCTTGGGTTGGCTTTCATGGTGGTTGAGCGGATGACGAGTTCTCCGTGGATATTCTGAGCATGGTTTTGAATCATGTTTAGGATACTTACATCGACTAACGTTCTTATCGTTCCATTTGCGGAAATACTACGTCAATTTGCGGCAATTAATACCCAACTAGATCGAGATAGTCGCTCGAAGTGGGGCTATCATGCGTCTTTCGGACTATAAAAATCAAAAGCTCTGACACACGGCGGATATGCAGATTTCAGCCCACTCTCAGTCGTCGAATCCAGGGCTATTGTGATAGATAAAATCTATCAAACCGGTTGCGAGATATTTGTCGCAATCAGACCTGAAAAATCCGCGAATATCAACGACTTTATTCTTGAAGGCGGCTCGTTTCCTGTCAATTTTTTTAGTTAACTATTGTGAATACAAGGAATATACATCGAAAATTTTTAATGCGACTCAGCAGGAAACCTTTCGGTCCGCCGCGCTGCTCAGGTTTCGCCCTTGTAGCTACGATATTGTTGATGGTGTTGTTGGCTATCATTACGGTTGGCACGTTGAGCCTTTCAGTCGTCACTCTGCGCACCGGATCCCAAGAGCAGGCCCAGATGGAAGCCCGCGCCAATGCCCGCATGGCGCTGATGATCGCCATCGGGGAACTCCAGAAGCACGCAGGACCAGACACCCGGATCACGGCGCCTGCCGACATTGTCAGTTCGGCTAACCCTCCGCTTATGGGTGTCTGGCGCAGCTGGGAAGGTTCTGACAACCAGCCGTCCGGGATACTCAAGGGAAGGCCGACTGTACCCGACTACGCATCCAAGAGCGGGCGCTTTGTCTCGTGGCTTGTCTCCGGCGCTGCTGGTAAGTTACCGATTGATGCGGCTTCTCTGGTTCAGCAAACTGCCTCGGCCGATACCGTCCCACTCTTGGCGGACGGAACCCTCGCGGATTCAGACACCCGACAAGTCCACTGCGTTCCCCAACAGATTAACCCGAAGGGAGCCATCGCTTGGTGGGTTTCCGGAGAAAACCAAAAAGCCCGCATTCCAAAGCCAGATGATCAATCCAGCTACACCGCCAGCCAATGGGCCGATCTCAATCGCAGCCGCTCTGTGGCCGATCCCCAGCCATTTGACTTAAACCCGATTTTAGCCGATCCCACACTGGGTGCCAAAGCGTTAACTCGCAACACCGCGGACCTGATCGCGAAAACCTACGTTCCTTCCGAAAGCTTTCACGACCTTTCCGCTGACTCCATCGGCCTCCTCACCAACGTCGCCACAGGTGGTTGGAAAAAGGATTTCTCCCTTCTTACCGAGAAATGGGATGAGCAGCCAACCTCTGGATTGGAGTTCTTTCAAATTAGTCCTACCGAACATCTACAATATACTCGGCCCGCAAACAATCTCGATCCCAGGCCGCGCAACAGCATGATCTATCATTGGGCCGACTACCGCGCCAGCGGCGTGAGAGAGTTCTGGGCGAGACGAGGACCGATCGCCAGTTGGGCGAAAATCAAAAACTACGCGACGCTCTACAAGAAAATGACAACGTCCTCCCCCACCAACTCTCCGAACATCAACCACCAAAGCTGGCCAGATATCGGGGCGGATACAACGCAGCAAAATGCCACCCTCACCTATCACGATATCCGGCTTATGCCCCAGATGGCTAGAGTGCAGATGATCGCATCTCATTACGCCACGACTGTGGGCGCGGCACCTGGCAGGTTTCGTCCGGCGGTGCTCTATACGCCCATCGTCACCTTATGGAATCCTTATAATACAAGGCTAACTCTCACTGGCCGTCTCATCATCAGTCCCGCTTACACATGGCCTCTGGCACTCAGACACAATTTCACAGGAGCAGGTGCTCCAACTCTAGCCTCAGAATTCTGGGCAGTTCAAGGAGGTAGCAGCTTCCTTGACTATAGAAATAGAAGTTTTGGCACAGACCAGGGAATTCAGGATTATAGCCTGAGAATTAACCAAAATCCAAATCCGGCGATTTTGGAACCCGTTATTTTAGAACCTGGAGAAACGCGGATTTTCAGCCCTACTGCGGTTGCCCCACAAAATGTAACGACAATCCGAAATCCGTCGATCAATCTGTCGCCAGGTGTTCGCACTGGCGTCGGAATTTTCTACACCCTGGACAGAAGAATCACCGGTTCTGGTTCTGTTGGCCCCTTCAATCCGAATGTGGTCTCTTTGCCCGGATCCGTGAATATGGAGGTCGATGCCAAGTTTGATGTTCCCTCCAGAAATAACGGTACGACAGGAGGGGTCAATGTATGCGGATCTGCGTATCAATGGTTTGTCAACTCTGCCGGTTCTGGCCAGTCTCATAGTTGGTTCCAAATATTTTACGATATGCCGGACGCGGACACACTATATCCTCCAAAGTATGGCCTAGCCTCAGCCACTTTGACGGAGTGTAGCACCAGGCCCGTGCCCTTTCTCTCTATGATTCTTGGTTCCCGTATTGCCAATCACAAGGCTGTCGCAACCAAGGGCTTGGTTCAGGCAGATCCTGTCGTTGATTTATTTTATTACAATGGTGAACTCAGGTGGACGGATATCTATCCCGGCAACGACACCCTAGTCAATACCCCATGGGACTTCAGTATTGTGGAACATTCATCAGGTGGAGACGATATGCTCCCCAATGTTGATACCACTAACAACAGTTACATCGTCACCGGCGTACGTAAAGCTGATG
>JANOKJ010000213.1:0-7951 GCA_031419275.1 Akkermansiaceae bacterium | reverse complement strand
GAGTTGGATAGTCCTAGCATTATTCTGGATAGAAATGGAAAAGAGATCGGACGGATTTTCGTCCAGAACCGCAGTATCATGTCGATTGATGATGTTCCTGATCTATTTCTGAATGCGTTGAAAGCGGGTGAGGATTCAAGGTTTGAGACGCACAATGGGGTGGATTACATCGGCATTGTCCGTGCTTTAAAACTGAACTACCAGGCGGGAACGACTACTCAGGGAGCGAGCACGATCACTCAGCAGCTCGCAAGAAATGCGTATCCACTGAAACAAGATGCCAGCGCGAAAGGTGAGAGCGGAATTCAACGGAAAATGGTTGAGGCGTTTCTGGCGATGGAGATTGAGAAGCGATATGAGAAGCCAGAAATTCTAGAGTTTTACCTGAACCGCATTTACTTCGGTAGTGGATTTTACGGTTTAAGATCGGCCTCACTCGGTTACTTCGGCAAAGAGCCAAAAGATCTGAACTTGGTAGAATGCGCGACGATTGTTGGATTGATCAAAAACCCTACCAATAATTCTCCGCTCAATAATTTAGAGGCAAGTAAGAAGGCTAGAAATATGGTGCTCAAACGGATGAGAGAAGAATCAATGCTGACTTCATCGGATTTCAAGCAAGCAGAACTCGAATTACTCGCTCTTAATCCCAAGCCCCTGCAGCGCGGCACTACCCATTTGTATGAGCGGATTGCGGATGCAGTTGGCTTAGCGCTTGGGCGAGATGCGCTTTCGGCTGGTGGTTTCAAAATCCATACTACCATTCTAGCAGAAGCTCAAAATGCGGCTGAAAAATCCTTACGAGAGTCTTTGAACCTGGCTGAGAAACATCCAGATTATACGGCGCAGAAACGCAGTGAGTATAGTAAGCATCAAACCGAGATCGCGCCAGAGTATCTACAAGGTGCGGTGTTCATGATGGATCATACGACCGGTGAAGTCTTGGTTCACGTTGGGGGTAGGGACTATGCGCAAGTTCCATATGATTTCATCGAACAAGGCCAGCGCCCATTGGGAACAGCATTTTATCCATTTCTCTATTCGGTAGGGCTTGCGAGTAAGCATACGCCTGCATCAATGCTTGAGGATGAGCCGATGGATAACCGTGCGGTGATGGTGAGCGGTCGCGAGGGGATTTTGGGTGAGTGGGGTATGGAAGTCGGGGCGCCAGTTTACGAAGGTAATATCACCTTACGAAAAGCATTTGAGAATTCAAAGATCGCCGCAACTGTGCGGTTGGGATCCGAGATCGGGATCGATCGTATCATCTCTGCCGGTAATGTATTTGGTTTTCCAATGCAGGAGACTGAAGTGTTGCCTCGCGTGATGGTGGGCTGGGAGGCGGCTTCGCTAAAGCAAGCCGTTAGCGCGATTTCAACATTTCCGCTGAGTGGAAAGAAAGGCCCAACCAAGTTCACCTACCTTTCGCGTGTGGAAAATGCCGAAGGGCGTGTGGTTTATCCACTTGTTGCTCAGCCTAAATCGACCGCTTCATCGGTTAGACTTCTTGATGAACGAGTGGCTTGGCAGATGCATGATATGATGGCAGCGGGCATGGAGAGGGGAAGTGCGCGGGGATTAAAAGAACAACTATCCACGCAGCCTTTCAGTGGCGCAGGCAAAGGTGGAACGACCCATGACTTCTCAGATGCATGGTTTTTAGGTTACAATGGAAGGTTTAGCTGTGGAGTTTGGACAGGATTTCTTCAGGGAAATAGTAAACCGATTTATCCAGGTGCATTCAGTCGTGATCTAGCTATGCCAGTTTGGGTGGCGGCGATGAATTCTGTGTCGGCTTTACCGAGCCCATCGATCCATCGTCCGGTAGGTCTGGTGGATGTGAAGATTTGTGCGACTTCAGGTCAGCGTGTGACCGAGTATTGTCAGGAACTCAAGGAAGATTTAGGAACAGGAAAACCGAAGAATATAAGCACTGAGAAACTCGAGTATATGTTAGAAGGCACGCAAATGTTGCCGTTTTGCACGTTACATGCAGGTGGAAATCCATCCGGTAATAATGTATCTCATGCCCTTAGTAGATTGCCTGCATTAAACACTATGCCGATACGTTCCATCAATCCCGTGTTAATCGGAATTGATCCCTATCACACGGAATTAGCCGTTGATGTTGCTAGCCATACAGAAAATAGCCCGATAAATCGATCCACAAACGTCTTAGATAGCTTGGACTTGGGTGAAATTGAGGAAACGATTCGTTTGCGCAAACCTTCCCGCTTAGCGATATCGCCGGACTAAGAAAGAATTACTTCTTCTTTGTAGGTGCAGTTTGAGGTTTTGGTTTGGCTGCTTTGCCGAGAGGAAAGCGCAATACGATACTTTGCTCATGGATGCGGACTCCTGCAGATGAAAGTTCTTGAGAACGATAGATAATGATACCGAAGTCATTAGATGCGAATTTGCCGATCGCAAAATTTTGTTTGGTAACTCCAAGAAGCCCGCTGTCTTGGAAACGCCATTCTTTTCCAGACCAAGCACCTAGAATGTGTTTTTCATCGGTTTTAATATCATCCAAAGGTTCCATTTTTCCGCTCGGACAAGTAAAAATATTTTTAGAAGGATCGTAGCGCAGAGTCGAAATGATGCCTGCTCCACCAGTTGCGGTGAGAGTCCATGTATCACCAAGTGTTTTGTTGAGAATAAGCATTACTTCTTCAGTGGAATTGAATTCACGTTTTGACCAAAGAACGATGTAATCATCGTATTCCTCTTTGGTGAGTCCTAGGTTTTCGTGATATGGAAGAGGAACGCCTGGTGGAGTAGCTGCGCTATGTTGCTTGAACCATTCAGGGTTTTTGCGGGCAGCTGCCTCGACTTTAGTAATGTATTTCTCGATTTCCTTGGGAGGCGCCACCATACCGATGTTGGCTTTTACAGGAATCTCTTCCTCAAATAAGCCTTTGAAGATTTCTGGTACCTCAGCGGATACACAGACAGTAAATAGCAGTAGTAGGGAAAGTAATTTCATAAACCGGCGGTAGCCTGTGTTGACCTTCAAAAGAACTCAAGCGGTAATCTTGAAGATGCCTAAATGAAAATTTTTCGCTTCAATGGAAAAAGAGGTTGCGTAAATCACGACTTTAATCCTAGTTTCGCCGCCCGCAGGTCAGCCTCGGAATGCGCGGTTAGCTCAGTGGTAGAGCACCTCCCTGACACGGAGGGGGTCACTGGTTCGAACCCAGTATCGCGCACCATTCTTCGCTTCCGTGCCGGAAGCTACGAATGGCAAGCCATGTAAAAAGTCGAAGGAAGCGAAGAATGCCCTTCGTAGCCTTGGCGAAGTAGGGCTGCTTGGACCGATGTTAACGCGCGACTTCCGTGCCGTAAGCTACGAATGGCAAGCCATGTAAATAGTCGAAGGAAGCGAAGAATGCTTCTGCGGCATGTAGCCGCTCAATTTATCCCCGTGAAACGGGCACTCCGCATGGCCGGATAGAAACGCAGGCAATGCCCTTCGTAGCTTTAGCGAAGTAGGGCTGCTTGGACCGATGTTAACACGCGATTTCCGTGCCGGAAGCTTCCACCGTCGCTCGAAGAGCTATGGTGGACAAGACGAATGGCAAGCCATCTTAAAAGTTGAAGTATGGCTGATTAAATCAATCAAAAGGCATGACTTCAGTTCATGAGGCTTCGAATGGATCCAGAGATTAGCGTTTGAATTTGTGGGAATATGAAGACAGGGTTCTTTCATGTATTTGTCTCGAATGCTCGGAAGCTTCATGTGTTTTGTTTCGCTGGGGCTGACGTGTGCATTTGCGGAAGAATCAGGAGATTGGCGACTTGAGCTCCTGAAGGAGCAGGGATTTTCCACTGAAACTGAGGCGCTGGAGAAATTGCAAGAGGAGCAGTCTCATTCTTTGGTGGGGCTTGAGCAGGCGATTTCTCAGCTCGGTTCGGAGAAGTTTATAGAGCGTGAAGCAGCGCAAAAGAAAATCGAGCTGATGGGAAAAAATGTCCTACCCGCTATACGTGATAAGCAGAATTCGGACGATCCAGAGGTGAGATTCAGGCTGAAGCAAATCGTGCAGGTTTTCGAGGCCGAGGGTCGCTGGAAGAAGGATGATCTGTTGAAGCAGGCTATTGCTAGCCTACTGCTTGAAAGGCGGCAAAAAGAGGTGGTAGATGCTCCACAGGATCTATTTGTTGAGTTTTTCAACAAAGCGGCACCGTCGCTCAATAACGAATATCGTCGTCTGCGCTATGAAGGAAAGGATGGCTCGGTGGTAGATGGGGTCGCGCACTTGAAAAATGCAGACGCTGAGGGCGACCAACGGTTGATACTAGATTCGAAGAAAATGATGGGTAAGGACGAGTTTCCCGACACGTTTCGTATTGAGGTTAAACTAGGAGCTCAACCCGGTGGTGAAGGAATTTTTCATATCGGCGTTGCTGTAGGTAATGTCCGCTCTTTGTTTCATGCTGGATACAGAACTGGTGCGTTTCGTCTCGAACGGGTCGATAACAAAATCCAAATCAAGCAAAATACCGATATGGGATTCGATCCGCCGACCAATAAGCTACTGCTGATGAGCATCGACGTGAATCGCCAACCCAATGGTAACGTGGCCCTGGATGTTACAGTGAATGATGGAAAAAAGCGATTTAATACCCAGCAGATCATTAAAGCTGCTGATATCGGAAAGCTTGATAAGATATGCCTAGATCGTAGTGGCAACAATGGCGGCGACGCACTTTTTGACGATCTGATTGTAGATATGAAAAACCGATAAGTTGAGCAGGACGAAAAAAATAGAGCGTGTATTATTTCGATATTCCGCTCTGCTTGTGCTTCGGAAGAGATTGATTTCTTCCACACTTTTCCAGAGATGAACCTGACTTCACCCGATATCAAAGAACTGGCAGCGTTGTTGCGCTTGTTGGATGACGAAACTCCCGAAGTGCGTTCGGTGGTCGTGGATAAGTTGAGTCATGTAGGAGGCGACCTCAGTGAGATTCTTCCGGATGTGGCGGCTCATCTAAATACCAAGGAACTGGATATTTTGGAGGATATTTTGCAGACGGTGCGTCGCAAAACACTCAGGGAAGAATGGCTGACGCCACGATTTGGCTCTGCGGCATTGGAAGATGATTGGGAATTATTTGAAAGTCAGCTGCGCTTGCTATCGGATTTTTTGCACGATGGAATTTCGCTACGCCAGCCTTTGTCTGATGCGCTAGATTTACTCGCCGAGGAATTCCAGGCGATCTATTCCATGGGAGCTACCGAAAATGATTTGAGGATTTTTCTATTTGAAGAGGATCGGTTGAGCGGAAACCACAAGTATTACTATGATCCGAGAAACAGCGATCTTGCATGGTGCATCTCATCTGGGATTTCCAATCCGATTGGTCTTGGAATCATTTACATGTTAGTTGGTCAGCGGTTGGGCATGGACATCCAAGGGATATCTTTCCCGGGTCATTTCCTGTGTAGGATATTTGAAGACGCGGAACCTATTGTGATCGATTGTTTTGATCGTGGTAAAATGCATGCTCAATATGTGCTCACTGATCCCATGAACGATCTCACGCCTGAACAGCGACAACATCTGCGGGAATCTGCCGATCTCGGGACGATTTTGATGAGAATGCTCAATAACATGATCGATGCCTTCGGACGGTTGCATCGTAAGGAGGATATGCAACTGATTATGGAAATGCGTGATTCTATGATGCATCAAAAATAACTGTATTTTCCTGTATTGGTGGCTGCTGGATACGTTTTATTTTGACCAATCGATAGCGCTTCCATACTTAGGTGGCGGTCATGAAATGTCCTCGATGTGTGCAGCAAATCCATAGAGCTGCAGCAACATGCCCTCATTGTGGGTTTTCGCTCGCGGATGCGGATCAATTATTCGGAAAGGAAGAAATCAAACTTCGCAGTTTAACCGATGCTGCCGGGATTTTCCGACGCCATGAACGTGATTCACTTGAAAGGGTGATGGATCGAATTGCGCATGCATTTCCTCAAGTTTTTGTCGCCATTTATACGGGCAGCATGGGTGAATCGGGGCAACTCCGGCAGTTTGGATTTTGGTTGTTGAATCGCGGGGTGTTTGAAGACGTGCAGATTGAGAAGCCGAATGAAAACGGTATTTTGATTGTGATCGATCCTGATACAAAGACCGCAGGCATGACACATGGATATTTGTTAGATCCGTATTTGGAAGAGAAAGACAGTTTTGATTGTTTATCCCGTGCACATGCCTATTGGTTGGAAGGACGGTATGCGGAGGGTGCGCTACGAAGTCTTCGCGCCTTGGAGCAATTGCTTAAAAAACGCTGCAGGCAAGCAAGACGCGATCCTGAAAAATACGAACGCAAGTATGGAAAATCCGGAGGTGCGCGGGATGTGGTGAAAAAGCTTCGTGAACAAAATCCAAAGAAATCAATTACCCATAAAAATGCCGAACAGGAGGTGAAGCGATGAAGCTTTGGTTTCTCGTGCTTTTGTTGGGCTTCCAGGCAGCATGGGCTACGCCGGATACGGAGGTTGCCGTGGTGGAAGAGGTTCCGGAAGTAGATTCGCAATACCAAGAGATTGAACCCGCTTTGGTTAATAAATATTTTACGAAGAAGCCGAGCCAATTTCTGATCGACCCGCAGTCATTGATTACGGCTCAACAACGCAAGGGAATCGAAACCTTGCTCGATAATCATGCGGCTGATTCAACGATCGATTTGTATCTTTTCGTTTTCGGAGAAAATCAAAAACTTCCAACTGAAGGTTTGAATAAGGATTTCGTTGATCGACATTTCTCCAAAGGTAAACCTGTGGTGGTTCTCTATTATTATTATGGAAATCCGAATCGCACACAGATGGAGCTTAGTCCGAGCATCGCGAAAGCGGTGTCTACTTCTGAACGAGAAAGATCCGTGCAGAGTTCATTGATCCGGGCGATGCGTGCTAATGGTTCGTTTGAGCAGTTAGAAGAATTTGTCATGCAGTTTTCGGTTCGCACCTACTGGATGGAACGCATGATGGATGAGGCTTCTGGTAAAGCGCCAGTTGAGTTTGCAGTGGAAGAAGTCGCGGTAGCTCCGTCTGAGAAAAAGCGGACAGATTTTTTGGAGATGATTCCGGAAAAATATCGTGAATCTGCGTTGATGGCGGGAGCTACTTTGGGTTCGATCGTGGTTTTATGTGGACTCGTTTTCTGGTTGAGATCCAGAGCGCGTTATCGGTTCCCCGAAATCGAGGTCGAAGCACGTTTGGGCGGAAGCCATGCTGCTGGGATTGGAGCGGTGGTCAATTTCGCCAGTCCTGCGGTATCTCCGGCGAATCAACGTGAACAGGTGCCTGAATATTTGAGGCGTGCTTGATTTATGAAAACTTGGATTGAACCCAAGCTCGCCTGAGGTGAGGGTTGGCGCGGATGGAAAAACCCAACACATTGGTAGAAGCTGTCGAGCCAGGCTCGGTCGTGAAACTACCTGGTAAACTCGGCGAAATGAGCCTCACTATGCAGGTTCTGACGCTGGCGATGTGGCCGTTATTAGAACAAGTTCTAGCGTTCTTTGTGGGGATGACGGATATTCTGATCGCGGGTTGGATGTCATCGGGTCCGGAAAGGATATCGATTATGGATGCGATGGCGCTGGGTGGGTACGTCGCATGGTTTCTGTTTATTTTCCAGGGAGCTGTGGCAACGGGTGTGATGGCTTTGGTCTCGCGCGCGACAGGAGCTCGCGATCCAAAACTGGCCAGTCTTGGATTGGGGCAAGGTTTGTGGTTGGGTGCGCTCGCGGGCTTTGCGGCATTTCTTGTGTTGCAGGCAGGCACAGATCTTTTGATTCAATGGATGGGTTTGAGCGCTGCTGCTGCGGTGCATGCGGAAAATTATATCCGTGTGCTCGCATGGTCGGGGCCGATTGCGGGTGCGACCTTTGCAGTCAACGCCGCGTTACGTGGATCAGGTGACACGAAAAC
>JANOKJ010000212.1:0-6270 GCA_031419275.1 Akkermansiaceae bacterium | reverse complement strand
CTCTTTTCTCAATTCCATTGAGCAATCCCTGGGAATGGATGAAAATTAGGATCTCAGATAAGCGAGAAAGGACAGATCCATGGCTTTCACGGGGATACAACTCTAGAATACGACCAATTGTCTTAACTGCGCCGGTCGTATGGAGGGTTGAAAGCACCAAGTGACCTGTTTGGGCCGCTTCCATACAGGTTTCCATGGCCTCTCGATCCCGAATCTCACCTAGCAAAATGATGTGTGGGGCTTTCCGCAGCACGTCTTTCAATCCTTGCTTATAATTCAATACATCCCGTCCGACTTCCTGTTGAGTGACGATGGATGGAGATGGGATTCGGTTTCCGGGATAGATGGGATCATCCATATCATTCGGATACTGATACTCAATTGGGTCTTCCACCGTTACGATGTGCTTGGGGTGATTTTGGCGGACCCAATCAATCAGCGAAGCTAGAGTTGTCGATTTTCCAGATCCAGTAGGCCCTGTCACCAAGCACAGTCCTGCTCGCTTCAATACCCCATGTCGAAGAGTGGAAGCTGTATCTGGATCTATCCCCAATGAATCGAGCGTAGGAATGTAGTCATTGAGGATACGGCAAGTAACGCCGAGCCCTGATGAAGACAAATGTGCCTGAATACGCAGACGACCGGAGCGCTCTCCACTGTCGCCGAATGGAACGCCTTCGCATGAGAAATCCGAAACCATTTTATGTTTGAACTCATCGATCGCGATTCGAATTTTATCATCCACGCGCAATTCAAGGCCTTCATTGGTTCCAAATCCATGCGATGCGGATTCCCTGTTACGGATCAATTCCTTAAGAATGCTATCCATATTGGCTGCGCTGAGTATACCGAGGAAATCGAGCGTCTCCATTCCTTTATTTGTGTGAATATACACTGGCCGCTCGGAGCGCATTTGGATGTCGGAAACACGAAGCTCTCGACAAACACGAAAAATAATTCCCAGCAAATCTTGGCCACTCATCCCCGGCATGAATCGAGAATGCTTCGAACCGGGTGCATTATTTGGTGGTGGTGGTGGCTGAATGGTTTGCATATGACTTTAAAAGGATGGTTTGATCTTATCTAATTTTTTATTTGAATCGAACCGATGTATTTGAGACAGGCATGGATTTAATTTAGCATTCGTATTTTATTGGAAATTTCAATAAAATAGAGGTTCTTTCCAATTTAGCTTTCTTAACTACCGTGGCAATCTTTTTTTAGGTTAGATGATCGCTTTCTGATATCCATTTTCTTATATCCAAAACCTATGCAGCACCGGATTGATGATTTTATCAAATTTCTCGCCATTGAGCGCGGGCTTTCCGAAGCATACCAACTCTCCGTCCACCAGACTCTTCAAAGTCTCGCCGATTGGATGGATCAACGAAAGCTGGATATTAATGAAATCGGAACCGATGAGCTTTCGGAGTTTTTGAATCAACGCAAATCCGAAGGCTTGGGAACCTCATCTCGACGCCTCGCGACCGTGCATTTGAAAATTTTCTTCCGTTGGATCGCAGCAAAGGGCGACATCGGAATGGATCCTGCCGAACCTCTTCAAGCCGCCAAGCCAGAGCGCAAATTACCCTCCACCCTTTCCGCTAGAGAAATCCGTAATTGGCTGGAAGGTATTCCCACGGAACATCCGTTAGGGCGACGTGACAAAGCGATTTTAGAACTCTTCTATTCCTCTGGATTGAGATTAGCAGAACTTTGTGCCGCTCGTCTTGAATGGTTAGATATGGAAGAAGGATTTCTCCGTGTTTCCGGTAAAGGGAAAAAAACTCGCTTGGTTCGAGTTGGAAAAGATGCGCTGTTAGCGATTACCAATTATCTCTCCAATGAACGTTCCGAGTTAGTCAAACCTCACAGTTCATCACAAATTTTTCTTAGCGTCCGTGGAAGCCCGCTCACGCCTGAGCGGATCCGCCAGATTGTCAAAAGACGCGCGAAGCTTGCTGGGATCGACAACAAAGTTTATCCGCATCTTCTCAGACATTCGTTTGCCACCCACCTGTTAGAAGGTGGTGCGGACTTGCGTGTGATCCAAGAACTTCTTGGTCATGCCGATATCGCAACAACGCAAATTTACACTCATGTCAGCACCAAGGGACTTAAAGACACGCACCGGAAATTTCACCCGCGGGGTTAACTCTTAGCGCGCTGCCACAAGATCGTATCCGCGCCAGTCTCCAATTTTCACCTCAGCGAAACTACCGACCGGAAGCTTCTCATCCACCATGACTGAACCATCGATTTCGGGTGCATCCCATTGTGTGCGGCCCACGCCTTTCTGCTCAACCAAGACCCTTACTTTCTTGCCAACTTGAGCTTGATTCGTCTCGGAAGCAATTTTCTGAAGTGCGCTCATCGAGCGTGACCAACGGCTCTTACGGGTCATGTGATGAAGGTGACCATCGAGTTTCACAGCACGTGTGCCTTCTTCTTTTGAATATTGAAAAACCCCGGCACGCTCAAATCGGAACTCTTCAATAAATTCTAGCAGCTCTTGGAAATCTTCTTCGGTCTCACCGGGAAAACCGACGATAAATGTAGTGCGTATCCCTAAGCCTGGAATACCCGCACGCATGCGGCGGAGCAGATCACGAATGTAATCACCACTTGTCACCCGCTTCATTGCCGTGAGCATACGGTCAGAAATATGCTGCAACGGGATATCCACATATTTGGCAACCTTATCACATTCAGCGATCGTCTGAATCAATTCGTCCGACCAATGCGCCGGATGCGTGTAAAGCAAGCGTACCCAAAAATCTCCTTCGATCTTGTTGATCTCACGCAACAATGTGCAAAGCGAATTGCCTCGTGTGGAATCAACCGGCGAACTTGGATTCGGACGTTGTCCCTCCCATTGATCCATTCCGAAATAGGTCGTATCTTGAGAAATTAAATTGATTTCCTTCACTCCGCTTTTCACCAAAGCCTCAACTTCTCGCAACACCGATTCCTGAGTCCTGGAACGATGCGTGCCGCGTATTTTCGGAATAATGCAAAATGTGCAGGTGTGATTGCAGCCCTCGGCAATTTTCACATAAGCGTAATGATCTGGCGTAAGTCGGAAACGGGGCGTCGTATAATCGGGAACGTATTTTGGCTTCAATGTCACATAATCGCGCGGATCGTTCGTCGCAGCTGGACCCTCGTCCTTGGTTAGGGTCGGAGCGTTTTTCTTCCCAAGCAAATTTTCAATAATCGGCGCAACCTTGGTGATCTGATCAAGCCCGATAAACGCATCCACCTCAGGCATAATGCCCGGCAGATCTTTGGCGAAACGTTGCGAAAGGCAACCCGCGACAATAATTTTCTGCTTCGCGCGTTCAGGGTTTTCGCCGCGCTCATTTACGGCACCGAAAATGGCATCGATGGATTCTTGCTTCGCCATATCGATGAACGAACACGTATTCACGATTAACACATCCGCCAACTCAGGATCTGGAGTCAACATCATGCCCGCCTCAGCTAGGTGACCGATCATGACTTCAGAATCGATGAGGTTTTTAGCACAGCCCAAAGAAATCAAACCTACCGTTGTTTTTTTCATAAAATCGAACCGTGAGATTTAAATTTGAGGAGCGATGATCAGCTCATCACCGACTTCCGGCACCACTGGACCGAATCCAGGCATTGGGCTACCAATTGCCCCATCGGATGAAACTTCTGTGATTTTCAATCTACCGAGTATCCCAGTGTTTCGGCGAATCACTAAAATATCACCGGCTTTGATTAGCTCAGGCATCATGACTTCTATGACGACAACACCACCAACCTGTGGATCATCCAGATATTCTGTGACACGACCTATCAAGAGAGCATCTCTAATCAGTCTTGCGCGACGCAGTTCGTTATCACTCTTTTCCAAATCTCTCTGTCCGATTAATTGCGATTCAGCACTATACGTCTCAGCTTTTTTCTCAGCATCCTGCTTCTCCCTCTCAAGTGCCGCCATTTCAGCTTCTTTGGCCTCAAGTTCGGCTTTCATTTGATTGACATTTGAACCAGATGAAGAACCCCCGTTTTGCAGATTCCGAAATTCTTGCATCTCTCTCTCCAGCTTGAATCGATCATGCTCAAGCTTCAATTGATCGATCTGTCTTTGTAACCGAGCCATCTCTTCAGGAGGAGCGTTTTTCACTCCTTGGTTCATGTTTTGAAACGACAAAACCACTGCCGCGAGCAGCAGGGCAAAAGTCGCTCCGAGTAATATGGACATCGTGTTCATGGCGGAAAAATGTCCACTGTAAGGGACAATGTCAACGTCACGCATTTTTTATCGCTACTCAACTGAATACTCGCCAAATCAGCCTTGTTCATGGATGCTTCGCCCGTGGATCTATTCTCCGATATCCCGGCAAAGGAAAACAAAGCTCTTTCCGTGACCCAATTGGTTCGTAAAATGAAACGAGCCATCGAATCCGGAGTAGGCAAGCTCTGGATCGAGGGAGAGGTCTCCAACCTGAAAAAGCAAGCCAGCGGCCACTGGTATTTCTCCCTCAAAGACGATGGCTCACAAATCCAATGCGCCATCTTTAACGCTCGTAGAAAAGAGGGCTCCGAAGCCCTTGAAGATGGCCTAAAGGTCAAAATCTTTGCTGACGCCACAATCTATGAGCCCCGTGGGCAACTCCAACTGATTGTTGAAAAGATCGAAACTTCCGGTCTCGGCGACCTCCAAGCAAGATTCGAGGTGCTTAAGCGCAAACTCCTCGCTGAGGGGCTTTTTGACCCGAGCAGAAAAGTCGCTCTGCCCGCTTTTCCAAGAACCATTGGAATTGTCACTTCTCCCACTGGAGCCGCCATCCAAGATATTCTCAATATCCTCAACCGTCGCGCACCATGGGTGCAGCCCGTCCTCTTCCCAGTCAGAGTCCAAGGCAAGGGCGTCGAACACGAAATCGCCAATGCGATCCAAAAGCTCAACCAACCCAAAACCTACGGCTACCCAAGTTGTGATTTGCTCATCGTCGGGCGCGGTGGCGGATCGCTTGAAGATCTCTGGGCATTCAACGAAGAAGTCGTCGCTCGTGCCATCGCCGCTTCCACCATTCCCATCATTTCAGCCGTCGGGCATGAGATCGATTTTACCATCGCCGACTTTGTTGCAGACTTGCGCGCACCCACTCCCAGTGCGGCTGCAGAACTCGCTGTTCCCGATGTCGCCGAACTAAAATCACTCTTAAATAACGCAAAAAAACGAATCACCCGATCTCTCACTCATGCCCTGCGTGAACCAACTCAGCGCATCGATCAATTGCGTGAATCCCTCCTGCTCCTTGCGGAATCATCTCTCCTTGCTCGCAAGCAACATTATCGTGAGCTACTTATCAAACATGATAATCTTCATCCCCGCAGAATTCTGGACCGCAGAATGGAGAAGACCATGGAATTGCAGCGTTCTCTTACCCAACTGGTTCAAAGGCAACTATCGGATCGAACTCTCAAACTGGAAAACTTGCAAAGCTTGATCCGAACTCTCGGCCCAGACTCCGCTTTCAAACGCGGCTTTTCCATCACCTTGACCGAAGAAGGAAAAATCCTCCACTCCAGTAAGGACACGAAACCCGGAATGTGCTTGCGCACCAAGCTCATCGACGGAGAAATTACCTCTAACATTCCGCAATAAAATCATGCATCTCTCTAACCTTGCTTCCCTTTCGCTCTCAATGGATATCATTGGCTATATTTGTCTCGCGCTGCTGCTCGCGATTTTTTTCCTCGTTCTTAGAATCAACTCCAAACTTTCTGGAGCATCTTACAAAGCTAACAATTTCAATCGCCCAAATTCAACCAAAGCCGCTTCTGCAGGAACCGAGCACAGCGTCGAAGTCGCATCAGGAACCCCTTTCGAAGAGTTTCTCAACGAAGATCCGTCACGCCGATCCCTAGGCAAGAAAGAACAATTTACCGCCTACCGTAATTGGCGCTCACAAAAAGGACTGAACTGGAAATAAGATCTTCCGCCGCAGGCTATGGAAAGCTGCGGTGATCCGCAGCTTTCAAGGTGGATGATTAAAACGGAGAAAGTCGGTAATAACCCATCACTCCGATCACGATCCCAACCCTCAGAGCTGGGAATAATCCCAGCAGTCCATAGCCTGCGGCGCTTGGCTTCGCACCCTAAAAAAGTACAAAAAAGAGCCCCGTTGTAGAGTTAACTACAACGGGGCAAATACCTGGCAACGACCTACTCTCACAGGACCTATCGTCCCAATACCATCGGCGCTGCGTCGTTTCACTTCCGGGTTCGGA
>JANOKJ010000211.1:0-1399 GCA_031419275.1 Akkermansiaceae bacterium | reverse complement strand
CAATTCCAAGAAATCCCCCATCGCAGCAAATACAAGAAAAGTGCTTAATCACGTGCCATTCGGGACAGACCCTCTGAATCAATGTCAACTTGACCACACCCGCCATTCACATTAGACAAAGAACCAACACAATGACTCTAGTTTAGAGCTATCTAACTTTTGGAGTCAGGCCAATACTGATCAAAATGAAAATATCTCGTTCTTTAATCTATATAGTGACTGGATTACTATGTAGCTCTTGTGGTGGGACAGTAACTTCGAGTATTGATTGGAATCCATTTGGTTCTAGAGATTCGATAAGGGAGAAAGCCGCAGAAAGAAATTATAGATCACAAGGTTACAGCAAAGAAGAAGCTAGCCAAAGTGCCTTTCAGGATCGCATTTCAAACATGGGCAAACAGTGACATCACTAAATGGGGTCAGGTGTCACATTTTAACATTTCAGATATAATAAAACCTCATGCGCCTTAAGCCCCGACTTGTCGGGGCTCTCCGGTATGTAATCGGGCAATTTCATGGGTCTATCTTTGCATTTTCAAGATTGGCTTCTAAGCTGGGGAATCCATGAAACTGCTTTCCACATTTCTCCCCGTGTCCGCTCGTATCTTGCTGTTGTCGTCAGGATTCTGGATTGGCGCGTGCCGGGAAAATCTTCGTCAAGCGGACACGGTGGATTCCGAAGCCAATCCCACGGTGACCCAACAGGAAAAATCACCCGATGAGAGTATCACCACACTTCAACGTGAAATCCAGGAGGGTCGGCAAAATATCGAGGACATCGAGGCTTTCGTTCAGATGGAGCGAGCCAAGCTGGAAGAAAATCCTGATTACGAGCAAAGTTTCATGCTCGAGGCGCTGGAGGAACAGAAAGGTATTCGGGAAAAGGTCGAGGACGGTGAGGAGCGCTTGCGGGAGCTCATTCCTGCGAAGGAGTGAGATCAATGCGATGCAGTTCTTCTAAAATCAAAAATCACATATCAACAATCATCAATCGTCAATCAAACCGAATTACCAGATCGCACCACAACATGATTGATTGACTCCGCTTCGCTCCGTCCAGACGGCATGGACTTCGTCTTAGTCCTGAAGTCGCTAACGCTCCAGAGGCATTGACGATTGATGATTGTTGATATGTGATTTTTGATTTAAGTGGGAGTAAGTTGTCTCGCCCTCATTTTATCTCTGGCTTCCTAACGTAACAGGGTAGAGGATGGCAGGTATGAACATACAAAGTATTATAGGAATCGTCATGATCATCGCGGGAGCTGGGTTGCTGGCCTACGGTGGTTTTACCACCACCAATCGGGAGAAGATCATTGATGTCGGGCCGATCCAAGTGGAGGCCGATGTAGAAAAACGTCACGAAATTCCGCCTGTGCTTTCGTGGGCATTGCTAGGA
>JANOKJ010000210.1:0-19138 GCA_031419275.1 Akkermansiaceae bacterium | reverse complement strand
CGGCCATACTCGTCGGCATCGCCCTGGCCGAACTCATGGCGGTAAGCGAACTCGGTGTTAAGAATCAGCGATTCAATGAGCTTGGCGATGGCGGTCTGCCGGTCGAGCTTGGCCATGAAAGTCATGAGGACGGCGATGTGTTTCTCAAGCTCTTCCTGTGTTGGCTGACGCTCTAGGATTTTCTCATAAAGCTGCTTCACCAATGCGCCTAACAGATCGTTGCTTGGGGCGGGCATGGCATTGCGCTCTGCTTTAAGGGATGCGCCCCAATCGGCCATGCACTTATCGATGATGGCCTGGTAACCATCGCCTTGCTTGCGGTACTTTTTGATTGTGGCGATGATGACCTGCATTTCGGCATCGTTCAACGGGACATAAGCGGGGCGGGCGAATTTTTTCTGAGAGGCGTGCTTGAAGATCGCAGGCATGTCCCAGGTGACGTAGAATGACTTCATTCTTCCGACTCGGTTTACTATCCTTGAGTCGGGAACTCCTTCCATGACCCAGTCCTGCTCGCTCTGCTCGATGATGCGATCATATTCAACGCCTTCGCCGTTGTAGGCATTGATGCCTTGCAGAATGGCGGTGATGTCGATTTCATCCATGTAATTGAGATGGTCGAGATTTTTTTCACGCGTCGCTTCGCCGCCCTTCATCTTAGGCTCCGGGTACGGCACGTTGACCGGCTTCACTTTGGGCAGCATGGCTTCGTTTTTATCGGCGTAGATATCCTTGAGAATTTGTTCCATGTAGGAGTGAGTTGTTAGGAAACGCTCGCGTGAATCCAGAATGGCGCGGTGCTTATATTCGGTTTCCATCAGCGCAAGGATCGCTGGGTATTTGCTCTTAACGGTGGATTCGGTGGATATGTAACCCGCGATGCGCTGAGCATTCCCAATCATGGTTAGAAGATGCCCGGCGGTGAGTGCTTCGTTCGCGGAATAGCGGACGCCGACTTTTTTCGGCAACAGAAATGGATTGGTCATCGTGCGGCGGAACTTATTGCCATGCTCGGTCTTCGGACTCCAATGGATGCCGCTATCACCGCGAACAGCGACTTGTTGGCCATAGATCTTCCGGGTTGGTTTATAATCTAACAGACTGTTTACCTTTTCACTAAAAATGAATTCGCTAACCAACCAGCGGCGGTCGGGCGTGTAGCCGGGTAGCTTGGCGTTCTTGCCGGAAAACAGATCCTCGTGATCGACGACGTTGCCATACTCGAAGCGCTTGAGCTTCTCGGCCAGTGCCTTCGCCGCATCGCCACTAACTTGGGTTTCCAGCCATTTCACCAGTAGCTCGCGTTCTTGCTTGCTGGGCTGGGTCTTAGCCTCCTCGGGCGGCATTTCGCCGAGTCGCAGCGACTTCTGCGCATCCGCAAACAGATCCTGCAAATCGACCGGGTCGATCGATTCCAGTGCATCGAAGCGGATTTTACCCTTCTGTTTTTTTTCGCCGTGGCAGGAATAGCAGTGGGTTTCCATCACCTGCATTGCCTTGTCGCGCAATACGGTTGGATCCATTTGGGCCTCGGCTTTTGGTGAATTAGCATTCACCAGCACGGACGATTGCTCCTTACCTGGTAGAAAAGTTGAAAACGCGGTAGCTACCAAGCAACCGCTCAAAACTATTTGTATTTTCTTACAAGTCATCATTAATACTGAGAATTTGCTTATTCATTTAGCGCCGAGATGAACAGGATTACTCGCGGCTCATGTTACTTATTTCCTAGAAGTTTTAGGAATCTCCGGAAGTGCTATCCTGAAATGAATAAAGTTTTCGCCCCGTTTGGTGATGAAACCGATGATTTACTTACGAACTGGGGCAATGGTGCCGCCTTCAATAAACGTCACCTTGGTGAACACCTGTCGTAAATCTTCTCTGCCCCGTGCGACATTGTCTGCCCACTGCAACACCCTGCGGCCAATCGCTCCAGGATCCCAACGGAAGTGTGAGATAACGGGTCGGTTCCATTCGATGGCAGGGTCATCAATATTGCAGATCAGCGAAACATCCTCAGGAACTCGAATCCCCCGCTTTAGGAGAAACTCGTAGACCACCAAAGCAACGAAGGCCTCGTCCACATAAATCGCCGTAGGAGGAGTCACTCGAAACAACTCCCTCAAGCAATGTTGAAGTTTCTCAGGATCACTGCCAAAGCAAGGGTAATTATATTCGCCATAGGCAATTCCTTGAGCACCAAGCTCCCTCGCCAGCACTCCCCGTTGCCCGATCTCTGCCTTCATTTCCCGCTTCAACGCGGCTGGAGTCGTACCGCGGGAAAGGAAGACGATTTTTCTATGCCCAAGCACAAGCAATTTTCTGATCAAATCTTGAAATTGGGTATGCACTGCAGGGACGACCGCTGCGATTTTCGCACCGCTGAAATTACCAAAAAAAGAAAGTATTGGGAAAGGCTGCCCTGCAAACCACTCAAGCAAGGACTTCGACCCGGACACCACCACCCATGCATCCACGTCGTGTTTCGAGATAGCTTGTGCCACTCGCTTCGGATTCATGTTCATCGCGGCGAGGTTGCCTTGGGCGACGGTAACCGAGTGCCCAGCCGCCTCCAGAAGATACTTGGTCTCGGCTAGGGGATGGAATCGATGTACGTCCCGCGCTTGATAGTTCAGGATACCTATCCTTAGGGTTTTCAACCGATGTGTTTTGGGAATCACAATTTTTCTCGATTTACCATGTCCTTGCGGCACCAAGATGCCTTCCTCCTCAAGCATCAGCAGAGCCTGTCCGAGTAGGTTGCGATTGAGGCAGAGTTCTTTCTCAAGGGCGAGCACACCGGGCATGTAGCCCCTCCATTTCCCAGTCAGGATTTCCGAACGGAGGACGTCCGCCACCTGTCTTGCATGGGATTGAAGTTGGTATTTCATGGAGCTTATCTGATGGAAATCATGCCTTGTCTTTCACCACATCCGGTACGCTAGGAGCGGGCCCGATGGTATCGCCCTCCACGTAATCCACCTTAATTAACGCATGAGAAATATCATTTCGACCGAGTGCCACGGTCTTTATCCAACGCAAGGTCGGCTTGACCATGGTCTTGCTGCTCCAGTTTGTATGGGAAATGACCGTCTGGCTCCATCCCAAGGTAATGGAAGGTTCACTGCAAAAAATCGAGACGTCCTCGGGCACCCTTAAACCGCGTTGAATCAGATGATGATAAACGACCGTCGCAAGAAATGACTCGTCCACAACAAACGCCGTTGGTGGTGTGCCGCGGAATAACCGATCGAGGCAACGGTGGAGCTTGATCGGATCATTTTCAAAACATGGCCAGTTATAGGAGCTAAACGACAGACCATGATTACTCAGTGATTGAGCCACAATTCCTGGGCCCGCCAACTGTATCTCAATCTCCGTGGGTTTATTTTCCCGCGACAGACAGACAATCTGTCGGTGTCCGAGCGAGATCAGTCTATCCATCATCTGCTTGAAGACACCAACTAAATCCAACGAGATCGCCGCCATGGACAATCTGGATGACCTTCCACAAATTGACAATGCAGGCTTCGGTTGACTCATGAACCATCGCAACACGTTATCGGATGCTGCCACAATCAGCCATGCGTCCACATCATATTTGGCTACAGCGCGAGCGACCCGTCGGACATTCATCTTCATTGAACTCAGAGTTTCAGGAACCACGACCACCGAGTGGCCGGCCTCTTCGAGGTGATGCATCGAGTCGACGATCCACTCACCCTTGGACTGATCCACTTCCTCATAGAGCAGCATACCCACTTTAAGCGTCCTAGGTGCAAAATCCTTTGGTGCCAAGATCTGCCGTCTGCTCCCTTGGCCACGTGACACTAACCATTTCTTCCCCTCCAGAATCTTGAGAGCCTTTTGGATGGTGTTGCGGTTCACCTTGAATTCTTTCTCTAGGGCCACAATACCCGGCAACGTATCCCTCCATTTCCCGGATAGAATCTCTGCCTGGATGGCTTCCGCAACCTGCTCTGGATGTGTAAGAAGTTTAATCACGCCAAATCCGTTGTCTCCAAGTTATCGAGACTTTCCAATTAACTCAATGGCTTTCTCGGCGAACCTAGTTCCAAGCAGCTCGTATCCCTCCTTGGTATAGTGGAGATCGTGAAGAACTTTTTCCCCGTCCTTCTTGTCATTCAGATCGTCCGTATCGATCCATGCCCCTCGCGGTTGTGCTTCGGCAAACTCCTGCTGGATGCGGCGTATGTTCAGGCTTCCTTCACGTCGCTTCCCTCCATCCAGCCCCGAATCACTGATTCGCCCGATGACGACGTTGATTTTCTTGAAAGCGAGGTCGGTCTCAAGCTGGCCTAACAGTTCCTTCAGATAGGCATCGTAGGCCGTATTATTCAGATCCGATTCGCCCTGCATCCAGACAAACGTGACCGTCTTCAGCGATTGACCCGTGATCACGGTCTTCACTTTTTCAATTAGTTTATCATATAGCTCGCCTCTCACTTTTGGCACACGTCCCGTCGTCGGAGCTGGATTCTCGTGATTCGATTTAGCCCAACTGCGGATGGACTGACCGCCATGCGCGTCCTTGACCACAATCACCTTGTCCTTGCCAAATGCCTTGATCACAGCAGGAGTGAACGACACTTCGGGATCCATCCCCACCATATTGGATTGACCAGAGAGGATGAAGAGGTGTTTACCTTGATCCTCTGGCTCAGCAGCGATGCATACGGATGATTCCGGACAAGCGAGTAGGATCGCAGTAGAGAAGAATAGAATTTTAAAGACGTTTTTCATGAGTAAATCACTTTTCTGTTAGGCGGTATGTTGCTTCTGCAAAGGCTTTGCCGATGGGAGCTAAGATCTTTGCGGCACCGAGGTAGTGGTAGCCGCCGTTCGATGCACCTTTCAGGCGTTTCCATTCTGCTGCGTTGTAGTTTTTTTCCATGTGCTTCATTTTGTTTTCCCAGGATTCGTCTTTTTCCTCGGCTACTTTGGCATTCACCGCTGGCCAATAGCCCTCCATGCGTTCATGCAGGGCTTGCAGGTCATCATCCCAAAATGGAGCGGTGGGCACGGCCATTACGTTGCCCTTGAATTCCGGTAGCGCGGCCGCTGCCATCTGGGCTTGGCGAAAATGCATTTGGGTTCCGGGATTCTTGTCTTCCTTTTCACCATTGATTCCCATGACGCCGATGACGAAGGGCAGCTTGGGAGTTGATAAATCCTTGCGCACGTCGCGGATCAAATGCGCGAGCAAATCCTTATAGAGGTCGTAGCCGCCGGGTTGGTCGCCTTTTTCGTATGTCCAATCGGAAACTAAATCATTGAAGCCTTGAAACCATACAAAGCCGGCCAGTTCGTAGCCTTGCTTTTCATCGTATTCAGGCACCACGCGTTTGATGTCGCCTAACACTTTTTTAACATGCTCCATCATCGCTCGGTAATAGACACCCGTAGCCTCATTTTTCTCAGCCTTACTTTTTTCAATATCGTCACCCCGCTCCTTGAATTTATTGAGCTCAAAATCGCTCCACGCGTAGGGTCCAGCTCCGGGAGGACGGAAGTCTGTGTGTAAGCTCCTTCCGCCCCATGCTGTCTTGATGATGAGAACAGGATCACCCAGTTTCTCCATGTAGATGCCGAAGGTGTATTCGGGACCGATTTTATCATCCGGCGCACCGAAACCGGCAGTGAGCTTTCCGGTCTTTTCTGTTAGATCAGAGTAAGCATCGCCGAGGCAGCCGATGGAGGAAATCCAGACCTTTTCACAAACTTTCGGTTTCCCGTCGGCTCCGAGCATTTCTTTGAGAATCGGAGCGGTTTTGCGATCGCCGGCCATGGCCTCGAAGGTCGAAATCGCCGCATGACCTTGCATGTTAGATTGTCCGGCGAGGATGTAAACTTTCAGTGGCTTACCGCCAGCACCAGGTTTTTTTGAACTGGTGGCAGTAGGCTTTTCTGTAGCTGTTTCACGTGCGATGAAATCTTTGAGCGGGATGATTTTCGGATCTTCGGTGCTAGCTTCGATATCAGCGATGGCTTTGATAAGGATTTTTTGATTATCGCTAGGCTCTTGTCCTTCTTCACGTTTTTGGAGATCGCGGCCGATTTTTTTCAGTGCGGGTAGCATTTCGCGAGCTCCCTTCCCGTAGCGCAGGAGGCAATCCATTCTAGGTTGCAACTCCAGGCCCCAGCGCCATTCGATGGTGGAGACACAGAGCAGCATGCCTTCGCGGATGTGGCGTTTCGAGAGGATGTCGAGTCCTTCCTTGCGAATATCATCGCCCCACATTTCGTTGGTGGGGGCGAGTTTATCAACAGCGTTGACGAGTGTGGGGAGGAGCGGAGCAAGGTCGCGCTCACTGAGCTTGCGGAGTGCTGGAATAACGGCGGCGCGCACAACGCTATCGTCATTTTCCAATAAAGATTTCATGGTCCGGAGAAGTTGTATGCGATCCACTCCATCAAGGGAGTCGGAGAGAATGACCGGTTCGGTAGTGCCTGGATAGGGAGAAAACAAAGCGCGCGCGGTGGCACGCTGATGCATGCGACGCGGATCGGCGGGCGTTGATTGGAGAGACATAGCCAATAGATCGCTGGTGCTTTCTTTACCACCGAGACGAGCAAGAGCTTCGGCGGCGAGAGCTTGCAGCCATGTATCCGAATCCTTGAGGGTAGCGCGTAATTGTGGCAAGGCGCTTGAGGCGTCCTTGCCGAGACGCCCTAGGGCTTCGACCGCACCGTAGCGGGCGTAGCGATCCTTACTTGCGAGCATTTCAAGTAGTGATGGCGCGAAATTACCGCCACGTTTACCGATGGCCAAAGCCGAATGATGACGCAAGGTCGGCGACCAACTCTTCAAGCCTTCGAGTAACACCTCGTCTTCTCTTTTATAATAACCATTTCTCTCGCCCTCCGGGTATCGGTCGCGCCCGGCAACGATGACAGTTTTGACTTCTTCGGGACTCAATGATGGGGCTACGGACGGTTTCTTGCCGATGATACGCAGACTCTTCTGATAGAGACCGAAAGAAAGCAGATAGCCTCCTGTAAGATCCCACTCGTTGTAGTTATTATTTTCATCACCCGCTTCGATTTGTTGATAAACGAAAGCACCTTTCCAGTTGCGGGAGAGATCGTAATACCACGCTTGTTCCTTGAGGTAGGCACCAGTGGCATGAGGTCCGCTGCGCGACGCGCCCGGGATGGCCCAGAGCATGTTCCAGAAATTTCCGCAATGACCCTGCTCGCGGTGGTCGTAGGCAGCGGTGGCCATCCATGAATTGAAAGCAGCGGCATCGCGATCGCCGAGAATATCGAACATCACGGCGGCACAGGAAGATTTTCCGTTGTCGTCATGAGCACTTCCCCACGCTGGATGATCGCCATAGGGGATGGCTCCCTTGTCCACATAGTAGCGGAGAAATATCGAGGACTTTTCGATGGCCTTATCCAAGGTTGGATCCTTGACCCCAGCCTCGCGGGCGAGCACGAGGGAAATCGTCATCGGCAAGCCGATCACGTTCATGCCTCCGTAGCCTTCCGAGTGACCATTTGCCAATGCAGGAGCGTGTCCCCACATGCCATTCATGCACTGGTTTTTCACTCCACGCATGGTGACTTCTTTCAACTCGGAAAATACGGTCTTCCTATCGGTAGCGAGTGTATACTCACTTAAGAAAAGATTTCCGTAGGCGATGTGCCAGTTCCATGTGTCTACGTTTTGAACGGACTCTGCGACTTTTTCGGCAAATTTACCGAGCATCGTGTAATGCTTTTTATCACCGCTGGCGAGCAGGGCTAAGGCGTTGAGATGATCGGGGATATCGGCATTTTCAAAACCCCTCTCCTCGATGAGGCGGCAACCTTGTTCGAAGATCGCTTTTGATTTAGGGCAATCATAAGGAGCGGTGGCGCTGTATGCTCCGAGCACTTTCAGCTTAAGTTCGACCGTGGATGTTTTGCCATCTCGCCAGATGCTCAGAGGAAGGATACCGGTTTTTTCTTCCGCTGCGGCGATGGCATGACCGAAGCTGCGGCGTGCATCGTCCGCGAAGGGTTTACCGAAGACCCCGAGGATTACATCGTTCACTTGCAGGATGCCATCGGCGGGTGAACCTTTATCCACGGCGGTGACGAGGATTTGCCGGGAGGCGGCGGTGAGGTCTTCGTGGCGGAAATACATCCAACCGCGGAGGCCTGTGGGGCCGAGTAACCAATCGTGCGATCCATCGCTCTGACCACCCGTAGTGAAATCAGGAATAGCAGTGCTTTCCGCTGCGTTGAGTGGGGAGAGGAAACCACCTAACAATATCGCGATAATAAGTTTCAGGCTGTGTTTCATGAAATTACTTCTTTCTTCTGATTAGCTATAGATAATATGTCGGTTCCAGAAGAAGATTATTCTAATTTCTGGTTGATTGCGACGAAAGTTAAGCTTTCTTGCAAGGCATGAAAGCATCCACTTGGAAATATGTTGTTGGATATGGAGTTTTTCTCATCGTGATCGGCCTGCTGGGCTTTGCATCGAATCCTGAGAAAGCGAAAACTGCCCTAATGAGCGGTGGCCTATTTGGCAGCCTCAGCATTCTTTGGGGTGTTTTCATGGCCAAAGGTTTTGGATGGGCGCGTTACGCCGCAATCATAACCACTTCTTTCCTCACTGTCGTATTTGGCTGGCGTTCGTTTATGGGATGGCAGGCATTCATAGCAGGAGAACCGAAACTGATCGCCGCATCCTTGATTAGTTCCATGCTCGTTGCTTCCCTGATTCTGCTTCCCCTGATCCTACGCAAATCCCCCGCTTAGCCCTTTGCCAATAGTATTTTCCGAAAACGGCCTAGATCGTAGATCGAGGACTCTAGGAGTGAGTGTCTTCAGGGAGAAAAAGGTATGCTAGGTGAAATAATTCACCAAATACCGGCCGTATGTGTCTAGGTTATCAAGGATTCGTTACACAATCGAAGCCAATTCACACTCGGCACTTAAAACCATGTTCGAAATCACCCGCCGCCATTTCCTCTCGAAACTCTCCACTGGGATTGGTGGTGCCGCACTTGCTTCCATGCTCCCGCAGAAAAGCTCCGCCGCCGCGCTGGGAGAAAAGCTAATCGCCGATCACGCGCCCAAGGCGAAACGTGTGATCTATCTCTTCATGTCCGGCGGCCCTGCGCACATGGATCTTTTCGATTACAAACCGAAGCTCAACGAACTCAACGGTCAGCAACTCCCCGATAAAGTCCGCGGCGGCCAGCGCCTGACCGGCATGTCAGGCAACCAAGCCATCCTACCACTCGCTGGTTCTCAGTTCAAATTTGCCCAACACGGAAAATCCGGAGCATGGGTCAGCGAACTCCTGCCACATACTGCGAAAGTAGTAGATGATCTTTGCTTCGTGAAATCCCTCTGGACCGAGGCGATCAACCACGATCCAGCGATGACCTTTTTCCAAACTGGCTCCCAGATCGCCGGCCGCCCATCGCTCGGCTCATGGGTTAGCTACGGACTCGGCTCAGAAAATGAAAACCTCCCCGGCTTCGTCGTGCTAGTCACGAAAAAGCCCACCGACCAACCGCTAGCCGCCCGACTCTGGGGCACCGGCTTCCTTGATTCCCGCTACCAAGGCGTGCGTTTTTCCTCCGGGAAAGATGCGGTGTTCTATCTCACCAACCCCGATGGTGTGTGCCAGTCAGGTCGACGCGCGTTGTTAGATAAACTCTCCGCTCTGAACAAAATCGATTTCCAAAATGAGATCGACCCCGAGATCGAAACCCGCATCGCTCAATACGAAATGGCCTACCGCATGCAGACCAGCGTACCGGAAGTCACCGACATCAGCGGCGAGCCGAAATCGATCAAAGAACTTTACGGTCCAGATGCAGAAAAACCCGGCACGTTTGCCGCCAACTGCCTGCTCGCCCGCCGCCTCGCCGAAAAAGGTGTGCGTTTCATCCAGCTCTATCATCCGGGTTGGGATCAACATAACAACCTGCCAGGAGCCATCCGCAAACAGACTCAAGAAACCGATCAAGGTTGCGCCGCCCTTATCACTGACCTGAAACAACGCGGGATGTTAGAAGACACCCTAGTCGTCTGGGGCGGAGAGTTTGGTCGGACCGCTTATTCACAAGGCAAACTCACCAAAGACAACTACGGCCGCGATCACCATCCACGCTGCTTCACCGCATGGATGGCCGGCGGCGGAGTCAAACCCGGCATGACCTACGGTGCAACCGACGACTACGGCTACAACATCGTCGGCGCCGATGGACAAGCGATCAATCCAACGAAAGACAAATTCATCCCCGGTGCCGTCCACGTCCACGACTTCCACGCCACCATCCTCAACCAACTCGGCATCGACCACACCCGCCTCTCCCACACCTTCCAAGGCCGCCGCTTCCGCCTAACAGATGTGCATGGGCATGTCGTAAAAGAGATACTGGCTTAGATGAAAAATGATTGACGATTGTTGATTGACGATTGACTTCGTTTCACTCCGTCCAAGCGGTCAGGACTTCGTCTTATTATGAAAGTTCGCTAGTGCTCACAAAGCGTTGCTGATTTTTGATTTGGAAGAGAATTCTAAACAGCATCGCTTGCTCTTCATTCAAAAATCAAACCTCAAAAATCATCAATCGTCATTCAAATCGAAAGATCAAAACGACATGGCTCATGAGTTGAGATTTATGCCCGAATTCATCCTTCCATCCGCCACACAAACCAGGCTACTCTAGCTTCATGGATCATCCCGAAACCACCAAGAAGCTCGATCGCATCGCCAATCTGCTCATCCTAAATCTTATCGTGATGTTCATCGGCGCGGCGGCTCTCATTACCGGGCTAATGCCCAAGTTGGAGCGCATGGCGAAAAGCACCGAGCGCGTGGCGAAAAGCACGGAGCGCGTGGATCAGCGATTCCAATCCTTCGCCGATGAGGTGCAGCCTGTCGTTTCCGCTGGTGCGGATATTGCGAAACAATCGATTGATAAAATCGACACCGACCGCCTCTCAAAATCCGCCACTGAAAAATCCGATCAACTCATAGACGCCGCAACCGATAAGGCGAAGCGTTTACTTGGTATAGATAAAGAGAAGGAAGAATAACTACCCAATCTTCAATTCATCATTTTCAATATCCCATCCATAACCACATCGAGCTTTCGTGCATTTTGTGTTTTTCGTGGTTAAATTTTCTCTTCACCATTCACCATTCACCATTCACCATTCACCATTCACCATTCACCATTCACTCTTCACCCTTCCCATGAAACACCTCATTCCCACCATCGCACTACTGTTCGCCGTCGCTCCCATTTCTGTTCGCGCGGAGGAAGAACTGAAACATCCGGTCAAACCCTTACTCTGGAAGATTGAAGGCGGCGATCTCAAGAAGCCTTCCTACCTCTTCGGCACCATCCATCTTGGAGGAGGCGCGCTGAACCAACTCCATCCCGCAGCCGAGAAGGCATACAACGAAGCCAGTTTCATCCTCACTGAAATCCCCATGGATATGAAAACCCAAATGGGAATGATGCCAAAACTCATGCGAAACGATGGCAAAACGCTTTCTGTATCGATCGGTCCGGATCTAAGCAAACAACTCAATGAAGAGCTCCGTGCCATCAATCCCGCTCTGGACTCAACTCCCTTTGAACCGATGCGCACTTGGACGATCGCCGCAACACTGCCCATGCTCAAAGCCCAACTCTCCGGCACCACTGCCGTCGACAAGATGGTGTGGGATCGCGCAGTGAAAGACGGCAAGAAAACCGGCGCGATGGAAACCGCCGATTTCCAAATGGGTTTATTCAATGATTTCACCGAAGTGGAACAGGTCAAACTACTCTCCGAGACGCTGCGCATCATGCGCACAGAGCGCGCCGATGGAAAAGACAGCCTCAAAGAGCTCATTGATGCCTATATTCAAGGCGATGCGGAATTGATCAAGCGACTGATGGATAAAGCCACTGATGAAATGATCAAAGGCCCTGAAAAAGAACTCGGTAAAAAATTCTTCGACAAACTCCTAACCAAGCGCGACGAAACCATGGCAGCCGCCATCGCAGAGAAACTCAAAGCAGCACCCGAGACCGTACACTTCTTCGCCGCCGGAACCGCGCATTTCACCGGCGCGCCCAGCATTCGCAGCCATTTGGAAAAGGCCGGCTACCGCGTCACCCGGATTGATAAGTAGGCAGTTATTGGTAAAAAGCATCAGGCCTAATCCCCTCAAGAGCTTGAATATTAGGGATATTTCATCATTTCACTATCCCATATTCTACTTTGCGACCCTCTGCGACCTTTGCTGCTTTGCGTTGAAAAATTACACCGCAAAGCGCTTTTTCCGATTTTCTTCATTTTCCGCAAGATTTCGTCTTGACGCATCCGAAACGCAGGGCATCCTTCGCCCCCCGATAACCAATTTTTCATCATGGCACGTATTTGTAGCATCAGAGGTACCCGCGTCCGCTCCGGCGGCAAAATCCATCGTTCTGGCTTAGCCAAGAAAAAGGGCGGTATCGGTCGTCACGTCACCAAAGTCACTAAACGCTCGGTTTCCCCGAACCTTCAGAACAAACGCATCTGGGTTCCTGAACTCGATCAATTCGTTCGCACCAAACTGAGCTGCCGCGCGCTTAAGACCATCAACAAAAATGGTGCTTACGTGACCCTCAAAAAAGCGGGACTCGTTAAGTAAGCTTCCATGCACGGCTTTTCCTACAAAAACGGGGAGCTTTTCTGCGAAGACGTTTCCCTGCAATCTCTTGCAGAGCAACACGGCACTCCCCTTTACGTCTACTCGGCAGGAACGATCACAGATCATTTCAAGCGTCTCGATAAAGCCCTCACCGGCGTCGATCACGAAATCGCCTTCGCTGTCAAAGCGAACTCCAATCTTTCCGTCCTCCGCTTGCTTGCCACCAAAGGCGCAGGCTTCGACATCGTCTCAGGCGGCGAACTCTTCCGCGTCATCAAAGCCGGTGGCGATCCAGCTCACTGCACCTTCGCAGGCGTTGGAAAAACCCGAGAGGAAATCATCTACGCCCTCGAAAAAGGCATCTACTCCTTCAACGTCGAGAGCGAAGAAGAACTCCGCTACCTCAACCAAGTCGCTGGCGAACTCGGAAAAATCGCTCCCGCCGCCGTTCGCGTGAATCCGAACGTCGATGCGAAAACGCACAAATACATCTCCACCGGGAAAAGTGAGAACAAGTTCGGCGTGGATTTCGAAAAAATCCCCGAGCTCTACGAACGCGCCGCAGCCGAGCTGAAAAACATCAAGCTCCGCGGCCTGCAAATGCACATCGGTTCCCAGCTCACCTCCATCGATCCCTTCATCGAGGCCGTTGAAAAAGTCATCCCCATGGTGACCGCCCTGAAACAAAAACACGGCATCGAGTTCTGGTCCATCGGCGGCGGAATCGGCATCGTTTATAAAGATTCCCTGCAGTCCGGCCCCGCTGATTGGTGGCTCTCAAAATCCGAATCCGAGCGTCCCCTCACCATCGAGAAATACGGCGAAGAACTCGTTCCTCGCCTCAAAGACCTCGGGTTGAAAATCTTGTTAGAACCGGGTCGCTACATCGTCGGTAACGCCGGTGTTCTTCTCACCCGCTGCCTCTACGAGAAAAAGGGCTCTGCCAAAACTTTCAAAATCGTCGATGCCGGTATGAACGACCTCATCCGACCTGCTCTTTACGAAGGCCATCACGAAATCGTTCCTCTCACCCAACCGAAATCCACAGAACTCATCAAAGTCGACGTCGTCGGCCCGATCTGTGAAAGCGGCGACTTCTTCTGCCAAGACCGCCCCCTCCCCGATTTCAACCCAGGCGACCACGTCGCCCTCATGTCCGCCGGAGCCTACGGCTTCGTCATGGCATCCAACTACAACTCACGCCCCCTCCCCGCAGAAATCCTAGTCGAAGGCACTGACGCCACCGTCGTCCGCAAACGCCAGACCCTGGACGATCTCATCGAAGGCGAGTTGTAGGTTCAACTCATTCTTCATTCAAAAATCCAAAATCAACAACGCATTGTGAGCATTAGCGAACTTCTATACTGAGACAAAGTCCTTACCGCTTGGACGGATTGCAACGTAGTCAATCGTCAATCGTCATTCAAATCGATGAACCAGCGGTGCGTTTTGGAAGCATGGATTTCCGATTGATGATTGTTGAGGTTTGATTTCTGATTAACTCACATATTCTGTTAACCCTATCAGTCGCACGAACTTCTTGCTGAAAGATAAATGATCTTAAAGACTATTATAGCCGGATTAGCTGGAATGATTTTGTTCGGCTGCAATGGTCGTAACAAAATAAGCGAACAACATTCATTTGTTGTCTCGGATGCATTTTCGGAGAGCAGCCCAATGAGTTCGTGCGAGCAAGTCATTTGGGCAACGGACTCAATTTTGATCATAACTGCCAGAAACGACCGGATTCAAGCTTTCGATGTGAACTCTAGAAAGGAGCTTTGGAACAAGCATTTTGACAAAGGCATTGGGGCTATCACCTGCAATTCTGACCACGTCTACGTTGCGTTGAACGCGGATACCCTACAGCATAACAATGAAGAGTCGATAAGACGTCTAAATGTAGCAACAGGAGCAGACTCAACGCCCAAAGGAATTCCACAGCCATTTTTAGTGCACGCCTTAGTATGGAGCAATCAACTCAATACACTTTGCGTACTGGAAAATGAAGGGCTCTGGATTTATTCCACGGACTTAATATCAGTCACAAATCGAGTTTCATACTCTGGCCGTCTTCCAAGAGTCACTAGCGATGGAAAGTCGATTCTTCTCACTGAAAGAACGGGTAGTTGCACGTTAATTGATCTTAAGGATACCTCGATTAACCACATACATGGTCCGCCGAATAAGGGACCCAGCGGTATGGTTGCGATGGATGCACCGTTTCTAAGCAATGCCTTCCACGCAAAGGGAGGAAAATTGATTCGAATCATCGACAACAGTTGGTCAACGGGTCGAATCTATTTTCACAACACACCCAAGGATACGGGTAAGGAGTTAGATTCTGAAAATGGCCATGCCGTAGCTGCAGTGCACTGGCCGACCCAAAGACTTGCTGTATCCGGAACCGAGAATAACCTCTTGTTGTTATCAACTACCGGAACATCACTGGGTGAAATTCAGAATGCAACTACAGAGCGAACCTACTCAATTGCTTTCTCACCATCGGGATTTAAAATCGCAACTTTGAGTCAAGATGGCCGAATTAAAATTTTTAATGCCCCATAGAACAAGAAGGCCTGCGATTGAAATTCGCGTCTGTAACCGCCACGTCAGTCTCAGATATTTCACTCACGAGGTCGCGATTAGAAAGCGCGGTTCCTTTCTTTGTTAAAACCGCGTTCTCATCATTGATTGATACTTCAGCTTTTCCGGCTCACCTATCTCATCCATCACACTCGCAGAGGTAATTTTAAAAAACGTTTCAAAATCCACTCCCCCACTACACAACGCCTTTGCTGTCCATTTATTGCAGCCATTGAATAAGTGATATTTCCCCTGGCCTTCGAAATAATTCAGTTTGCCCAGGATTATAAATTACAACCCTGAGCGATCTCGATGATTTTTTTGGCGATGTCCTCGGGCGAGAGCACGAAGTCCACGCAGCCGCTGGCGATGGCGCTTTCTGGCATGTCGGGCTGCGCTGCCGTGTCGAGTTTCTGTGCAATCGTGATGCCGGCGACCTCCTTAATGCCGCAGAGCGCGTCCGCTCCGTCGCCGTCATACCCAGAGACGATGACAGCGATCAACTTTCCGTCCCAGTGATCGGTCAGGGAGCGCAGGAAAACTGTGATCACGTCGGGCCAGCCTTGCGGTTTGGAAACGGGCAGCAGGCGGAATTCGCCGTCGCGCACATGGAGGTCGCACTGCGACGGAATGATGAAAGCGTGGTTGGGTCGGATATCCAGCCGCTCGGTGATGAGTTCGACCTGCATCGAGGTGAACCGTGGCAGAATCTCGTGAAGACAGGTAATCACCTTTCTCACATGATTGACGATGACAATGGCGACACCCATGTCGGCTGGCAAATTTTTAAGCAGGCGAGTATAGGCATCGAGTCCGCCCGCCGAGCCGCCCACGCAGACCACCGGAAAGTCTTTTGGTTGCGATTCAGATTTCATGGGCAGTAGTTGTGTGCGGGACTGGGGGGTTATTTCTTGGTGGCCGATTCCAACTCGAAGCCGACCTTGAGGGTGACTTGCCAGTGGTGAACCTTGCCCTTTTCGATGCTGCCGCGGGTTTCGACGACCTGAAACCAGCACATGTGTTTGACGGTTTGATGGGCGAGATTGATGGCCTTGTTCACGGCATCCTCGATGCTCGTGGGCGAAGTTCCGGTGAGCTCAATACTTTTGTAGATGGGATCTTTCATGACGATGGGGCGGACGGATTATTTTTTGCTGCCGGAACCTTAGAGTGCCTCCTTGATAGCTTTCTTAACCGCCTCTCGGGTTTCGCCGGTGCGTTTCTGGATGCGGCCCAGCATTTCTTCCTGCCGGCCTGCGATGTATTGGAGATTGTCGTCGGTGAGCTTGCCCCACTTCTGTTTCAATTTGCCCATGGCGATGTTCCAGTCGCCCTTGATTTCGAGTATGTTCATAATTGGCGTTTGATTCGGGCCGCCTGCGTGACGGCTGACGTTCTCCCACCGTGGGGATGACAGCGGATGCTAGGTGATCCACCGGCCCGTTGATATGGGGCCTAACCCTACAACCCTAATGAATGATCGTTATTATGACTGTTAGATGCTGGATTTTAATGCCCTAAGGGACAGATAACCTGAATTGATGATTTGATTGAAGGCGAGCTGTAAGAGCCACTCTCTCTTCATTCAAAAATCAAAAATCGTCAATCGTCATTCAAATCGATGAACCAGCGGTGCGTTTTGAAGCATGGATTTCCGATTGACGATTTTTGATTTCTGATTTTTCGAAGAATGTGATCGCTCGTAGCGAATCACCAGCATCATTCGCTAGATAAATTCACATAATCCCAGAGGGATTACAGACATTAGCTCGGGGTTGAGGAGCACTAGCTCCGATGACCCCGAGGTTTTCGGATCAAACATCATGCACCCTGAAGGGCGTGCCAGAACGAATGATCACCGATAACGATTCCTCTGCGACCCGCTTCGGGGTCGGGTTTTTCTTTGCGCTGTGTACTTGGGGTAATCGTCGCCAAAGCTCCTCAACCCCAAGCTAAGTTCTTTGATCCCGTTGGGATCAATCTGCTAGATAAATGTTGAACATGATTTACCAAACCCTTTCAACTCCCCCGCTATACAACGCTTTTGCCTTATATTCAAATCAACCAGTTTCAGGGGATTTGATTTCTTTTCTTAAAATCTCTTAGTTCCGGATATTTCTTGTACTGAAGAGTTCCTAATTTATAGGCCTCTTTGCAATAAGAACCCATGGCAATCACTCTTAAACCAAGCCCGGCAATCATTGTAATAAATATCGGTCTAAAAAGGGCTTTGACCATGATCCTTACATCCTCTTCGCTCTCCGCTACTGCGATCTTATTCACGAAGTAGAGATAGCCCAATGGTATTCCGATTATAAATCCCACTATCGTGATCACATTGAGCTGTCTCGATTGCTTTTTTGCACGCTGATATTCCTCTTCTGTAACGGCTTGTGCGACATTAAGATGCGGAGGTATAACCATAGATATGTTCTATCCGTCAAATGTTTCTGAATCAATGCCCATTGTGTGGAGCACGGAAAAGAATTCACGCGTTCTCACCGCAAACATCTAAAAGCCCAAACCTTTTTTCTCCTTAAGATTATCGAGTTGTTTCAGATAAACTGCATCCAAGCCTTTTGCATCAGTGCAAAGTATTTCCTCTTTCCATTTTCCCCCAATCAACGGAATGCGTTTTCTTAGCAGGTATGCCTTCCCATCAGCTTGGCCGATATACTCGCTCGAGTAAAATGATTGAGTCATTGCAGCTTCATGCTTAAACCGCGCAGGGGAAACGTGATGAAGGTTCGAGCATCCTGTTAAGATGATCACGAGAAGGAATCCGCTAAATAGTTTCATGAATAGTTTAGGTTTAAGGAATGAAAGCAGGGTTGTTTAACGTCCATATTTTGCGCAGTGAATCTGTTGAACCGAGTATACACCTTTAAAGTAGTTTTCCATGCGATCATCGCTTATGCATAGTTCGTGTTTTGGTTGTTCTGACAGGCACCCCAATTTCATCCATCACACTTGCAGACGTGATTTTGAAAATCGGCTCTATATCCAATCCCCCGCTGCTTAGGGCTTTTGCTGTCCATTTATTGCAGCCATTAAATATGTGATATTTTCCCTGACCTTCGAAAAATTGGCTGTCTCCATAGAGTCCCGGCCCTAATATTTTTGGCTTACCTGTTTCATCTCGTGCTAAACTAGAATCCACAAACGCGCAAAGACTTTTCATTCCTTCCTCCGATATCGAAACTTTCTGGACTTCACTGGTGCTGAAATAGCTAACCGGATCGCCATCCAGTCCGACGAGATGCACCACGGTATCGCTTGGTAAAAAAACCGCATTCAAACTGATTTTCACCGTGATTTTTTCGGCCTGATAAAACCCCGCATCACCCCAACCGATTTCATAATAATCACAATCCGGGAATCGATGCGCCAATGACGGCATGAGATGATTCAGGTTTTCTGGTTTCAATATGATCCCCGTGTGCCAGCCGTGACTTGCAACGTAGAGATGCTGATTTTGTTCTCCGCTTGTTGCATTTTGACTCCGATTTGCACGAGGCAATGTCGCGCAGCTGCTCAAAAATATGAGGATGAGTAATACGGAGTAATGCATATTTAGATCTATTCACTTTGTCAGTTCATCCCAACTCTTCAGCCCCGTGACGGTAAGCGCGAACTCGGCTGCTTTGTCCCATTCCGAGGTGCCGGCTTTCTTGAAGAGATCGTAGATCATTCGTTTTTGATCGGGATCGCAGATGCTACCCGGCTTGTTTCCCCACAAACCAAGAAGAAGTCCGCCCTCGTGAGCGTGATCGACATGCCGATGCCAAAGGATGGCATCGATCCCATCCTGACGAATCAATTTCTCCCAAGCGTAGGCGAAACCCGCAGCTTGGAGTTTTTCTCCGTCGGGAGTTTTCTGGT
>JANOKJ010000209.1:0-5582 GCA_031419275.1 Akkermansiaceae bacterium | reverse complement strand
TGAGCCCGACCCGCACCCCGCCATCCAATTGCACTTGCTCAGCCAACGCATGTGTCAGGCCTGTATTGAAATAGGCTTCGGTTCCAGCTTCAGCGCCTTCACCGACAATTCCAACCAACTCGAAAAAGCACCCAAGCGTTTCCGTCAGATCATGCGCTGCGGTCGCGGATGCGAGGACCTCGAAATGATGGCCATCCGATAACTCATCGGCCACGAGATCGACCTCTGCTTGCAGACCATAACCCCAGCCATTTAAACCCTCGATGCTGAAAGGTAAAATGATTCCGCCTTCAACCTCCCCACTCGTAACCCCACTGCTACCGGTCGGAATCTGGATGAAAGGCATGATCGCCAGTGCTGTTTCGCCACCATCATTCCCCCAGAGATTCTGTTTCAACCGAATCTGCATATCGCCAAAACCCTCAGCGCCACCCGCTTCGTGCTCATAAGAACTCAGCACCCATTGCAGATCCGTGTTGGTTGCAATGCCGTATTTCAAATTCATTTCACCCAGCGCATAGGACTCCCCACTGCCATCTCGGGTCATCGATGCTATTTCGAACTCCACTTGAAAATGCCCTCTATCCACCGTGAAAGGACTCTCCGTTGTATCCGGCCGATCCGTGCTCAATGGCCTCAATTCTGCGCCTTGTGCGACTACTCCCTGTAACCCCGCAGCCATTACGACCGTGCCAACTTGTTTATTGATTCGTTTCAACATTGCAGGAATACGCCACAGCTAATAAACTTAGTCTAGGCTTATTTTTGGAAAAGTTCGCTTGTTGATGCTTGTTTGTGGGGATTACAAAATATAAGACCTTAATGATTCAGAAGAATCAGAAAATAACGACCATGTTCTCCATAGTAGAAATTATTTTAAGCATCGCTTGGGAACTTTGTTCCTGGAGGGTTTGGCTATGCATTATCGTAGCTGCTGCACTCGTTGGATGGTTGTATTACCAATATCCCGAACATGGCGGTTTCTGGTCCGTATCTTATCCAGCGGCATTTATCATCATCGCCTTTGGTTTCTGGTGGCAGCACCGTGCCAATAGATGAATTAACCCCCGATCTTCTTAATCGGTGCCATCAACGGTGCGACGGCATCTCCGTCTGCAGGGATTCGCAGCATGCGTCGACATGAGGGACAAACGATCCCGACCCCATCGTGGTCACCTGGCACACGAAACACAAAGCGACAATCCGGGCAGACAAATGCGCCCCATCGCCTCGATTTTTCGTTTGCTGATTCAGTATCTGACACACCGTTAACTTGGCTGAAAGTCAGGTGGCATTGCAAGCCTTCGTGATGGTGCGCGGAGGTAATTGATGGAATTTTAACCGCAAAGATCGCAAAGAGCGCAGAGAGGTGCTGTCGCATAAATCAGGCTACTTTTTATTCGAGAAAGAGAATTGAACCACAGATGAACGCAGATGGACACGGATTGTAAGAGACTTATGATAACTCTTAATTATCTGCGTCCATCTGCGGTTTGATTTTCTTGTTTAGGTTTATCTCGTTTCTCTGCGTTCTTTTAATTCTTTGCGGTTAATTTTCTTCAACAAAAATCCTACCCGCTTTTCTTCTCAACCGCTTTCCACCCGGCAGATTAACGCTTGCAGGCTTTTCGACATCCAGCAGCTCCACGCAACGTTCTAGCAGCCGCCAATCCACATTTTCGATCTGCTTTTTCTTCAAATAATCCGCAATTACCGCTCGGGATAAAACTGCGGGTAAATCCTTCATCGCACCCGTGTGCAAGCGACCTTGTGGATCGGTCGTTGAGGCAGCGGCAATACTCCAATCTAATAACTCACGCCATTCGCTATCGATTTCTGCGGCACGGATGAGATTCGGCGTGATGTCACGCTTGGCGATTTCATCGAGCAATGGAATTGCTTCATTTCTCAAACGATTCCGAACCACGTCGTTCACTGCATTCGTTGCATCTTCTCGCCAAGGAAACTTACGCTCATTCATCCACTCAGCGAGTTCAACTTTACGCACCCCTAACAGCGGACGCACCACCGTCATTTCTCGACCGTCCATTCTGAGTTCGTTGGTTTCGCTCATACCTCGGAAGCCGAGAGAGCCACGCACCAGATTCCATAAAATCGTCTCCGCTTGATCATCCGCGTGGTGTGCCAGCAAAAGTAACTTACAGCGTTGTTCTTTTCCACACTTCGCAAAAAACGCATGCCTTGCCGCCCGACCAGCCGTCTCCAACGATTCCCCCGTTAACTTCATCTGTGCCAAGAGATCCACTTTTTCAGAGAGCACTTCATAACCCAAACGCTTTCCTAACAGCTTAACAAACTTCGCATCACCCGCCGACTCCGCACCTCTCAACCCATGATTCAAATGGCAAACCACCACTTTTCGAAAACCTTCTTCCTTGAGTAAATGCAGCAATGCGGTCGAATCCAAACCACCGGAAACTCCGATCATGAGTTTCTTTTGCCGCGAAGCATGCTTAAGCCAAGGGATATTCACGACTGCAAGGGTTCGCCGTTTTCAAACACCATTCGCTTACCGCTAATCGGATGAGTGAAACTCAACTTCCATGCTTCCAATTGCATCGGCGCATCTTCGATATCCAAAGTCTGAGTGTCGCTCATCTGTTTGTTCGGCAGGTAACAAGGATCGCCGACCACAGGAAAACCGAGCTCCCAAAGATGCACTCGGATCTGATTGGTCCGTCCACTTCCCAGCTTCGCTTCCAGCCACGTCGTGCCATCCGCACAACGCTCTTTCACCACAAATTCCGTGCGAGCTTCCAAGCCATCTTCTTCATCCACACTGCGACCGCCGGGTCCTTCGACTTCTTTAGATATCGCATACTCACAAACTTTCTCATTCCACTCAGGACAGCCTTGCACTTTCACGAGATAGATTTTCTCAACCGTGCCGTCGAGAAACTGACGTTGCAGTAACCGACAACAATGCCGCGTTCTCGCAAACAACACCAAGCCTCGGGTGTTTGCATCTAACCGATGCACCGAGCGCAGAAACTTCGGTGCGTATACCTCATTCATCAAATACTGCAGGGTATTGCGATGATACCTGCCGCTTGCATGCATGGGTAATGGCGCGGGTTTTTCAACCAATACTAAAGCCTCGTCATCCCAGATAATTCGAATCCCAGTCGCAACCGCAGGCTCCACGGCTGGTGGAAACACCTGCAAAATTCTCTCACCTGCACGAACCACATGATCCACTCCACGCACCTTTCCACCGTAGCTAACAAACCGACCTTCCGCGCATCTTTGTTCCCAATCCTCGCGTGAAATCTGTGGGAACTGCTCCACCAATAAATCGATCAACGTCCACCTATCATACTTTGCCGCAACATTCACAGGCCTGCGGTTTTCCTGTGGAATGGATCCCGGTAACACGCGGCACACTTCATCCAGCTTTGCCTGAGCTTCAACGATACGCTCGGCCATTTTTTCCGGCTCTGCTTTGAAACAATGCGGACAACTCACGCCACCTACATAACGCACGTCCTCTTGATCCTGCGCATCGAGCGGAGCTAGGCATGCGTAACAAATCGCAGAATCCGTTTCCTGCAACGCCGGATCTACTCCAACGCGTTGATCAAATACAAAACATTCACCGTCATAATGATCACCACCGCATTCTTCAAAGTATTTCAAAATTCCACCATCGAGTTGATAGATGTTTTTAAAACCTTCCATCTCCATGAATGGGCCCGCCTTTTCACAGCGAATCCCACCCGTGCAGAACATGACGATGGTTTCATCTTTCATCTCCTGTGGCAGTTCTCTCACTGCGTTAGGAAACTCACGGAACGTGCGGATATCCGGCACGACAGCGCCCGTGAAAGTTCCGAGCTTCACCTCATAGTCATTGCGCGTATCGAGCAGCGTGATTTTTCGACCTTCATCTAGCCACTTCTTCAACTCCTTCGCAGGGAGTTTGGGCGATGTCCGTTGACCCGGAGCGATTCCCTCAACACCAAACGAAATGATCTCCTTTTTAATCCTCACCAACATCCGGCGGAATGGTTGATCATCACTGACACTGATCTTTCCGACAAAATCCTCCAACCCCGGAATCTGCCGGAGCCGACCCATCAATCGATCAATCCCCTGCTCCGCTCCCGCGACGAAAAGATTCACCCCCTCCACACTCAACAAAATCGTTCCCTTCAAACCGGCATCCTTGCAAAGCCCAAGCAACTCCTCCCGAAGCTCTTTCAGCCCCGACAACTCCACAAAGCGATAAGCCGCCAAATTTGTTACCATTTCTCCTGTCATACCGAGACCCAAAATCTGCCAACCGTGGCGGCGGTTTGCAACCGCCATGCCAAAAAAAATCAGTGGTTGAATGGTAGGGCGCCATCGCCGAGGGCGCCGCGCGAAGCGAGACGTAGCCGATTTTCCATTAAACCATCATATCTTCGTCATTCCATAAGGCGCCCTCCCCCGACTTGACGGGGCTACCAAATATTTTTCATTATTTCCTATGTCTTAGATTTCTTCTCTTCCTTGAAGTTTAGAATTTAAAATTTAGAGTTTCCACCATGTTGCTTCAAGAACTTGTCCAAATCCCATCGGTGAACCCCGATCACGCCTCTCCGGAACAGGCGGATCTTGCAGGAGAACAGCGGATGGCGGATTTCCTGAAAAGCTGGCTGGAGAACATTGGTGCGGAGGTAACGCTTGATCAGATCGAGCCCGGGCGTCCAAACCTGATTGCTCGCTTTGCGCCGCTCGATGGTCGACCTCGTATCCTACTTGGCCCGCACATGGATACGGTTGGGATCGATAACATGACCATCCCTCCGTTCTCGGGTGAAATCCGTGATGGGAAAATATGGGGACGTGGAGCTTCAGACACCAAAGGTCCGATGGCAGCGATGCTGATGGGCTTGAAAAACAACCAAGCCATTCTCAAAGACCTTCCGGTGGCGGTCGATTTCGTGGCTTTCATGGGTGAGGAAGCCTCACAGCATGGCTCCAAGCATTTCGCGAAACATCACGCAGCAGAATATGAATTCGCCATCGTGGGTGAGCCGACATCGATGCAGGTTGTGCGCATCACCAAAGGTTCCGTATGGGCGACCCTGACAGCGAACGGTATTTCTGTACATTCCTCCCAACCTGAAAAAGGTGACAATGCGATTCTTAAACTCTCACGTGCTCTACTGGATCTTCAGGAAACCCTCGCGCCAAAACTTGCTTCATACACCGATGAAATCCTTGGTCACTCAACCATGAACATCGGCGTGATCTCCGGTGGCTTGGCTGCGAATATCGTTCCAAACCTCGCCACCGCTCAAATTGACATTCGCCAGACACCTTCACTCTACTTCGCGGGTGGTGCGCTGCAACTTCTGCGCGAGACGATTGCAGAACTCAGGCTTCCTATCGATCTCATCTACGCCCACGAAAACCCACCGATGGAGACGGATGCGGAAAATTCATACATCCAAAAACTACTTGCCACTGATTCGAAGACCCAGCTTACAGGTGCGCCATGGTTTTCTGATGCAGCTCACCTATCAGCAGCGGGACTTCCATCGATTTGTATTGGACCTGGATCGATTGCTCAGGCG
>JANOKJ010000208.1:0-10670 GCA_031419275.1 Akkermansiaceae bacterium | reverse complement strand
CTGGGGCAGGGTATTGCCATGTTGATATGTGCCATCATATCATTTTACGCCACCTACATTTTTGCCGCTCTCTCTTTTCTGATTCAACTCTGGCGCGATCAATGGCGAACCAAGCTAAACGCCATCACGCTCATCTATCTCATCCTTTTTTCCTCAGTCGTCATCGCAGGAATCATGCGTGGTTTTCCTCAATGATCCTCCTCTAACTCTGGGTTCGGGATGTGAGTGAAACTGATCCGCATCGGCGCGCTTTCTCTAACATCTTGGACGGAGCCTAAGTAAACCGCGTCGCGGCCGTAGCGGGCTCGAAGTTTGTCGAGTGCGGCATCGAGGCGTTGATGCTTTTCTTTGGTTTGTGGGATTTCGGTTTCCGCATCGTCTTCGGCGATCATCTTAGCGAAGAGCTCCGGGGTGAAATTGTTGCGCTCGACCAAGTGAGTCAGCGTGACGGCGACCTGAATGAGATGCGCGCGGGCATCGGGGCGATCTCGCCAAAGTTTTCCTAACAGATGAATGAGGTGGATGGTGGAATCGGTTTCAGGGAAACGAATTACAGGAGTCCATCTTTCGCCCCGGAAAAATGACAAGTGCATGGTCAGCGCGCCGGTGAGCATGCCATGGGAGCGCAGGCGTTCGCAGGCTTTGTGGAGGAGTTTGCAAAGGATGGGCCAGGCTTTGTTTGGATCGCGGAAATCCGGGGGCAGGACATGGCTGTGGCCGATGGATTTTTTCGCGGAAACGATGTCCGGAATTTCCTCACCACGGATGAGGTGCCAGAATCTATCCCCCATCACTCCGCCCCATGCTTGATGGAGCAATTCTTTAGGAGCAGTGCAGAGTTTCTGTACCGTGTGTATTCCGGCGGCGTACATGCGCACCTCCATATTTCTAGCGATCCCGTTGAAGTCGCGGAGTCCGAGTTCGTAAAGCACCTCCGGTAAATCGCGATGTTCGATGAAAAACAAACCATCGGGTTTGCGCATCTTGCTCGCCGTTTTCGCAAGGTAACGATTTGGCCCAACCCCGATTGAAACTTTAATCACCGGTGAAACTTCTCGTGCGATGGTAGATTTGATTTTCTCCGCGATGCCGCGCACCACCGAAACTTCGCGGAGATTGAGCGGCAGCCACGCCCACATTTCATCGATGCTGAGGACGGCCTCAACATGGATGCAATCTTCCACCGCGGCGATGATTTGGTGGTGAAACCGGATGTATTCGGCGGGCCTGCTTTCAACAATCGCGATGCCCGGACACATCACCCGCGCATCGCTGATCCGTGTGCCGGTTTTCACTCCGTAAGCTTTGGCCTCATACGAAGCGGCGATGCATGAACTGGTCTCCGCCATCACCGGAGCGACCCCAACCGGTCGCCCCCTCAGCTTCGGATTGAGGTGCTGCTCGACGCTTGCGAAATAGGAATCGCAATCGACAAATAAGGCGGTGAGAGGTCGAGACACGCCTCAGACTTTCGAGTGCTAGGCGAAATGGTCAACTCGAAAAGTGTTCATAAGAACACTTTATGCGCCGCAGGCTTTGGACTGCTGGGATCATTCCCAGCTTTGGGGGAAAACATGGTTTATCGGAGCGATGGGTTATTACCGAATATCTCTGTAAATGGATCTCAACCTCCAAAGCTGCGGATAACCGCAGCAGTCCAAAGCCTCCGGCGGAAGAAAGAACTACTTCTTAGCCTTATTCATCGCTTGGCTGAACCAGTCGTTTCCTGAAGGTGCGGGTGGTGAGGGGCGGTTGTCACGGCGTGGAGCTTGGCGATCGTTGCCGCCGGGGGAACTGCTGCGTTGGCGTGGTTCGAAGTCGGGGTTGGATTTCATCGAAAGGGCGATGCGGCTTCTTTTTAAATCCACTTCCATCACGATGATTTGAACTTTCTGGCCAACTTTGACGACCTCGCTCGCATCGCGGACAAATTGATCGGAAAGCTGGCTGACGTGAACCAAGCCGTCCTGATGGACGCCGATATCGACGAAAGCTCCGAACGCGGTGACGTTGGTGACGATGCCTGGAAGCTTCATCCCTACTGTTAGATCCCCGGGTTTCTCGACTCCTTCAGCGAAGTTGAAAACCTCGAACGCTTTACGCGGATCCCGGCCGGGTTTGGAAAGCTCGGCGATGATGTCCTGCAGCGTTGGCAAACCGACTTCATCGGAAAGGTAATTCTGAAGATTGATTTTTTTACGCAGCGAATCATCGCTCATTAGATTGGCGACGCCGCAGCCGAGATCTTTGGCCATTTTTTCCACCAAGGCATATCGTTCTGGGTGAACTGCGGACGCATCGAGCGGATGTTTGGCATCGCGGATGCGAAGGAAACCGGCGGCTTGTTCAAACGCTTTATCACCGAGGCGCGGCACTTCTTTCAACTCTGCACGTGAACTGAATCCGCCTTTTTCAGTGCGATAGGAAATAATGTTTTCCGCGAGTGTGTTGTTTAATCCGGAAACGTAGGCAAGCAGATGTTTCGAGGCGGTGTTCAACTCGACGCCGACGCCGTTCACGCAACTCACGACCGTGTCATCGAGAGAATTTTTTAACGCACGCTGATCGACATCGTGTTGGTATTGACCGACCCCGATGGCTTTCGGATCGATTTTCACCAACTCCGCCAACGGATCCATCAAGCGACGACCGATCGAAACCGCACCGCGCACGGTGACATCCTCGTTGGGAAATTCTTCACGGGCAGCATCGGATGCGGAGTAGATTGAGGCACCGCTTTCGTTGACCATGATGACGGGAATCGTTGAAGGGAGTTTGAGTTTTTTGACAAACGCCTCGGTCTCGCGGGAGGCGGTGCCGTTACCGATGGCGATGGCTTGAATATCGTGTTTCTTGATCAGGGCTGTGAGCTCCACGGCCGCTTCATACAACTGGCTGTTAGATCCGGCGGTGCAGTAAAGCACGGTGTGGTGGAGAAGTTTTCCCTGCGCATCGAGCACTACGGTTTTACAACCCGTGCGGAAACCGGGATCGATCGCGACCGTGCGGCGGCGGCCGAGCGGCGAGGCCAGCATGAGTTCGTGAGGTTGTCGGCGAAGACTTGGATGGCTGTTTCATCGGCACGTTTTTTCCCGAGCAAACGCATTTCCGTTTCCATCGAAGGCATGAGCAGGCGTTTGCAACCATCTTCGACGGCGAGGCGGACTTGTTCCGCGGCTGCGCCTTTTCCACTAACCCAGATTGGGACAGCAAGGGTTGTCACGCGCTCAAATGGAACTTCGACGCGCATGAACAAGAATGCTTCTTTTTCGCCACGGCGGATCGCGAGCATGCGGTGGGAGGGAATGGTTTTGAACGATTCCGACCACTCGAAGTAATCGCGGTATTTTTCCGCGCCTTCTTCGGTTTCTTTGCCATACATAATTTTCGAGGAAACTGTGGCTTCTTCTTCGTAAATTTTTCGGACCTGGCCGCGTAAGGTCGCTTCGTCGGAAACCCGCTCGGCGATGATGTCGCGTGCACCAGCCAATGCGTCCTCGCCAGTGGCGACCTCTTTTTCCGCATCGATGTATTTCACGGCTTCTTCGGATGGATCCGTATTTTGATTTTCTAACAAGAAATCGGCGAGCGGAGTCAAGCCGCGTTCGATGGCTTTGGTGGCGCGGGTCTGGCGCTTAGGACGGAATGGCGCGAACACATCTTCCAGTGCGGTGATCGTCAGCGCTGCGAGAACTTTTTTCTTCAGTTCATCAGTAAGCAGGCTGCGTTCTTCGAGAGATTTCAGAATCGTCGCGCGGCGGGAATCGAGCTCTGCGAGTTGCAACATGCGATCGCGGATGGTTTGGATCTGCACTTCGTCGAGCGAACCTGTGGCTTCTTTCCGGTAGCGGGAAATGAACGGGATGGTGGCACCTTCGGCGAGGAGTTTCGCGGTGGAGACAACAGAAGAAAGCTTGATTCCGGTCTCGCGGGCAATGAGTTCGAGATGGGCTTGGGAAGATGAGGCGGGCGTGGGGTCAGACATGATTTTCGCGGTCGGCAATGTTACGCTGGGGACGGAGTCGGTGGCAAGCGATGCTGACACATTTCCGAGTAAAATGATCTGGTCAGTCAGAGCATTGGCGGGCATTCCTTTGCTGTAATGAACGCAGATGCGCCCGCCACCCCGAAACAAAGGCTGAAATTCATCGATCTGGCGCGGTCGATTGCGATCATGTTGATGCTGGAGGGGCACTTCGTCGGGTTGACTCTCACTCTTGAGGCACAGGATCCATCGAATCTCATTTATGTCATTTGGAATTCGATACGAGGATTCACCGCACCCCTGTTTTTCACGGTGGCTGGGATGATTTTCGTGTTTCTGCTCACAGGAGAAAAAGGTTCCTCTTTTTTCAACCAGGTGCGCGTGCGCAAAGGTTTCATCAGAGCGGCGGAATTGCTGTTTTGGGGTTACGCGCTACAACTGAGTTTGCGATATTTTCCGGATTATTTAAAAGGCGAATTCGGCAACTGGGTTTTTGCATTTCATGTTCTGCAATGCATCGGAGTCGGACTGATTGTTTTGATTTTGATAGCCGCGCTTCATCGCGCGATCGGTAAATTTTCTTTGGTTACTTTTTATGCGTTCGCGACGGTGATGATTTTATCGATATATATTTGGTTGAAAAGCCTGCCTGCAGGAACCTTCGTTCCAGAGGGTTGGCCGCAGCTCATTCAAAATGCATTGAGTGGGCCGCGCTCGGTTTTTCCGATCGCGCCATGGTTGGGCTTCGCGATGCTCGGTGGAGCGATGGGCGCTTACGTGCGATCGAGGAACGATCAACCCGCCACTCTCCGTTCATGCGGCTGGTTTTTCATCCTCGCCGTTGGTCTAAAATTAATCTGGCTCGCAGCGTATTTCAGCCCCATGCCGGACTATATCTCTGATGGTTTGACTTGGTTCACCGGTCGCGCTTTCCAAATCGTTCTGTTTCTCGGAATCTTACGTATGATTGAAATCCGCTACGGGATCGGCGTGCCGTGGATGTTGCGAATCGGCCAAGAAACCTTCGCTATCTATATCTTCCACGTCATCGTTTTATACAGCGGCCTGTTCGGTTTCGGTTTGAATATTTACTTCAAAGAAAAATTAGGACCGTGGCAAGCAGCAGGTGGCGCATTGTTGTTCATCGCATTTTTCGCGACCTACGCAATTGCGCTTAACATTTGGAAAACACGAAAGCAGAAAAAGGCTTAGACCGTGCAAATCTGTATCGCCTGCTTCAAACTCGCGAGTTTGTCTTTCTGTGTTGGGATAAACTCCTGAGCCACATATCCTGTATAGCCCGTCTCCAGAATCGCCCGCATAATCGCTGGGTAATACAGCTCTTGGGTGTCGCCGATCTCGTTTCGCCCTGGGCAGCCCCCCGTGTGATAATGGGAAAAATACCTGTGTTTCGCACGAATCGTCGCAATGATATCCCCCTCCATGATCTGCATGTGATAAATGTCGTAGAGCAATTTGAAATTCGGGCTCGCCAGACGATCCGCCAATGCCGCCCCCCAATCACTGCGATCACACATGTAATCCGGATGATCGACGCGGGAATTCAACAATTCCATGATCAGCGTAATTCCGAGTTTCTCAGCCGTCGGCAAAAGACGCTCCAAACCAATCGCGCAGTTTTCTAGACCCTGCTCGTCATCCATCCCCTCGCGATTTCCAGAAAAGCAGATCAACTGCTTGGCCCCGACGTCCGCACAGTCCTTGAGCTTCCGCTCGTAAACTTCCACCAAAGCATCGTGATGCTCGATCCGATTGAAGGCTTTTTCGATCATCCCAACCTTTATTCCGGAACTCGTTGTCGTTGTTGGAAACGTGACCACCGGACAATCGAGATCGTATTTGCGTATGGTTGCGAAATCCGATGTTTCTAGTAGATCAATCGCGACCAAGCCAATTTCTTTCCCTTCCCTGCAGAACTGTTCCAGCGGAATATCCTGATAACACCAACGGCAGGCAGCGTGGCGGATTGTGTTTTTCAAATCATTCATATAGTTAGGTCGATGGATAAAGCCTCTTTTGCATGATAAGCCGATGCAAGAAACAAGCCAAATCAAATGGGTGATCATTCAAATTGCAACATGCAATTTACAAGATAACATCGACTCACTATTCGACATGCGACTGCTCCTCATCGAAGACAACAACACTCTACGCAATGCCTTAGGGCAATTTTTGCGTGAAGCCGGATATATCGTGGATAGTGCAGCAACTGGCGATGAGGGCTTATGGGCCGCATCAGAAAATCCCTATGATGTAATCTTACTGGATCTCATGTTACCCAAACTTGACGGCATGGAAATTCTGCATCGCCTCAGAATTAAGGAAAACCCGGTGCATATTCTAGTCATCAGTGCTCGTGATGGTTTAGAAGATCGTTTGGAAGCATTGGATGCAGGTGCGGATGACTATTTAGTGAAACCATTTTCCTTGGCGGAGGCATTAGCCCGAGTGCGTGCGCTGCTACGTCGTAGTTATATCAAAAAAAATCCGCGTATGGAAGTTGCTGACGTCCAACTCGATCCTGTCCGCCGCATCGTTCGCCGTGGCGAACGTGTCATTGATCTAACAGCACTCGAATATCGAATGCTTGAATATTTTTTTTACCGTGCTGGAGAAGTGATTTCCCGGACAGAAATTTGGGAACGTATTTTCGAAGACGAAAGTGGAGGGAGCAGCAATACAGTGGACGTTTATATAGGCTATTTGAGGAAAAAGCTAAATGCTGAGGGCGAACAAAATCTGATTCAAACTCGCAGAGGACAGGGCTACATTTTAGAGGAGCAAGCATCATGATAATCCCATCCATACGTCGCGCACTATTGATCCGCTGCGGTATTGGTATCGGCGTGCTGTTGTGCGTGTTGAGCATTAGCATCTACATTCAGGTGCGGCGTGGACTTTATAAAGAACTTGATCAATCACTCTCACAGACCGCCGCGCTACTGGGTAATCAGATCGAATATGAAGGAGGTAAGATTATTTTCGAATGGCAGGAAGGTTCTGGAGCAAGCGGACATTTCCTCTCGGATGCTTTATATGAATATTGGAATGAAAATAGCGGCGAAGCCACCCGCTCACCGGGACTTAAGCTTCAGGAACACCTACCAAGGTTCACTGGGCCAAAAGGGAAATCGGAAATTCGAGATATCCATTTACCTAACACTCAGCACCATGCCCGCGCCATAGGCATAAGGGTGTATCCATTCATCATTCCTGAGGAGATGGAGCGCATGCGCTTGAGCGGAAATGTTGTCGATCCAAAATCACTACCCCATACACTAGTCGTCGCTCGGGATGCAAAATACGTTCACCGTATCTTGACTCGGGTTCGCTGGATTCTCGCTACCGGAACCTTGGCGACTCTCGTCATTGGCTACCTGATGATGGAACTGGCGATTCGCATCTCTCTTCGTCCGATTCATAAGTTGAGCCACGAGGTCCATGCGCGCTCAGGAAATGCGGATGACGCGACAGCTGGACTACCGACAGATCTTCCTTACGAACTCAAAGATATCGTCGAGAGCTTCGAAGCCCTACTTAAAAGGGTAGCGGCAATACGTAACCGCGAACGCAGTTTCATCCGACATGCCGCCCATGAACTTCGCACTCCCATTGCTGCGCTGCGCGCTACAACCGATTTGGCTCTTTCCAAGCCACGAGATGCATCTGCTTACGCGGCTCATCTGAGCACATGTAGTCAAACCGCACTCGAACTAAGCGAGCTTGTGAAGCGTCTCACAGCACTGGCTCGTATCGACCAAGAATCCACACCGCCATCCCTACAAGCAATCAATCTAACGTCGATCTTGGACGAATGCATTTTGCGATTTCAGCCTCTTTTCGATCAAAGAAATTTGAAAATTACTCGGGAAGCGGAACCATACATAAACGCCCAAGCCAACGGAGATTTACCGCTAGTCCGTATCATTCTGAATAATCTGTTAGATAATACATGTGCCTACGCACCGGAAGGATCTGAAGTCATGATTCGAACGCAGCTATCCAATGATCGCGTCGAGATATCGATTGCAAATCCATCTGATATTCTACCCGATGATTTAGACCGTTTGTTTGAGCCTTTGTTCCGTTATGAGGAATCTCGGCATGACAGGGATTCCCATCTCGGTATCGGTCTCACACTCAGCCTAGATACTGCACGCTCTATGGGCGGCACATTATTCGCCAGAAAAACACCGGAAGGTTGGATCGAATTTGTCTTGAGCCTGCCGAAGGCCGTGATTTCAAACGGCTCCTGATTGAAAAAAATCAGGTTCTCTCACCGAATTCTCATGTTTGGGCTGTTATCTCGTGGGTGCGTTACCCGCTGGGTGATGTTTACAAAACTCATCCGCTAATGAAGCGCCGTATTCTTTATTCATATCCCGTCTGCCTCGTTTTTCTCATCACAGCAGGAGCTATCGCCATCGTGCTCATACAGTCACGATCCCTGATCGACCGGATTTCAAAGATCCGCAACTGCGCAAATTAATCTTTTACCTTACAAACTATGAATCATCGTCTCCAATCCGCACCTATTCGTCTTGGCGTAATCGCTTTCGCTATATTTTTCGCCATTTCCGTCATATCTAGGCTGATTCTCACACTCACTTCGTTACCACATCTCACGTGGAATTTCTCACTTCCCGGAGCTTTAGTAAGCGGACTTTGGTTTGATGCAATAAGCGCCCTCTTCGCGGCAGCTCCGTGGATTTTGTTAGGAGCTTTCGCTCCCGATCGCTTATTGAAATCCAAGATAGGTAAAGCACTAGTCATGGCGCTTATGACCTTGTTCTTGGGTATTCTTATATTCATCACCACCGCCGAATGGTTCTTCTGGGATGAATTCAGCGCGCGTTTCAATTTTATCGCGGTTGACTACCTCATCTGGACACAAGAAGTCTGGGGAAATATTTCAGAATCTTATCCAATGATTCCTATTTTCGCTGGCATTGCCGCTTTGGCAGCCGGAATGGTCTGGATCATGCGGCGCAAAGGTTTAATCGATTGGGCGGTTGCAGGAAATACCTCATGGAAGAGCCGCTGCGCGTGGCCGGTAGCAGGACTTGTCGCTCCTGCACTCGCTGTAATATTTGTGAGTCAATCGGCATTACCTGAATTCACGAATGCCTATCACGGTGAACTGGCAAAGAACGGCTGTTGGTCATTCTTCGCCGCCTTCAAACAAATGGAACTCAACTATGATAAATGGTATCTCAAGCTTCCCAAGCAACAGGCACTGAGCGCGGCAAAAATTTTACTCTCCACCGAGAATGAAGCACCCACTTCACCCGATCTAGAAGATCTACGCCGCAGCGTGCCATCAATTGGCACTGAAAAGCGCTGGAACATCATCTTCGTCTGCATGGAAAGCATGAGCGGAGATTTCATGAGCTATATTAAAAACAAGCTAATCGACGATGACCTGACGCCAAACCTCGACCGTCTTGCGCATGAATCGGTGTTTTTCGAAAATCTTTATGCGACTGGCACTCGTACCGTACGAGGTATGGAGGCACTCACACTTGGTCTTCCACCCACACCAGGTCAGGCCATCATTTATCGTCCAGATGGCACCGACCTTATCACATCTTTTACCCCATTCACGGACCGTGGCTATGACTGTGCATTCTTTTACGGCGGCGATGGACGATTCGATTTCATGAACCGTTACTTCTCTACCTCAGGCTGCCGCATCATGGATGTGAATGCATGGAAACCTGAGGATGTCACGTTTAAGACTTCTTGGGGGGCTTGCGACGAAGATTTGTTCCACAAAACGATTGAACAAGCAGATGCCAGCTACGCAGAAGGAAAACCGTTTCATTACTTCTGCATGACCACGAGCAATCACAGACCTTATGATTTCCCAGAAGGACGCATCGACATGCCATCACACAGCGGCCGAAAAGGAGCCGTGAAATATGCGGATTGGGCCATTGGTGACCTGATCACAAAGGCCAGTGAAAAACCTTGGTTCAAAGATACGCTGTTTGTAATCGTAGCCGATCATTGCGCCAGCTGCGCTGGCAAATCCGAACTTGATATCACCAAATACCGCATCCCAGGGATGATCTACAATCCTACTCTGGTGAAGCCTAAAACCATTACCTCCATGTGCAGTCAGATCGACGTGATGCCCACTGTATTCGGTATGCTAGATTGGAAGCACGAAACGCTCAGTTACGGTAATGATCTACTCTCGCCCTCAGCATCTAAATTGCCTGAACGTGCGTTCGTAAGCAATTATCAGAAAATCGCGCTGCTACGTAATGACGGAATCGCTATTCTCAAACCCAATCGCGAAGTCTCCACCCATGCCTGTGATCGCTTAACAGGTGATTTTTCACCAATCGAAACTGAGGCCGCAGATCAACTCGTACATGACGCCATCGTATATTATCAGAGCGCCTCTTGGTTGTTCAGTAGTGGCGGACTTAAACGCACACCGCCTCCTATCGTGACTCAGCAACACTGAATTTATCTCGGAGTCATCATTCACCAATTTCATGGATCGGACATTCTGGCCATCAATCGTCATTCTATTGGCGATTTTTGGATTTTTTGAAATCACCGATGCCGATCTATGGGTGCAGGACCATTTTTACAATTTCGCCAGCCATGCATGGCTCGTAGATGCCAAAGCGACACTTCCGCGCCTATTATT
>JANOKJ010000207.1:0-2074 GCA_031419275.1 Akkermansiaceae bacterium | reverse complement strand
GGAATTTTCTGTCACTCCCGTAGAGCCTTAATGCGTTCAAGTGAAGTGTAGCGCCATATGACATCAATGTTTAAATAATTCATCGCTGGTTGTATGTTATTTACATCTTGACATCAGAAATAGTTAAACTAAGCCGTGCATGACAATAGATACCACAAGGGAAGGGGTATGGCCAGAGATAGCGTGCATGTCACCATCTACTTGTATTGTCAACATGTTAACTAGAGACCAACCGTCCGTTTCAACAGCACCGAATAGAGTTATCGATCAAGATTGTCTGGCACCCGACCAATCCAACAGTTCACCCAGACATGTTTGCGAACACAATGGGTCACCGGGTCGATCATTTGGGCAATTTCTCGAACGCTCCGGTCGAGTGACTTTCGATTGATTGATTGATTGATTCGATTAGTAGATTGATTGGCCGGGGCTGATTCCTGAAAATCCGTTTTCGGTCTCAACGCCGCGCAAGTCATCAATGTGGTCGACTCCCTGAAAGCCAGCGGTCACCTGCCCTGCTTGAAAATGCTGCACTATCATCAAGGTAGCCAGATACCTAACATCGCCGCCATCCGCGAAGGTGCCACCGAGGCGGTCCGCATGTATTGCGATCTCGTCAAAGAAGGCGCACCCATGGGAGTGCTCGATATGGGCGGCGGCATGGCCGTTGACTACGATGGTTCCCACACCAACTTCGCCTCATCCTGCAACTACTCCATCCAAGAATACTGCACCGACATCGTAGAGGTCATCGCACAGCAATGCGATCGCGTCGGAGTTGCTCATCCGAATCTCATTTCCGAGTCCGGCCGCGCCGTCGTTTCCTATTACTCAGTGCTGGTGTTCAACATCCTCGACGTGACCTCCGCGCAAACCACGGACAAAGAACCTGAAATGCCGGAAAAAGCTCCGCAGAACCTCGCGAACCTCTTCCACGTCAATAAAACCCTTACTAAAAAAAACCTCCAAGAGGCGATGAACGATGCGGTCTATTACCGCGATCAAGTCCGCGCCATGTTCCTTTACGGCGCTGCCACTCTACGCGAACGTGGACTTGCCGAGGCATGGTATTGGCACATCCTCACCCGCATTTCTAACATGATCTCCGACATGGACGATGTGCCGGAGGATCTCGTCGAACTCTCCAACGGCCTCGCGGATTTCTATTACGGAAACTTTTCTCTCTTCCAATCTCTCCCCGACTCATGGGCGATTGATCAACTTTTTCCCATCCTTCCCATCCATCGCCTCAACGAGAAACCCAAACACCGCGCGGTTCTCGCTGACATCACCTGCGACTGCGATGGCAAGATCGACCGCTTCATCGATAAAGAAGACGTCGCGAAAATCCTCCCGCTCCATGAACTCAAGTCCGATGAACCTTACTACATCGGCATTTTCCTAGTCGGCGCCTATCAGGAAACCCTCGGCGATCTCCACAATCTCCTCGGCGACACCAACGTCGTCGGCGTCCACCTCGAAAAAGGCAAACCCGTCTACACCCACGAGGTCGAAGGCGACACCGTGGCTGACGTGCTCTCCTACGTGGAGTTCGACCCGAAAGAGCTCGTCTCCAAATTCCGCAATTTCGCCGAAAAAGCCGTTACCGACGGCCGCATTTCACCGAAAGAGCGTAAGGAAATCATGGATCTCTATCGCGACGGCCTTGGTGGATATACGTATTTTGAGAGTTAGTGAAAAAACTCGAAGACTACCAGTGGCGCTGTCGACAAACAGTGCTATGATCCGGGATGTCTTTTAAAATGCTGATCCAAACCATTCCATATCTACTGCTGGCGCTCGTTGCGGTCGCGGTCCTCATTCCCGCCTGCGCGCCTAATTTCAACAGCGCAGGCCGGGTCAGGGAATACAAAACCGTCCTAGCCAAAACCAAAGACGCCTCACCAGGAAATCAGGAATCGCTCAACGCATTCACCACGTTTCTCCAAAAAATCGATGACAAAGCCTACGTCGAAGCGAACACCGCAAAAGTTTACGCCGCCGATGCTTACCTTAACGACACGCTCGTCACCCATCACGGCCCCGAGGAAATTAAAGCCTATTTTCTCAACAC
>JANOKJ010000206.1:0-7667 GCA_031419275.1 Akkermansiaceae bacterium | reverse complement strand
TAAAGCTATACACCATAAGTGCAAGTGGTTCCGCCGTGGACTTTCACCGCTATAGCGAACGTTTAACACACGTTAAGCAGGATAAGGGTATCGACGAGTCGGTGCCGGCTTTCGCAATTCTGCACGATGGAGCAGCGTTCGAGTATCTTATCGTGGGTTGGTGGAAGAATGAGAACGAACTTTTTCTAAGCGTATCAGTGAGGGAATCAGATCAGTGGATTGAAGACTTAACTAAGTATTCGTTCTGCATTTGGGATCTCGACATCGTATTGCACGAAAAGAATAGTTTTATCACGCATTTGTATTCTGGAACGATGAATTTAAAGGCTTATAGACAAGATATGAAGCAAGAGACCGAACATGTCGTCGCTCTGAACCGCTCATTAGCGCCCACTTTGAAATCAACTTCTTCCGTTCGCGGTTCGGAGGACTAAAACGCTCTGCAAAAAGAATGACCTACGAGTTCACATCTGAATCTAGAATCGACGCCTTCTGGGAAGCCCTTGATCAGGTAGCGAGAGAAAGAAAATATCTCATTGGAGCTGCCTTGTCCTCACGGCATGAGGCTTAACGGTGTCTCACCGTTCGATGTTTCATATTGAAGGTGAGACACCCTCAAACCTCAGGGGAGGTCCCCCCGCTCCGTAAGAATCGCATTTATTGCAAAATTTACCGACGATTTACACAAGCAAGCCTTGCCTGTGCTACCATCCAATCATGAGTAAAATATTGATGATCATCGTATGCTTGCTGGGAACATTCTATCTGCGTGCTGCCGATGATGTTCTGATCAATCCTGTAAGTGATGAATTGCCGCCGATGCTAAAAGTGCGTATCGACCAAATGAACTATCTTCCGGTGGGATTCAAAAAAACAAATGACCCCTGCCTAAGGAAGCATCAGGATTGTTCCAAGGTATCTCAAAGGAAGTAGAAGCCAATATAGCGACCAAAGAAGATCATCTGGCTGCGATCGCAACCATTCCAAAACACTTGATGAAGGACCGAGTCATGGGAACTACGCTCGAATCAAATGGATGGTTTTATACCTCTATTGAGTATAAAAGCTGGAACGTCAAAGAAGCTACTTGGTTTAACGTTATAGCGAGCAAGAAAGATACAAAGATCTTATACTTCAGCTATAGCTGGTAGGATCACTCTAACAAACCAGAATAATATGAGAAACCTCTCAAGATCACTCAAAACCATATCCGTATTAATAGAAGCAGGATGAGCGCAGGTTTTATGTTTCGACTTTCATTTCACGTTGAATCTGCTAAACGTCATTCAAGATAATGACACCCCTTCAAACAAAAGCCCTCAAGCGTTACTGGTGGATCATTGTGCTTACACCTGCGATTACTGGATTTATGGCAAAATATGTAAGTTCTACTGCGACTACACAAACCAGTGGCACTTCTCAGATTGAAAATATCGTTTCGTTCACACTTGTTGGCCTTGTGCTTGGAGTGTTTATCGTTTGCTTGATCTGCCAGCCAAGAGACGTCGATAAAATTGAGTTCAACCAACCGGAAAGCGATAAAGGCTCCCCCAATAAAATTTCGATGACTATGCAGGTCTTTCTATTCTGTATGCTTTGTCTGGTGGTTACTGGAATCTTCTTGCTGATTATGTAATAACGGGACAAACCTCTCAGGATCATTGGCTCATTCTTCCGACTTCTGCAATTACCAGAAATTCGTATTGTCCAAGATAAATAAACGGACAGACCTGAATGGCAATCTTAACATGCGCCTCTTCCTTCTCTCGTCATTTTAAAGCCTTCCCCCATCCCCACCAAAAACTCCAACCCTCGCCCATCTCCCACAAAACCATCCACTTTGACTTCACTTCGTTCCGTCCAAGCCATTTCGGCTTCGCCATAAGTAAAATTGCTCGCCACAACTCGCTCTGCTTTGACTCCGTTTCGCTCCGTCCAAGCGGTCAGGACTTCGTCGTAGGTTGAAAGTTCGCTAACGCTCACTCGGCTTTCCTTTGGATAGGAACATCCCATTAGCGTTCATTCGCTTCACTCTGGACAGTCCAGCGCGCAGTTGCCTAGACTACAGCGTTTGCTAATAAAATGATCTATACCGGCTTCAGAAGTCCGCTGACTATTGCTTTGCTCATACAATCTTTCGTGATTGTCGCTGGTACATTTATTACGACGGGAATGCTCAAGGCCTACGGCTATCCAGATGAAGAGATTATGATCTGGAATCCAGTTTCTGTCTTCGTTCGAAGTTGGGGTTGGTGGGCTATACTAATACCGCCGGTCTGGCTCGGCACCTCACTCTGGCGGGGTATTGATACGTCAAGTTTCAGGCCAGCTATCATCGCGTCAATCGGAGTGGTAGCACTCTTTCTCTTCTATACGTGGACAGCTACTACTGTTGGTCATTATCGCTATAACTTCTAACTACGATAAAACGCGAATAAGTCATGAAGCGTCCTCACATATCTTTACTGGCTGGCCTAGCGATCTGCGTCGTCGCGGCTATTCTAGTCATCTGCAAGATCGAGGATAATCGTAAGGATCGAAATGCTACTTCCACAATTTTTAGGGGTAATGGCATCACGTCTGTTGAGCCTAATCCATTGATGAATGGAGATAAACCTAGCTCGACACGTCGTGAGCGTGCAGTAGGCGAGAATTTAGGTGTATTGTCACGGTTGGGATACGTATTAACCGCAGATGATATTGGAGACCATAAAGCTAAAGGTCATGTTAAGATCATTTCTCCTAACGGGACAATTTTAAGGAGTAATAGCATGTCAATATCATCTGACGGGGCTACTATTTTTCTTCGCGGTTCGGTCACAGTAGAGCGCGAATTACTTATCCTAAAAATGTTTAATGACCCAGACTCGTCTGCTAAAATAGCATTGGACGGTAGTTCTCAGTCATTTACAGGCACGCCCATGTATGAACCCGGTAGTACGTTCATTGGTCAGCCCTATCCACCGATTGACCCTCCACCGATTGACTTTTTAACGAAGTTTTAAATAAACCGAGCAAGGTGATCCTTTAAACGGTGCGAAACGTTTCAGTTTAAATTTTGGCTTCGCTCCCCGCCGTGTCTGAGCTAGAAGTTCTACAAAAAAATGAAACCAACTCCCATCGTGCTCTTGATCATCGGCTTCGTCCTCGCGATGAGCCACCTTACGCTATCGGCTGATGAAGAAACTCCAAGCTTACCCAAGCAAATATCGGTAATTGAAGGCAAGTGGACAACTAAGAAAATTGAGATCACAGACAGCAAGGTCTTTGGGGCGATCACCGCAGAAGATGGACTGAGTATTACATTCAACTCTAAGGGAAGCTCACTTTGGCACTTTGATCTTAAAGCATCAGGACAGAAGCCCGAGATGAATCTTCTCTACATGGTCGGCGCAAGTCATATCGGATTCCATGGTGGCCCAGCTGGAACAACGGGAGAAGTTCAGGTATGGCACTACCAAGTATCAGATCATGAACTTGTCCTTGAGACTGTGCCAAAGGGAGCGAAGCTCACTTTTGAGAAGGTCAGTGAGACCGCAAAGCGCGCTGTCGTACTTGGATATAAAGTATCCGGCATGACAGGAACAGCTCGGATAAATCCAGTCGAAAAAAGCGGCGCTGACGAACCCGCTACCGCTCCGCAGTTGGAGCCGTCTGGCAATAAAAACCCTAACCCCGAGTCGAAGCCTCGCTCCCAATAGCGGGTTTACAGGCCTTAACGTTCACTAAAGAAATGAATATGAACATACTGCGATTAGCTGTAATCCTCTTTCTTTCTGGAGCGATGATGGCGTGCGATTCCTCCGACTCAAAGAAGAATACATCTGCCACGTCCACAGACTCGACGAAGAATGCCTCAGCCACGCCTCCCCCCGCCGGAATGATATCCGCGATACGTGAGGATGGTGCGTGGAGATTCAGAATCCTGGTCGGCACGTCTGGATACAACACTTCGTCTTCAGTAAAAGTTACTCTCAACGGCAAAGACATTCCCTCATCACTATACTCGACAGAGCCTGCTTCAATTCCCAACGCTAGCGAGTCATACATGGATGTGTCCTTGTCTGACGAGATTGTGAAGACTGGTGTTCTCGATCTGTGGGATACTCGCACCAGCAACCGCGGCGAAGAATCAATCCACTACACGGTTCACCTTGCCAAACTCACAAAATAGCGCATAGGGACAGACCTTATATGCTACGGGCAGGCGGGGGACGGCCGCTTAGTATGACGGCCGCTTAGTATTAAAGACACCCATCCGGGCATATTCTTAGAAAAAGTTTGTCCATGGGAAATGGTGGTATCGTTACGGGAGGATAACCAACCCCCTTTCTCCCGCCCTCCAGTCTTCGCCAAGGCTTCGACAGGCAGGCCGGTCCGGCCCGACTGCTGTTTCAGGAACCACCCGCGAAAGCAAATTCCTTGCAGTCTAATCGTCGTCACTATTTTATAGAGAGAGACATTATCCGCAAATATCAATCAACTATGAAAAAAGCATTTTTACTGTTAGTTTCTTCACTGCTCTTCACCGGCCAGATCATCGCCGCCGGACCTGAAGCCGGGGTGAATATCATCAGCGTTGGCAACACCTATGCCGATCCGCAATTCAAAGGTGAGGCTCTTGAAAAGCAATTCACCGAGTTGAAAGCGCGCGGCATCGAGCGCATCAGCCTGCGCGTCATCGAGCGCATCAGCCTGCGCGTCACTTGGTCCTCGATGGAACGTCAGGAAGGGACGATCAATCCAGAAATTATCGCAGATATGAAGCGCATCTTTGGCAAGGCGCATGATTACGGCTTCAAAGCGATGCTGGATTTCCATACATTTTTCGCGTTGGACAGTTACGCCTGCCCGCCGTGGGTTGCGCAACATTTACAGGATGATAAATCGCCCGGGCTGCGCAGCATTGCCATGCTCGGCCGCTCTGAGGCAGTAAGGAAAAGGTATTTAGCGCACATCACAGGCGTGCTCGATGAACTGAAGAATTGTGCAGCAATTGATGTGGTTTCAGTGATGAATGAACCGCTTTCGTTAGAATGGCAAAACCCTAAGCTCTGGAGAGCTGATGTCGATCGAATCCAAGACGTCATCGAAGAAGCCTCAAAAATTGTTAGAGAAAAGGCACCGGGACGCAAAGTTGCTGCTCGCTTCAGTGGATTGGTCAACCCTTGGACCTAGAACCCCGGTCGCAGCTTCGATCCCGAGCGAATGCTCAAGGCTCTGGATATCATCGGCCAAAATATTTACATGGATCCAGATGACGACCAGGCCACCGAACCCGAGAAGCTGAAAAAAGGCATGCTCCCGAGCCTAACGTGGCAGATCGCGGCTGAGGCTGCCGAGCGCTGCCGGCAAGCCGGCAAGCTATTTTGGATCACAGAATTTGGTTGTCCGTGGCATGACAACGAGCGGAATCAAGACTTCGAACGGCAGCGGAAATATTATGAGAGCACCTGCAAACGCTTGTGGAGTCCAGCCATCCGACCTGACGCAGTCATGGTCTGGGTGCTCTCGCCCAACCCTAAATCTCGCGACTCTAATGGTGTGTATGACGGAACCACAGGTAAATTCCATCCCGCGTTCGATGTTTATACGCGGTATATCAAGGGGCAAAATTTGAAGCAATAGGCGAACTGTTAGATAAAGACAGCGCATAGGGACAGACCTTATATGCTACAGATGGCTGTCGAGGAAACGGATCGCGGCCTCGATGGCTCCGTCGGGGAAAAGGAAGGCGCGGATGTGGCCTTTGCCCCTGATCCAATGAATCTCGTGGGGCACGCCGTTGGCTTTCAATTCCACCTCCATCTCGCGGAGGTGGTCGGGCTTCACGAGGGTGTCCTCGTCGCCGTGATAGAGAAAAAAGGGCGGGCTGGACGGGGTGACGTGGTTCACGGGGGATGCCTCGTGGAAAAGCTCCGGCACCTCTTGCAGCGTGCCGCCGAGGAAATTGCGGATCAGACTCCCTTCGGAATAATACGTTAGATCCGAGGGAGCCCCGCCCGCGACGACGGCTTTCACCCGTTTCCGCTCATCCGTCAGCGCCGCCAATGAACCGGCATAGCCGCCCGCCGAGTATCCGAAGACGGCGATCCTTTCAGAATCGATCCCCTGCTCCGTCGCGTTTTCCTCCATCCAGTCCAAGGCCGCGCGGACATCGTCGAGCGGTGCGGGATAGGTCCAGTCGGGAGCCATGCGGTATGTGATGTTGAAAACGTAGTAACCGTTTTGCGCAAGCTGCCGGGCGATCCCGGCCATCTGCCAGCGACCGTCCTTTCCGATGCGGCCGTCGCCGTGGATCATGAGTATCGCGGGGTGCGGGCCGCCGGATTTCGGCAGATAGATATCCCCGGCCATGGGCGCGGGACGGGCGGGAGGCGTGTAGGTGACATCCGCAACATCCGCCCGTTTCACCGGGATCAGCGCGGCCACTGGCCCCGTGCAGGAAAACGAGGCCAGCGCCATGATGGGTGCGAGGAGAAGAAATATCACTTTTTGGGCGCTTTCTCCGGATTTTTCGGCGTGAAGCTTTCGATGATCCCTACCCCGGCGTCCTTCTCGATAATCCCTGCATCGGAAAGATCCTTGAATGCTAGGAATTCGCTTTTTCACTTAGTGCGAAGAATACACTGAAGAGCCGGTCTGGGAAGGGGAAATCTCAAAGGGGTCAGGTGTCTCATTTTAACATTTCCCCTAACCGTTCCCGAAACCTGACTCCGATCAAACACGATCATGATCAACGATCACAAATCTTCAAACGGATGCGAAATCGAAATCTACGCGCGAAGCCCCTTCGTTTCCTTTGTTACCTTCTGTGAAGAAAATATTTTACAGAAGGTAACGAAGATAACGAAGGGCTGGAACAACCCAGCTATCACATCTCATTTACCAAAAATTCTAAAATCGAATTTCAAAGGTGACGGGTGTCTCATTTTAACATCTTTCCTAACAGGTCCCAATGCTACCAGCCTGCAGTTGAACTCTGAGGATAACAGGAACAGCAAACCCACTACCGGAGACGCGCCTCAGGTAGTGGGTGGCAGGCCTTTGACGTTGAGTCTCAATTAGACTGGTTGCCAAAAATCAGTAAACTGAACCAATAACGATCTGCATGCTATTCTTCTAACACGTAGGAGCCTTTGGCTTTCTTCGGAGCCTGATAGACTTTGCTGATGATCTTCCAGCCTTCTGTGCCTTTGCTTAATGTTAGAGCATCCGAGTATTGAGCGCCCTTCCAGATGATGGAGACCTTGGCAACGGCAATGGATCCCGAGATTTCAGTGATGGACTCCACTTTGGCAGAGAACTCAGGATTGGCCTGCTTGGTCCACAAGGCGAAAGCCTGTTCGAGATCAACTTTGCTTGTCTTATCATTTTTGATCTCAGTGATCGTGGCGACTTTGGTGTCCCAGCTCTGATTCAAGAGCTCAAGCTTGCCTTGTTTGATGCCTGAAAAGTGCTGTTCTAGTGTCGTGGCTACATCGGATTGGGTATCGGCCATGACTTGTCCTGAGAAGGCAAATGCTGAAATGGCGAGGATGGGTAGGAATGCTTTCATTGTTTTCATATTTTTATTTGGTGTGTGAAGTCCATGTATCAGTCATGTCCACGTTGATGACTCTACCTTGAATCAAGTAGCCGTCTGTAAAGACACGGTAAAATGTGAT
>JANOKJ010000205.1:0-11797 GCA_031419275.1 Akkermansiaceae bacterium | reverse complement strand
AAGGTGAGTAATCCGAATGCGGTGGTGACTTGTTCTTGTGGGGAGAGTTTCGCGGCTTAGGGTAGAAAGATTTTTAACCACGAATGACACGAATGTTCACGAATCCTTAATGATGAATGGATTTGAAATATTGGGGTTGAGGTTTGGGTTGGTGGTTTCTGATGAGGAGATTCGGGAGGCGTTTAGGGTTAGGGCGGCGTTGATGCATCCGGATTCCGGGGGGGATGAACAGGAGTTTGCTAAGTTGCAGGGGGCGCGGGATGTGTTGTTGAGTCCGGCGCGGCGTCTGAAGGAATGGATGTTGGCGCGGGGGATTGAAGTGGATGCGCGGGGGCAGATCGAAGGAGGTCTGATGGATCTGTTTCAGAAGGTTTCTGAAGTCGGCGCTGCGGCGGAGTTGTTGATCAGGGAGAATGCGGGCGCGAAATCGGCTTTGGTGAAAGCGATGACTGAAGTGAAATTGATCAAACAGCGGGAGTTGGTCAAAGAGCTGTTAGAAAATATTGCTGACGAGATCCGGCAGCGGACGGAGCGTTTTCAGGAAGTGGAGGAAGGTCGGATGGATCCGGCAGTGATGATGCGTGATCTCATATTTCTGGAGAAATGGCGCGCGACCTTGAAGGGGATTTACGGGCGGTTGATGTGAGTGGAATGAATGCTCCAGCTAAGGTTGTTTAGTTGGGAAATATCGGCGGGACGCCGATAGCACGGCCTGCCGCGGGACGCGGCAGCTACTGGACTTTCTTCACATACATCGCTTTTAGGGCGATGGAGATTCCGTTCATTTTGCAGTCGATTTCGTGGTCGCCATCGACGATGCGGATGGGTTTGGACTTGGTGCCGGTTTTGAGGGTTTCCGATGAGCCTTTGAGTTTGAGATCCTTGATCATGGCGACGATGTCACCGGTTTCGAGGATGTTGCCGTAGGCGTCTTTAACGACTCTTTCTTCTGGGGCATCGTTCGCGACAGCGGTTTGGGTTTTCCATTCATGACCACAGGTCACGCATTCGTTGTGATCGGCATGGACGAGGATATCGTCCATGGTGCAAAGTGGGCATTCCATGATGAAATAAGATTAGTGGCCTTGATTGCCTTTTTTCGGTGGTTCCCATTCGCGGCGGGTGCGTGAGCGAACCGAGAAGATGATGGGGATTCCGGGGGCGGGATGGGTTTCGCGGATCTGGTTGGTTAGATACGCTTCGTAAGAATCTTTCATCAGCGCCTTGTCGTTGACGAAGAGTACAAAGGTTGGGACGGGGATGACGGAATATTTTTCGTTCAGGGCCGTGGTCGCGTAGTAGAGTTTCATGCGCTTGGCCTTGTTATCGGTCGGCGGCGGATTTTTTTGCATCGCGGCTTGCAGCATGCGATTGAGTTTACCGGTGCTTGGAACTTCTTGAGCGCCTTTTTTGATCGCTAAAGCTTTCTTTAAAACGTGTTCGGTGGAATCGCCGGTTTTTGCGGAGCAAGCGACGAAAGGAGCATACGAGAGGAAGAATAACTCGCGCTTCACATGTTCTTCGGCTTCGGCAACGCGGTCCTTGTAATCGGCACCCGGATGATAAAGATCGAATTTATTCAGAACGATGAGGCAGGGTTTTTTCTCCTCGAGGATGAGCTGGGCAATTTTGCGATCTTGGGCGGAAACGCCTTCTGCGAGGTCGATGACCAGCACACAGAGATCGGCGCGGCGGATGGCTTTTTCGGAACGGATAGCGGAGAAAACTTCGACGGAGTTGTCGCGTTTGCCACGAGGACGTAGGCCGGCGGTATCGATCAGGGTGAAGTTTTCACCAGCGAAGGAGTAGGGAAGGTCGATCGCATCGCGGGTGGTTCCGGCGATTTTGGAAACGATGGTGCGTTCGTCCTGGAGGATGGCGTTGATCAGAGAGGATTTGCCTGCATTGGGTTTACCGATGACTGCGAGTTTGATGCCGGCTTTTTCGGCAACTTCCATGACTTCCTCGGTTTCGATGTGCAGGGGCTCGCAGACGACATCGATTTCATCGACGAGTTCGGTGAAGTTTCGGCCGTGCTCGGCGGAGACGAAGACAGATTTTTTGAATCCGAGGGAGGTAAAATCGGCGAAAGAGGCTTCGTGTTTGTCGTGGTCGACTTTGTTGATGACGAGCAGGACGGGTGGTTTGGCCTTGCGGAGTTTTTGCGCGAGGGCTTGGTCGATGGAAGTAAGGCCTTCTTGGGCATCGACGATGAAAAGGATGAGATCCGCCGTTTGCATGGCGATGTCTGCCTCCATGGCCACTTGTTCGGCAAAGCCATCATCAAGCGTTGCGCCGATACCGCCGGTATCGATGAGCGTGCAGGGATGGGTGGTGAGGGAGCAGGGCGCGGAGATGCGATCGCGGGTGACGCCGGGTTGGTCGTGGACGATGGCGATTTTGCGACCCGCTAGGCGGTTAAAGAGCGCGGATTTCCCGACATTGGGGCGACCGACGATGGCGACAGTTGGCATAAATTTTAAATTTCAAATTTCAACTCTCAAGGAGAGTTTTGCGAGAAGCTAGAGGTTTGGAGACATTCTAGCGATAAAGAAAAACCCCGCCGTTAGGCTTTTTAGGGCCGTTTGGCGGGGTCAACACGAACAGGGATGGCGGAGCGGACGGGGCTCGAACCCGCGACCTCCAACGTGACAGGCTGGCGCTCTAACCAACTGAGCTACCGCTCCATCCCGTTCGGGTGGGCGGGAAGCTATGGAGAGAGCTGCTGGGGTGCAACCACTTTTTTCTCTGAAGTGAGATTTTTTTTCTGAAGGCAAGTATAGCGTAATATCGGGGGTTGATCCCAAGGATGAAGCCGATTTAGGTAGCACAGTGATTTTCAGGGAAATGGAATTGTGGTTCGATCCTCAGGCGCGTTCTGGGCCGGAGGCGATGGCTGTGGATGAATGGCTTTTGGAAACAAGGCAGTTACCGATGATGAGGATCTATAAGTGGGATGGGGCATGGGGAAGTTTGGGATATTTCGGGAAATTGGAAGAAGCACAGCAGAGGTTTCCTGGGTTGCAATGGGTGCGTCGCTGGACGGGTGGTGGGGTGGTTGATCATCGCGGGGACTGGACATACAGCCTAATGATCCCGAAAGCATTCGAGCTCGCGCGTTTGAAGGGTGGCGAAAGTTACCGGGCGATTCACGAGGTTTTGGTCAATGTGCTGGCGAGTGAGGGCAGCACCGAGCCAGCTCTGGCGGCGGCAAATCAAAAGGCTGGCAGTGTGTGTTTTGAGAATCCGGTGGAGTTCGATGTGGTTGGAACTACCGGAGAAAAACTTGCAGGCGCGGCGCAGCGACGTTGTAACGCCGGTCTGCTGCATCAGGGATCGGTTTCGGTGAACGGAGATTCTATTTTGCGTGGAAAGTTATTCGCTGAGCGGTTATCGGAAACTTGGTCGGAAATGGAGATTTTTCCTGATGAGCGGAGGGTTGAGACTTTGGTTGAGGCAAAATACGGGAGTAAGGCTTGGTTAGCTAGGCGATGAACTTCTAAGGAGGAGGCTTGACCGAGTTCGCAGGAAAAACTACCACAGGACATGCAGCCAATTTACGAGGGTAAAGCCAAGCGCCTATGGACGACCGAGGATCCGCACACTTTGCGGATGGAGTTTAAAAACGATGCAACCGCTTTCAACGGCGAGAAGAAGGCAAGTTTTGAGGATAAGGGTCGTTTGAATAATTCAATCAGCACTTTGATTTATCAGTATTTGGAAAAGGTAGGGGTGCCGACCCACTTTGTTCGCAAGATCGATGAGACGAATGTTGAAGTCCGTAAGGTGGAAATTGTGATGGTTGAGGTGATCATTCGTAACGTTTCCGCTGGTAGCTTTTCCAAGCGGACCGGCATGGAAGAAGGCAAGCAATTCTCTCAACCAATTATTGAGTTTTCATACAAGAGCGATGAACTCGGCGATCCATTGATCAATGACGATTATATCCGCGAGATGGGTCTTGCGAGTGTTGAGGATATGGCTCACTTGCGGAAGTCTGCGCTGAAAGTGAATGAGATATTGATCGCGTTGTTCGCAGATGTGGGCCTTCGTTTGGTTGATTTCAAATTGGAGTTCGGTCGTTTGGCGAGTGATCCAACCAAAATTGTTTTGGCGGATGAGATCAGTCCAGATGGTTGCCGTTTGTGGGATTTAAAAACCGGAGAGAAAATGGACAAAGATCGTTTCCGCCGGGATTTGGGGAATGTCATGGACGCATACCGCGAAGTTCTTGCTCGTTTAGAAGCAAGGGTTTCTGAGTGATTCTAACTTCTTAATTATGAAAATTTTATCTTTTGCTATTCTGAGTTTATTGGTGGTTGGTTGCGCCAAGACAACGGATCCGTTGATTGTCAAAATGCAGACGGTTCGGGATGAGAGTATGGCTAAAGAAGATGATCCGATGGCTCGTCATGAGCGGATTCGTCGTTTCCATGGTGCCGTCAGCATGGAGGAGCGTGCTCAGCGCTTGGGTCAGTATTACACCATTTTGTGGCAAGCTGAAGTAGGTGTAAAAAAGGAAATCCTGTTTGAATATCAACAGGCTAAAACGGGTAGTTTGATCAAAACGATGAAACGCCAACTCGATATAAATACGGCATCTGGTAAAGAAGAGTTTTCTGTGATTGGAGATAACTATTTTGATAACGGCCGTATTATGACTTGGCGGATATCTTTGATTTCCGACGGAAAAACGATCGCATCCGAACAATCCTATTTGTGGGAATGATGATTCAGCTCTATTGATCTGAATCATGCACATCGAAATTCTCAATACTGGAACGGAGCTGCTTCTCGGTAACACGCTCAACACTCACGGCAGTTGGTTTGGGCGGCAGCTTTTTAATATGGGTTTGAGGGTTGCTCGGCAATCGACTGTTCCTGATGGCGCAGCGATTCGTGAGGCGTTTGAAGAGATGGTGGTGCGTAGTGATGCGATTTTGATTACTGGTGGGTTGGGGCCGACCAGTGATGATCTTACGAGAGAGATTGTAGCTGAAACACTGGGCTTGGAGCTGCATCAGGATGAACAGGCGTTAAGGACTCTGGAGTCGTTTTTTTTGATTCGTGGAAAGCCGATGGTTGATGCAAATTTGAAGCAGGCCTTGGTGCCGACAGGTGCGGATGTTTTACCGAATCCCAATGGTACGGCGCCGGGATTGTATTTGCCGCCGCGCATCAATCGGCTTTCGAACTGCGCAATTTTTCTTCTGCCTGGACCTCCACGGGAGCTTTATCCGATGTTTCATAACGAGGTTGCACCGCGGTTGCGTTCCTTGTCAGGAAGCACAGATGTGGCATCGGTGTGTGAGTTGAAATTCACCGGGATAGGTGAAAGTGATTTTCATCATGGAATCGATGATGAGTTGGCTGCGCTTGCCGGGTTGGAGTATGGTTATTGTGCTAGGATGGGTGAGGTCGATCTGCGTTTGATCGGGAGTGATCAAGTGATTTCAAACGCGCGCGAATTGGTGCTGGAAAAGTTTTCCGAATGTTTGATCAGCGATGACGGATCGTCATTGGAAGCCACGGTGATTCGGCAACTATGTGAAAAAGGTATGAAGATCGCTACGGCAGAAAGCTGCACGGGTGGGCTGATTGCGAATCGGCTTACGAATGTGCCAGGTGCTTCGGAAGTTTTCACACACGGCTGGGTGACGTATGCGAATGAGGCGAAGATGGATCAGTTACACGTTGCAAAAGAGTTGTTAGATCTGCACGGCGCGGTATCGGAAGAAGTTGCTCGCGCGATGGCCGAGGGTGCGTTGCTGGAAAGCGGTGCGGATTGTGCGCTTTCCGTGACCGGAATCGCTGGGCCGACTGGTGGAACAGAAGAGAAGCCGGTTGGGACGGCTTGGTTAGGATTGGCGATGCGAGGTGGAAAGACTCAAACGCTTCGGGTGTTTCATCCAAGAAACCGGAAGGATTTTAAACAGGCGGTATCGCAGTCGGCGCTGAATTTAGTGAGGCTGGAGGTCAGGGGTTAGTTCGGGCTTTTTTCTTACAGGGAGAGAGGAGCATAGGGAGAAGAGGAGGGTAGATCATGAATTTGGTAGGGCGCCCTCGGCGATGGCGCACTACCTTTCACTCACAGACTTTTTTAAAATTTACCTCTCTGCACAACATGCAGATTTTTCCATCACACCCTCTAGCGGTGCAGTGTTCTCGGCCGTAGAAGATGATTTGGAGGTGGAGTTTGTTCCAAGAACTCTGTGGGAAAACTTTTTTCAGGTCACGTTCGGTTTGGACAACGTTTTTTCCGCTGGAGAGTTTCCAACGTTTGGCGAGGCGGTGGATGTGAGTGTCGACCGGAAATGCTGGGACGCCGAAAGCTTGGGCCATGACAACGGATGCTGTTTTGTGACCGACCCCAGGTAATTCTTCCAACTCTTCGAAACTCTGCGGGACGACGCCGTGGTGTTTTTCGATAAGGATTTCACTGAGTTTGGAAATTGCCGCGGCTTTGGTGGGTGAGAGGCCACAGGGTCGGATGATTTCCCGAATTTTTTCGACTGGGACATGTCGCATTTTCTCCGGTGTATCGGCGAGTTTGAAGAGAGCGGGAGTGACTTGGTTGACTCGGATGTCGGTGCACTGCGCGGAGAGAAGCACGGCAATCAACAAGGTGTATGAGCTGGTATGATCCAGAGGAATGGGAGTTTTTGGATAGAACTCCTCAAGCCTTTTCAAGAGGTGATCGGCACGTTGTTGCTTTCTCATGCGAGGAAACTTTAAGTTTTAAACTTTAAATCTCAAGGAAGACCGGTTGCATCGAGATTAAATAAATGAAGGCTGACAGTCCCACTAATAATGATATCTGAGTCAAGGAGCGGTGAACGCTTCTGTTAGATGGGTGTTCTGTGAAAGGATGGCGTAGTCGTCGTATTTGACTTTAGGAGTTGGTGGCCAGAAAATCTGTTGAGAGATGGAATTGGTGATCCAATCCATACATGATTTTGCAGCTTCCAGGTCTTCTTGGGAAAAGGAGCTCCATTCGATGAAGTCGACTTCTTTTTCGGTGGATCCAAGTTTGATGTAGCAGGGGATTGGAACGCCGGCGGAGTTGTTGCTTTCTGCGAGGGCGTAGAGGGGGAGTTGGAGGTTTAGCCATAGGAAATCGCTGATTCCTTTGCCGTCGAGCGCTGTGTGGCGTGCTGGGGAGCTTTCTGTGATATGGGGCGGGATTTGGGTTTTCGTGGTGATTTTTTTGCGATGCTGGGATTCCGTCTTCTCTACCTTACCGGTTTTGTAGTCGATGACGCGGAGTTGGCCAGTTTCGCGGTGGCGATCGATGCGGTCGATGGTGCCGTTGATTTTGAGTCCTGAGGATTCAAATGAGATTTTGCGTTCCGCATCGATGATCTCCCAGCCATCAGCGATGCTCTCCACTTGTTTGGAGACGAACCATTCGAGGCGCTGGCGGATCGAGTGGACTTGGATGCGGACGGCAAGTGGGGGTTGATTGCCAAACTGGCCGAAAATGGTTCGATCTAAAGCGGCATCAAGATAGGCGATGAGGGATTTTGGATCGGAGAGTTTCCGGGCCTCGGGATCTTTACCCCAGATCTCTAACACTTTGTGAGTGATCGAACCGAAATCGCGGTGATTCATTTCTCTGCGATCCGGTTCTGGCTGTGAGGCGCGGACGATGTGTTTCAGATAAAACCGGAACGGACAGGCGAGGTAATCGCTGAACGAGGTGACGCTGAGTTTTTCTGGGAGTTCGGCTTTTGGGGTTTGCCAAATGAGATCGCGGGTCCAGATGAGGTTCGCTTCGGGTGGTTCGATTTCTCGGAAGAGGTTGTTGACGGTGGTGACGAGTCGGTTCTTCGGGACTTGCAACAGCAAGCTGGAAGGAAGGTAGGTTTCGCCGTTGGTGCCGTTTTTACCGCAGAACAGATGGGTGGAGCCGGTTTCCTCGCGCATCCGGATCATGGCGTGGAGAAGAAAGGCATCGCGTGCCTGACGATCTGTTAGGTTATTGAGCTTGAGTGCATTGCGGATTTTTTCTGAAAGCCATGGTTCGCCGCCGGGTCGGGCGGGAACGAAGGATTCGTTCATGCCGGTGATTAGCAAATGTTTTCCCGGTTCATACAATAGCTCCAACCAACCTTGGATATCGATGGCACGATCCGTCGGTGGCTGAGCATTGGGGCGCGGAATTTCCGAGATGACCATCTGCAACCAGAACAGATGGCTGCGTTTCAATGAGCTGAAAAGCGGAGTGGCGGCTTCGATGAAATCGCTAATGCCGGATAGGGTGTTGGCAGAGGTTTCTGTATCGATATCGATAAGATCCAGGTGCTGACTCAGAGCTTGCGGGAAAGTTTGTTTGAGAAAGGCTTCGCGTTGCAAGAGCAGGCTGGCGATGTCATCGCGGAGAATGCGGAGCTCGGCGCGTTCGGTGGTGGCGAGTCGCTCAACGATCGCGTCTGGCTCGATGATGGGGTGGCGATCCCGATATTGATTGAGGGCTAAGAGAAGGTTTGCGCGATTTCCGGAAATGAGGTTTGCGCATTCCGGAAAGGTCAGCAAGGCAGCGAGGTTGCGGCTACTGGCTTGGGTCAGCCAGTTTTTCCATGCTAAGAGCCAACGCTGAAGGGGAGGAAGCGGCTGTTGGGATGCTGGATGAAATGCAGGCCAGCCTTGATGTGTGAGAAGATGTGCGAGGGCGGATCCTGCTTCGTCGTCGGCGCTGCCGATGGCGATTTCCTGGGAGGACGCGCCGAGGGTTGCGATCGTGTTCAAGGCCGCTTGTGCTTGGCCTGCTGGATCGGCAACCAATGTGGCGGTGGCTGATTCGGGCAGATTTCTGTTAGTCCAGGTGGAGAGGGGGATTCCCAGTTCGTCGAAATGCGTGGCTTCGGATTCGGGAGCCGAGATGAGAACGATGACTTCGCCTGAGAAAGTTTTCAGGGCTTGGGAGATACAAACCGGCATTTCGGTGATGCCTGCGAGAATGATTTTATTAAAATGGTTAGGAAGTTGGAAGCTGGTGCGCAGGGCCTGGGAGCGTGATTGATAACCCCATGCATAGAGTTTTTTCTCCATCAGTGATTCAAGCTGGGCGAGGTTTTCCCAGCGATCGCCTTCGGTGGTGCCTTGCAGGAATTTTGATGCGGAGAAAAGATTATGTAGGGATTCTTCTAATGTGGAGCGGAGTGCAACGATTTCTGATGCGAGCGCTGTCGCCCAATCCGATGATAGGATTTCCAGATCGGGAGGTGTTGGAAACAAACCGGAATAATGATCCCAATCGCTCTGCTTGAGATTTTCCAGAACATCCATCCACGCGATTTTTTCTAACCATCGAGGTGCGATGTTGGAATCTTCCAAATGTAACATCGCACCGGGAGTGGTGACGGTTGGCGCTAGAATTGCGCCAGCCTCCGCCGCGAGGTTTTCGCGTAGAATACGTCCGCTTTGGGATGTGGGGACGACGACCAAACTTTCCGTGAGAGATTGCGGATCTTGAAGAAGGTAAGTGGTGAGACTACCCAGAAAAGGTGCTGAGTATCCGAGGTAGATCCGCTTGGGCATGGGGAAATCCTAAATTTTAAATTTTAAACCTCAAGGCTTGGGTTGGGCAATGTAAAGGGATTTAGCCGCAGAGAACACAGAGACGAGAGGAGCCGCGATTTTCAATTGCGAACTTGTGAGCGAAATATCTTGGGTTGAGATTTTGAGATAGGGCATTAGGGAGGTCTCACTTCGGTTGGGAGATCGTGCCCAGTGATTTTGAAATGGGTCAACACGGCGTGTTAATCCTACCTTTTTGACAAAAAAAGCGAGCACCTGGTGTGGTGCTCGCTTTGAGATGATCTATCTGACTTTTTAGGGTCAGGAGAGGGGATTAACCGTTTGTGAGGTCGACGGTTTCGATTTCGGCTGGTGCTGCGCCGGTTGAGAAACGCCATCTGACTTTGTTACGCTTGGAAGCGGTACGAAGTTTACGCTGTTTGCGTTCAGTTGGGGTTTCGAAAGCGCGACGACGGCGCATTTCCTCAAGGATTCCCTCGGAATCGAGTTTAGTTTTGAGGCGTTTGAGGGCGCGATCTACGGGCTCTCCTTTTTTGACATTCACTCCACGCATGTGCTGATGTTTTTCGTTGGTTGTATCTTTAAAATCGTTGTTGGGGCGCGGTGTATGAGCTGGTTGATCGGTTCAGTCAAGCAGGAAACACCGCCTAATGGTTTATTCACCGAGTCCAAAGCGGACGAAGCGGGTGACACTGAGGGTGTCGCCTAGTTCTTTGCCTTTTTGTTCGAGGAGTTGGGTGATGGTGACTTCGGGGTCTTTTACGAAGCCTTGCTCAAGGAAGCAGGATTCTGCGAAGAATTTGGCGATTTGACCTTTGAGGATATTTTCGATCATATTCTCGGGTTTACCTTGTTCGAGGAGACGCACGCGGAAGATGTCTTTCTCGGCGTTGACGATGTCTTCGGAGATATCGTTACGGGAAAGGCCTTTAGGTGCGCAGGCCGCGATGTGGAGGGTGAGGTCCTTGATGAGCTCTTGGAAAGCAGGCTGGGAAGCGACTGCGGAGTTGGTGGTGCCAACTTCGAGCAACACGCCTACTTTACCGCCGAGGTGGATGTAGGAAGCAACCACGCCACCAGGAGCGGCGTCGAAGCGGATGTATTTGCGGAACTGGAGGTTTTCACCGAGTTCGACGACTTTGACTTTCACGAAGTCTTCGAGAGTGCTTTCACCGAGAGGAACGGCGAGAGCGGCTGCGTGGTCAGCGGCGTTGGAGCCGGCGAGTTTGTCAGCGATGTTGGAGACAAAGGCTTGGAAGTTTTCGTTTTTGGAAACGAAGTCGGTTTCGCAGTTCACTTCGAGCAGGATACCAGTGCTGGAATCCGCGTTGACGCGAGCGGTGATGATGCCTTCGTTGGCCTCGCGATCGGCTTTGGCACCGGCTTTGGCGATGCCGCGCTCGCGGAGAAGTTTGATGGAAGCCTCGATGTCGCCATTGGTCTCGGTGAGGACTTTTTTGCAGTCCATCATACCGGCGTTGGTTTTGTCGCGGAGTTCTTTAACGATTGATGCGGTGATCATGAAATAAGTTTGCTAGTTGGCAGTGTTCAGTTTGAGGGAAGAGCGGTTATTAAAAACTCAGGCTCTTCGAGATGATTAGTTCTTTTTTGCGGCGAGCATACCGTCGACCAAGTTCTGGAGGATGATGCGGATCGAGCGGATCGCGTCGTCGTTTCCAGGAATTGGGAAATCGACTTTGGCAGGATCGGCGTTGGTATCGACGATGGCGATGATTGGGATGCTGAGGCGACGAGCTTCAGCAACGGCGATGGTTTCGCGAGCGGAGTCAACGATGACGATAGCGTCAGGTTTTTTCTCAAGGTTGCGAACGCCGCGAAGGTTGCGGAGGAGTTTTTCGCGCTCGCGGCCGAGGGCGGCGAGTTCCTTTTTGGACATGGATTTGAATTCCGGTTGTTTCTCGATGTTTTCGAGGTAGCGAAGGCGCTCAACGGATTTGCGAACGGTCGTGGCGTTGGTGAGCATGCCGCCGAGCCAACGATGGTTGACGTAATGTTGACCGGTAGCTTCAGCAGCTTCGCGGATGGCGTCTTGTGCCTGGCGTTTGCAGCCGACGAAAAGGATTTGTTTGTTTTTGCTGACGAGGTCGGCAAGGAACTCCCAGCCGCACCAGCGGAGCAGCTAGACGCCGCATGCGATAGGGGGGAAGTTTTCAGTGTTAAGTTTTCAGGAAGAGGAACCAAAACTGAAAACTAGTAACTTTTAACTAAACCCAGAAAAGTGCTTGCATTTTTCTGG
>JANOKJ010000204.1:0-19681 GCA_031419275.1 Akkermansiaceae bacterium | reverse complement strand
CCCTTTGTTGTCTGAAGGAGCGGAAATCGGTTTCGTTCCACTCGGGAGGTTACCACCGTCCCGAGTATCTAACAAGTCGTCCGCACAACGATTTGCCTGCGTCCTTCGGCCTTGTCAAATAGTGTGCGGACAGGTACGTTGTGCTAATAAATATGAAGCTAACTTCGTTAGTCATTTTAACGCTAATAAACGCGTTTTTTTCAATATCTTGCGCTCCATGGAGCAGGGAAAGTGATAAGGAAAGTTTCTATATGGCTCAGTACTTTTATGATCTAGGCGAGTTTAATAAATCCATTACTAGCGCAGAAAAAGTCGATCACGGTTCTAAGTATTTTGATGAGGCAATACAGCTCATTGAAAAATCGAAATTTGCGATAAGCCATCCCAGTCAGACATACGATGTAACGCGCTGCGTTTTCCCTCCTCTAGAGGGAATTACTGGCCAACTTGAAAACAAGAAGCACAACAAGCCATGGTAGGTAACCGCGGACAGCTCTCAGATTCGCTTCGCTCTGGACAGTCCAGCGCGCGGCTACCTACACTCTAACGTTCTGCTAAGAAATGAAAATACTGCTTACATTCATTGCGGCGGCTATGGTGTTAAGCTGCTCAGATTCTTCTGCTGATAAGAGCACAAGCAATGCGCAGCATAAATCTCTTCATTGGACGCCTGCTATGCTCGAAGGATATACCTTGGAATTACTGCATGAATCAGACATTCTTACGATGAGTTTTAATAGTAAGGATGATGTAATTGCTGTGGACTACAAATCTGGAGAGGATTTCGCACGCGGTAATGCATGGGTGTGGAATATCACTGATGACGGCCAACTGAATATACTGAATGCTTCAAGCTATCATTGGGTTGACTCCTATAAGCTAACGAATTACTCCGAGAGCTTGCTTATGGTTGAGTCTGATGCTAAGTCGAGTTTTAAGCGGTATCGAACAGAAGCAGAACAAGTCGCCGCACCGAATCCCTGACCGCTTCCGTGTTTCGCCTTTATGATGATGACAACCTTAACCCCAAGTCGTAGCCTCGCCCTCAGTCAGGGATCCGGTGGGCTTTGACGTTCTGCAAGAAATGAAGACGATAGCACGCATCCTTGAGATCAACTGCTTCCTCGCCGCGTTCCTCGCGTTTGCTTTCTGCCTTACTCTTACATTCGGTGTCGAAGGCTATTTACCGACCATTGAGTGGCTAGTTGCTCTGGCAACGCTCTCATTCGCTCTGGGATTTGGTGAGATAAGCCGCGACAAGGCTCCCACGTCTAAGTTGTTGTTCCTGCTCATCTTCGCATCAGTATTATTTGGATCGCAATTAGTTCTTTCGTACGTGTTTGAAGTGTACCCTGGGCTTTCCTCGATGTCATTTATTGAGAAGTCGAAGCACTTCTTCTCGACTCTAGCCCCAGAATTTAGGTCAGACCAAGTGCTTGGATCCGTATCAGTTTTCTACATAGATCTAATTCGCTATTGGATGCCAATGGTTCTGGTTGCTTGTTTCGCGGCAATCGGGATCTGCTATCCAACCCAATCCAAAAAAATCAAAGAAGCAGAACAAGGCACAGATGGCGACGCCGAGGAAGCCGTCTGATTAATTTTGTGCGTGCAAGGCGGCGCCGCCATTGCTATGAAGTTCTGCAATAATAATCACTAAACCAGATAATCAGATTGTGAGAATAAAGGTAGATTTAACCCGTGAGCGCTTTAGTGAACTTAGATTGGTTAGCTTCTATGATAGTAAGACTTTATTTTTTCAGCCGCCGAGGGAATTGCCATCATCGCTGAGCTTTGAGGTCTGGGGCGCTGATATCTTGCCAGAGTTTCCTTGGTCTGAGTATCTTTCTCAGGAAGACCTAGCAAAGTTAGGAACTAAGCTTTCCGAACCTAGGGGAATGTTGACAGTGAAGGGTTTGGGTATTCTCTCGTTTGAGGGACTTCAAGGAGGTTACTGTTCGTTAACCCCGAGAGACCCATCCGATATTCGGGGTGGTTTTTTCACTATGGCCAATGGGAAGCAATATTCAGTCAAGAGAGAATGGCCATATGACAAAGATATAGATGGTCTGCATTGCTATGCTTTCGAGGGTGCAGATATTGATTTTCCACGCAGTGGAGCGATGCTCTACTTCTATGCGACTGGGAGCGTATCTTTCGAGTTTGATTTAGAAGACTGCCTTTCATTCAGTGAATACTGGTGTTCACGAGGCTACATGTATGAATCCGCGAAGCAGAACAAGCCGTGAGACGCAATCGTCGACTACGTCCTCTTTGAATTCAGGCTCGCCACCGCCGGTGCTTCCAATCTAACGTTCGGCAGAAAATACAATATGAACTCTCAGCCTCCAACTTTCAGAAGCATGCCTTACTTTGAAAGGCGAGTTCGATTCAAAGAACTACGAAAGAAGTCAGCTTCATTTAGAGCGTTTTATTGGCGACTGGAAGGCGTGCGAATTCTCGTGACAGCATTGCTTGCTGGTTTGATTTTCTTTACCTTTCGAGATCACTTCGGGGTGTTTTCTTTACTTGCTTCTATGATATTGGTCTCAGTCATTGTGGAAGTGGTCTTGAGTGTTATGTGCATCACACCACGAGCTGAGAACGAACAAGCACAAAGCGAGCCGTGAGTGGCAACCGGCGATAACGTCCGTTGTTGAATTCAGGCTCGCCATCGCCGGTGCATCCACTCTATCGTTATGTCTTAGAAAAGGGGAGAAATGATGCATACTCTAGCCAAACGCACAATAGCCCTGCTGGTCGTCGTATTCCTGTTCGTTGGATTTGTTGTTCGAGCTGAAGAGCCGCAGTCCATGTTACCTAGCGGGAAATGGGAGCTTGTCTTCGAGGATAAGTTCACAGGAACAGACAAGGATATTAATAAGACTTGGGAGTTTCAGAACGGACCCAGTGGGCACATTCTGTGTAGTCGCTGGCGTGAGAATGCAATTACAAGTGACGGAATCCTGAAGCTAAATGCGAAGAAAGAGAAGCGTGGTGGACAAGATTGGACTGCCGCAAGCATGTGGACGAAGCAGAAGTTCAAGTATGGCTATTTTGAATGTCGTTATAAATATGCTAAGGCTAAAGCCACGAACAACTCGTTCTGTTGATGACTCAGGGAATACCTAAAGATGGTCCGGGCAGATTTGAGATCGACATTAATGAGGGACATTATCCCGACATCATCAATATGAACATCCACAATTGGTCCGGAGAACACTGGAGCAAGAGTAAGAAAAGGACAGTCGAGGGAGCCAATCTTGCCGACGATTTCCACACATATGGGCTTGAGTGGAACAAGGACGAACTCATCTGGTATTTTGACGGAAAGGAAATCCGACGAGAGAAGAACACCATCTGTCACGGGGAATCCAGTGTCTGGCTCAGCCTCGCGATCATCAAGTGGGGGGGACCAGTTACAGATGACATTGACGGGACATCCATGGATGTGGACTACGTCAGGGTTTACCAGAAAGAATAGATAGGACAGAACAAGCCAGATGCAGGTGATCTGAATCCTAAGCCGGCCGGAGGCTCGGCTTTCCAGTAGGTGGAAAGATCATGGATGGATTGACGTATTAGGAGGGGACCTCGCCTAAAACGATCAATTTTCCTTATGAAACACCTTTTAAACCACACCTCATGGATTCTACTTTTTTTGTTTTTATTGAGTGACTTGAGGTTGGGAGCGATTGAAGCGGATAATCGGGGTCGCTGGAATGAGCCGATCAAAGAGGGGCCTGACAAGGAGGTGCCGGGTTATTTGGTGAACTTGGGGCCTACGGGTGCGAGGGGGACTTTGGAAAATAAGTCGTTCACGGTGAAATACATTTTCAAAGGTAGTCCGGCAGAAGGAGTTCTTTTGCTGGAAGATGTGATCACGGGAGTGAATGGAAAGGCTTTTGGGGTGGAGCATCGGTTTGGACATCACATGACGCGCATGAAGGAATTTCCAGAGATCGGTTACGAAGGCCCGATCATGGATTTTGGAAATGCGATTGAAGATTCGGAAGGGAAAGATGGTAAGTTGACTCTAACGGTTACACGTGCGGGAAAGTCTATGGATGTGGTCGTTAAACTTGAAGCAATCGGGCGCTTTTCAGAAACCTTTCCCAAGAAATGCGAGAAGTCCGCGCTGCTTGCTAAGCGTTCGGTAGAATATCTTGCGAGTGAACCCTTTATTTACGACGAGCAATGCCACGCGAAGTGTATGAGTGGCTTGGCGTTGTTAGCTGCTGGTAAAACCGAAGAGGTGAAGAAGTTGGTTTACACTTGGAATACGATTCCGAAAAAAGGGATTTGGGTGTGGCCGGCGGCTTATCAATGCATCCTGCTTTCTGAATATTATCTTGTGACGAAAGATGCGGGCGTGCTTGAAACCATTCAAGGTCTAGCAGCTGTTCTGGAGAGTGGACAAGTGGAGGACATGGCGAACTACGCAGAACGGACCCACGGCAAGATGGGAAATGTCGGCCATAAATTCCGCACGGGTGGTCTGGGTCACAACACGAATGTGGGTGGTTACGGTACGATGAATATTACTACCGCACTAGGAGTCACCGCATGGGAACTTGCAAAACAATGCGGAGCTAAGGTGGATCAGAATAAGATCGATATAGCTTACAATTATTTGCAGAAAAGCACTACGAAAGATGGTTTCATCGGCTATCACACGGAGGTGTGCGCTTATTCACCGTCAGGTAGACAAGGCTTGGCGATCGTGGCGAATAAGCTGGGTGGAAACGATCCGGTTAAAAAAGAATACATCAAACTGGCGTCGCGTGGTCTTTATGATTCCACCAAATACATCAATGACTGTCATGCGGACAGTGTTCTCGGTGTGTGTTGGAGTTTGATTGGAGCGAATGTGTGCGGTGAGGAAAAAACGCTGCGTCACATGATGGATTACAACAAGGCTTGGTTGAACATGGCGCGCTGTCATGATGGCTCATTTGTCGCACTGCCCGGTCGGGATATGTATGATAAGGGCTATTATATGTCGTCTCGCCTACATCTCACCGCGACGATGGCGTTGGTGTTTTCCATGGATCACGCAAAGCTGAAATTTCAGGGAGTTGAATGATCGCCAAGTAAGATCTCTTTATTCCGGAAGGAGTAAGATGGGTGGAGTGCCTTCCCAGATGGGGTGTTTAGGATCGAGGATGTGTTGGCCGTTGTGCAAAACCTGGCCGGAAGGATCGATAGGAAGTGTTGTCGCGGAGTTGTCCGTCCAGAGGATGATGGCTTTGTTATCGAAAGGCAGCCGATCGAACTCATCGGTGCCGGCTTTGAAAGGAGCGATAGCGATGGGACGTGGGCGACCTGGTTTGCTGGGAATGTTATCGATGTATGCGAATCCGCATTCGCCAGGCGCGATGGCGTTGCTTCCACTCATATCGCCATCCGGCTTTTGGCTGCCATAGGATTTTGCGTAGAATATGTGTTCGCTTGGAATGATTCCAGCACGGATGAGTTGGCGAAAACGGGAGTTAGACGATTCTCCGATTTCTGACGGAGTGCTGGTTTTTGTTGCGACAAGAGAAGCGGTTTTGGCGTTGGGATAGCTTCCGTATTCTTCATTAAATTCGTATAGAGCGATACCGAAGGATTTGGCATTGCTGAGGGCTTCAGATCGATTGGCTACTTTCTGCTGACGCATAATCAAAGGCATAGTGAGTCCTGCGATCACCGCGATCAGTGTGATGCCGATGCCTAAATAGCCGGTGATGAGTCCGGCTAATGCAAGTCCTTTTCCAGTGATACGACCATTGGAATTCTTGATCTGGCTACTTGCGATGTGTCCGCAGATGATTGCGGGAATAGAAGTGATTAAGCAGGCAAATGATGAAACACCGAGGATCATGCTGGTAAGGGCTAATCCTGAGCTATGAGGTATTACAGTTTGTGGGGATACTGTCGCGGCGGCGTTGTTATTGAGAAGTGTGGAAAGTGGAATCCATCCTTCGATTCCTTGATGCCAGATGAGATCGGAATGTTGGTAAAGCCCACTTAGGAATCCTGATTGGATTTGTTGGAGAGAAAAGGGTCCTGTCTGTTGACCCTGATGTTGGATGAAAATTTCCATGCCAATACTCAATGTGAAGAGCATTGGCATGGGAAGTTTAAATGATCGCCTCAATCATTTCTTGCCCCTGAGCGGGTTACGTTTCATTTTGGAGACATGAAAAGATTTTCGTCGTTCACGGTTTCCTGTATCTTGTTTGTGATTTCGGTGCTGTTTTTGGTGATGTTTTTACGTGAAAGAAGCGATAAGATATCTGAAATTCGATCCATTCTTTCCGATGTCAAAAAGCCAGTTACTGAGGCTGAGCGGATTAGTTATGCATATGGTGTGGTGGCATACCGTCAGCTCAAAGAGATGGGTCATCCCTTCAATGTTGATTATTTCATGGCGGGTTTAAAAACGACGGCAATGGGTGAAGAATCGTTAATGAGCGATCAGGAAGTTGATGAAACCATCAAGGAAGCGGAACTGGCGATGCTTGAAAGACAGGGGGCGAAGGTAGAAAAAACGAATAAGGAGATAGGTGAGGCTTTTCTTTCGGAGAATGGCAAGAAGCAAGGGATTGAGATCACCGCGAGTGGGCTTCAATATGAAGTGATCCGTCCTGGAGAGGGTCCTAAGCCCAAGAGCACCGATAAAGTGACGGTTCACTATCACGGCACTCTGATTGACGGCACAGTTTTCGATAGCAGTGTAGAACGTGGTGAGCCTGCTTCGTTCGTTCTTAATCAAGTCATTGCCGGATGGACAGAGGGTGTTGCCTTGATGTCTAAAGGCGCAAAATACAAATTTTTCATACCCTATAATCTGGCATACGGACCGAATCCTGCAGGTGGTACGATTCAACCGTATAGCACACTTATCTTTGAGGTTGAGCTCTTAGACTTTTGAAAATGGCTCACCATAATGGTGGCTTGTAGAAGTGAGGCAATGAAAGGCTCTCAAATTCATATTCCCCAAATGGCTCCGGCGGTAGGGATCGAACCTACGACCTAGTGATTAACAGTCACCCGCTCTGCCGCTGAGCTACACCGGATTTGGAAAAAAAGCGTCGCGAGAAGCGACGTGGGCGGAAGATGGGATTTGATAGCCACTTGTTGCAAGGGAAAAATGGCATTTGATGGGATTTTTTAGGGGGGAGCGCAGAGACGAACGATCTGGATGCTTGATAGATCTGGCGCTAGGTAAGGCACCATTGCCAAGGGTGCCGCATGGAATGGGGAAGAGATTGATTAGTCAGATACTTTCCGCTACGCGCGGCGCTCTGCGGCGAGAGCGCCCTACCGCTCACCCCCCCGCGGCTAGGGTGATGATTTCTAGTTGGTCGTTGGGTTGGATGAGGGTGTTGGGGAAATCGCGTGGGAGGATGGCTTCTTGGTTCAGTTCGACGACGACGGGTTTCCCAGCGAGGCCGAGAGAGGTGAGGAAATCGGGTAGGAGGATTTCCGAGGTGAGGGAGTGAGGTTGGCCGTTGAGGGTCATTGAAGTGGTGAAAGGTATTCTACTTTCCTCTTTAATCAAAAATTAACAATCATCAATCGTAAATCAAATACGGTAGCTGCTCGAATTGGTTGGTCGGTTTGATTGACGATTGATGATTTCCGATTGTTGATTTTTGATTTGTTTATCATTCACTTTTCATCATTCACTACTCTAGCGCCATTGCGCGAGTTGTTCTGGGAAGGGGCATTTTTCGCAGTTGGAAAAGTCTTCTAGGCAAAAGTCGTGGTAGAGTTGAAGGAGGGCTTGTTGGTGGGAGAGGCGACGCATGAAAGGGGCGGCGGTTGCTTCGTCGCCGAAGAGGCGAATGGCTGTGCGCTTGAGTTTCTGATTGGTGGAGGCGTGGCGGAGTTTGTAGTAGTCTTTGAAAGTGAATCGCTCTTCGTGGATAGCAAGGGGGATAAGGTGGTTTGCAGCTAGTTCAAGGGCGAGGTTTTTTCCAAATACGGAAATGGCAGCGTGGCTACGCGTGGAGGTTAGGGTGTGATGATGCGACCAGAAATCGTGGCGCAGGCTGTGTAGAAAATCGATAAGTGGTTTGGTGGCGAATGGAGTGGCGAGAGCAAGCTTTCGAAAAGTGCCCCATTGTTTGATCAAGGTAGATAGGCCTCCGACGCGACGGTGCGGGTGGTTGGCGGGGCGTTGGCCGTGGGTTTTCCACTGCGGTGCGCGGCTATCGTTAAGTTCGTGGTTAGCTCGGATCTTCCACCAGGTTTCCCAAAGATCTAACAGATAATCTTTCGTGTCATCGGGGGCGATGAGGTATAGATTGGAATCGAGGAAGCCGGCGGTGCCTAGCAGGATGGCTTCGGCTTCTTTGGGGTTGTTAAGAAGTTGATGGAGTGGTGCGCGCTGGGCGAGTAGCCGCATGGGAAAAGAATTTCCTCCGTAGCCAAGGGTTTCTGCGGTGGCTTGGAAAAGAGCGGTGTCGACATTGTGAGCATCCGCGATGCGTAAAAAGCGTGAGGCTTTTTGTGAGCTGCGACGGATCGCGGCTTCACGAAGCAAGCGTTCGATGGCGATTTTTGGTATTTTCCGAAGGGGTTGGAGGCAGCGACCCGGGATGGAAATGGCGGTTTCGCGAGAAGGTAAGCGCAGGGCTTCGCTGAGTTGATTGGGGGAGATGAAGAGTTCTGGGACTTGGCGGTGGTTTGAAGTTCGGACAAACATTTCCCGCTGATGAGGCTCGAACGCGACGTGCAGGATGGTGTTAGAAAATGCGGGATTGGTGGAGTGGCCGTGAGTTTCCCAATCGGAAGTGCGCGAATCGATTTCAATATCGCCGGTGAAATGAGCTCCATCGATTTCGATGGCAGCATGGGAGAAGTCTGGGCCGGCGCCGTGGTTCCACTCGCCGAACTGGGTGATGCGCAGGGAGCGACCGTCTTTGAGTCTGAAATCGCGACCGAAAGCACCGGAAAACCAGAGCGCTTGTAGCTCAATTTCTGGCGGAAGTTTCGGAGCGGCGACTTCCTCGAAGGCTAAGGGAGGATGCCAGACGCTCTGAAGTAGAAATTCGTAGTTCATCCTATGATCTGCAGTTGGGGTTTCTTTTCACCGCACCCCACTTCGCCAAGGCTACGAGGGGCAAGAAGCCGCACCATACTTCGCTAAAGCTACGAATGGCAAGAAGGTCACTGAGGGAACGCAAAGGGTTGATGAAAAATTGGGTTGAGTGCATTCTGGAATGATTCAATTCGTGCAAATTCGCGTTCATTCGTGGTTGAGATTCTGATTTAAACTGGGGGGTTAGTTGGGTGCGCCTGCGGACTTTTGAACGATTTCTAGCCATTTGGAAAGCGCTTCGGCTTCTGGAATGTTGGTGTAGGTCTTTTTAGCGGATTGGATGAGCTTAATGGCGTTGGAGTTTTGATTTTTCGAACGTTCGATGGCGATGAGTTGGAGATCTTGGCGGAGTTTATCTGGAAGGTCTTGGTAGCAGTCGCGCGCTTTTTTCAACCATGACTGGGCCTTGGGAATGTCTTTTTTGGCGAGATATTCATTAGCGAGGCTTTCGGCGATGATTCCGGATGAGAGGCTTTCATGGGCGTAAGTCAGTTTACCATTACGCAGAGCTTCATCGTTTGTCCATTCGCGGAAGGCGGCGCGAAGGATTCTGAAGTCGCGATCCTCTTTGCGGTTTTCACCAGTTCCGGCGAAGTGGAGGAAGGGGCGATAGAGCGGATCACCCAGCGCTATACCTTGCCACGAGTGAACGGGAATTGCGGCGGCTGTCGCTTCGGCAAATGTCCATCCTCTGACTAAACGATCGTGCAGGATATCGAGGTGGTGGCTGTTGTGTAAAAATGGTTCGTAAACGTTACCAACGGTCGCGGCAGCACCTCGTGCAAGCAATGCGGCGGACCAATTTAGATTGCTGTTGGTGAGTTGTTCGGCGCTGAACGAATGAATGTGAAACGCGATGGCTCCTGGGCGGAATTTGAATGATGGATTGAGAAAGGGACCGTTCACATGGTGTTCATACCAACCGTAATAGATGGACGCGTCTTTCATCGGGTAGTTATCAGGAAGGGTTTCGTTAAACCGATCCGTCAAAGTTGGAATGCCGAGTTTCAGATTTTGAGAGATGATGCTTTCTAACCAACCATCGCCTTGGGGAAATTTATTTCCGATATCAATGTATGCCCGACCCCATAGCCCGTGCTTTTCGGTTTCTATGGCATCCGTGATCATGCGTTCGCAAATTTGATAGGTAGGCGCATCGATTCGGTTTACCAACACAAGGTGTGGAATCTTGACTTTTGTTAGAGAATGTTGACTGTCGTAAAATGCATTTGGAATGGCACTTTTATTGGATGGAATATCGACCCCAAAAAGGGTTAGTTCTGAATCGACGCTTGCTTGATCCGTATTAATCATTTGCTGCTGAGCGGGGAGCTTCGTTTGCACGGCATCGGCGGGTTCTGCCTTGATGCGAAGTGGGACTCCTTTCATCAGCACAATCGCGAGGATCTTATTCTTTGTTGGGACCATGATGCCGCTCTTATCCTTGCTGCGTTTCCACCAATCCTGTTTGTTGAAATGATCGCGCAAAGGTTTTTGCAAAGTGGTTTCATATTCCTTGCGGGAGATGTCTTGTTGATTGGTCAAAGTCAGCCCGAGGATTTGATCGGCAGGAATCTTGCGAGCTTTTTGATAAAACTCAGCGAGCTTTTTAGAATCGGGATCGGCCTTGTTGTAGATGACGAGGACTTGGTCTGCGCTTATATGTTGCGCAGTAACTTGGGGAATAAGTGCAGTGAAGCAGCAGAGCATCGCCCATAAGACGCCGCAAGATACTGTTTTTCTGGCACGGTTCATTGAGGAGAGAATGAAGAACCGGGAGAATCTTGCAATCTTTTGGGAGGGGGAATTTCAGGTATGCGGGTAGGGTGCCATCGCCGAGGGCACCGCATGAAATAACTGATCAATGAATGAATCTGATGATGACTTTTTGGTAATTCGCTTCGCGCGGCGCCCTCGGCGATGGCGCCCTACCCATACGCGGCTGCCTCGGCGATGCAGCCCTACCAAATTCATGGTACAGGCATTCACACACTCAGGCATATCTTCATTCCATCGTAGGCGGGGGAAATGCTATTTGTTAGGCTGGCTGCTAGACTGGAGTGGTCTAGTTCGTGGCTGATGTGGGTGAGAACAGTGCTCGTGGGGGCTAAGGTTTCCACAATGGCAAGTGCCTCGGAGAGTGAGAGGTGGGTGGAGTGGGGGGCGTTGCGCAAAGAATCGATGATAAGAAGATCGAGATTTCCTAACAGCTCCATCGACTCTTCGGGGATGATTTTGACGTCAGGCAAGTAGGCGAAGCTGAAGCCGTCTTGGGTGTCGAAACGGTAGCCGTGGGTTTCAACCGTGCCATGGATCACGGGGATGGGGTTGATGGTGAGATCGCCGATAGTGAATGCTTTCGTGATCGGTCGCGGATCGGGTTTGATGTAGCCGCTGTGGGTGTTGTCGACCTGAAATGCCCAGCCGAACATGTTGATCAGCACGTTGAGGCATGACTCGCTGGCGTAGAGAGGTAGCGGATCTTTTTTTCCCCAACAAAAGGCGCGGAGTTCATCGAAGCCGACCACGTGGTCGAGATGTGAGTGAGTGTAGAGCACGGCATCGATTTCGGTGATGTTTTCGCGGAGCGCTTGCTCGCGGAGATCTGGGCCGGAATCGATGAGGATTTTGGTTTCGGGGGTGTGAATGAAAAGCGATGCGCGGGTGCGGTTGTTGTGTGGGTCGGTCGATTTGCAGACCTCGCAAATACAGCCAATAACAGGAACACCGACAGAAGTGCCGGCGCCCAGGAAGGTTAGATATGCGTCGTCAGTAGACCTTATGGAGAAGGAATATTGAACCACGGATGGACGCAGATGAACGCGGATATTAGATCATGGTGAGTGATTTTTATCACTACTTCATAAGATACTTAACGTGATTGTTTAGTTCTCATCAAAATCCGCGTTTATCCGCGTTCATCCGTGGTTCTTCTTATATTTTATTAACCGCAGCAACCGCCGCCGCCGCCTCCACCGCCGCAGCAACCGCCACCGCTGTTGTGTTGTGCTTCTGCGATTTCGTCATCGGTCGGGGTGCGGCCGAGTTCGAGGGTCATGCTGATGTATTGGCTAACTTCTTTTTGAATGCTTTCGAGGGAGCGTTGAGCTTCCATGAAGCTGACTGCGACTGGGTTATTGAAAAGGGCATCGCGGGCGTTTTCGAAAGCTTTGATTTCCGTTGGGCTGAGTTCGACACCAGCGTGTTGTTTGTGGTGAAGCTCTTCGCCTTTTTCGTGGACGGTTTTGTATTGGAGCTTAGCAGCATCGTTGGAGAGAAATTTCTCAACATCGGACTGGAGTTTTTTGAATTCCTTATCGTTTGCGATTTGGTCGCAGAGTTCTTTGGTTTTGGAAATGATGGATGATTTTTCGAGGAGTGTGCTCATATAGTTAAAAGTTCTTGGTTCTTGGTTACTTTGGAGTGGATGCGGCTTCGTGTTGTTCTTCGGCGGCTTCGAGTTCGGCGCGTTCTTTGGCGATGACGCGGACGAGCTTGCGGGAGGTGGTTTCCCAGTCGGCGAGGAGGTCGGCGGCTTGTTTGGAGCCGGTCTTTTGTTGGTGAAGTTGGATCAGGGATTTGACTTCGTCAATGTCTTGTTGGCGGCGAACTGGTAGGGCGACGACCATCTCGGTGTTGACTCGGGAGTAGAATTTGCCATCGACGTCGTAGACGAAGGCGGTTCCGCCGGACATACCTGCTCCGAAGTTTTTCCCGGTTTTTCCGAGGATGACGACGGTTCCATTGGTCATGTATTCGCAGCCGTGATCGCCGACGCCTTCTACGATGGCGGTGGCGCCGGAGTTGCGGACGGCGAAGCGTTCTCCTGTTCGGCCGTTGGCGTAGAGGGATCCGCCGGTGGCTCCGTAGAGGCAGGTGTTGCCAGCGATGGAGTTTTTAGAGGCTTCGAATTTTGCGGTTGGGCAGACGCGGAGGATGATTTCACCGGAAGCCATGCCTTTGCCGACGTAGTCGTTGGCTTCGCCGATGAGTTCGAGGGTGACTCCGTTGACGAGGAAGGTTCCGAAGGATTGTCCGGCGGAGCCTTTGCAAGTGATGTGAATGCTGCCGGATGGGAGATCGTAGTTTCCGAAAACCTGCGCGATGCGACCGGAGAGGCGGGTGCCTATGTTGCGGTCCGTGTTGACTACATCATAGGTTAGCGAGACTGGAGCGCGGTCGGGGATGAGTTGGATGGCTTCTAGGGTTTCTGAAGTGACTGAGCCAGTGCCGTATTCAGGTGAAGCTTCGGAAGAACGGCGACCGGAGATCGCCGCTACGATGTCGCTGAGGATGTTGATGTCCAAGGAAGTTTTGGCGATGCCGTCGTTGCGTTCTTTGGTGCAGATGCGGGCGATGTCGGTTGCTTTTTTCTCCATAGCTTCGGCGACGGTTGGGACGACGTCTTTTAGCAGGCGGGAGAAGTTGAGCGTGTTGGCTTTTGGGTGGGTCGGGACTTCGCGTTGGGTGAGGAACTCGGGGCGACCGATGATGTCGTCGAGTTTGCGGATGCCGAGTTTCGCCATGATTTCGCGGGCTTCGATGGCGACTGCGTTGAAATAGTTGATGACCATTTCAGGAGTGCCTTTGAATTTGGCGCGAAATTTAGGATCGGTTGTGGCGATGCCGACGGGGCAGGTGTTGAGGTGGCATTTTCTAACATACACGCAACCCATGGCGATCATGGCGGTGGTGCCGAAGTTGAATTGCTCGGCGCCGAGGATGGCGGCGATGACGACATCGCGGCCGTTTTTGATTCCGCCGTCGGTGCGCAGGATGACGCGATCGCGGAGGTTGTTGATGATGAGGGTTTGCTGGGCTTCGGAAAGTCCGAGTTCCCATGGCGAGCCTGCGTGTTTCGTGGAGGAGAGCGGTGATGCGCCGGTTCCACCATCGTGACCGGAAATCAGGATGTTATCAGCGGAGGCTTTGGCGCAGCCAGCTGCGACGGTTCCAACACCGGCTTCGGCCACCAGCTTCACAGTGATGCGGGCGGTGGGGTTGATTTCCTTTAGGTCGTGGATGAGTTGGGCGAGATCCTCGATCGAGTAGATGTCGTGGTGAGGAGGTGGGGAAATGAGTTGGACGCCGGGTTGGGTGTTACGCAGACGTGCGATGAGTGCGTTGACTTTGTGGCCAGGAAGCTGACCGCCTTCGCCGGGTTTTGCACCCTGCGCCATTTTGATTTCGAGCTCGTCAGCATTGATCAAATAGTTGGCGGAGACGCCGAAACGTCCCGAGGCGATTTGCTTGATGTAGGAACGAGCGGAGTCGCCGTTCGGGTAAGGTTTGAAACGAACGGGATCTTCGCCGCCCTCACCGGAATCGGATTTTCCACCGATGCGGTTCATAGCGATCGCCAACGTTTCGTGAGCTTCTGGTGAAAGTGCACCAAGTGACATCGCGGCTGTGGTGAAACGGCGGCGGATGTTTTCGAAAGGCTCGACTTCATCGAGCGGAATCGGGCCGGAAGCGGAAGGAACAAAGTTGAGTAGATCTTTGATAGCGATCGGATTGGTTTCGAGGCTCACTCTAACATATTCCTCATAGTCTTCGGGTTTACCGGATTTGACGTAGTTGTGGAAATTTTTGATGACCTCGGTACTGAACGAGTGGCGCTCACCGGATTTACGGTAGCGGTTGTAGCCGGGATCACCGAGGTCGAGGGTTTCGCCAGCGGGGATTTCGATTTCGTAAGCGGCTTGGTGACGGATGAGGGATTCTTCGGCGATTTCGTTGAATGAGATTCCGCCGATTTGTGAAGGCACTCCGGTGAAGGAGAAATCAACGACGTCATCGCCGATACCGATGGCCTCGAAGGTTTGTGAACCTTGGTAAGAGTTGAGAACTGAGATGCCCATTTTGGACATGATTTTCAGCAAGCCTTTTTCGAGGGCTTTGCGGTAGTTGGACATGGCCTTTTGTGGAGTCATGCCTTCGCCGAGTTTGTCTTTGCCTTGATCGGCGGTGACGAGTTGGCGGACGGTAGCGTAGCCGAGGTAAGGGACAATCGCAGTCGCGCCGAAGCCGAAGAGGCAGGCGATTTGGTGAACATCACGGGCCTCGCCGGTTTCGACCACCAACGATGCGCGCATGCGTTTGCGTATGCGGTTGAGATGGTGATGGATTGTGCCGGTGGCGAGCAGTGCGGGGATGGGAACTCGTTTGGCAGAGGTCGCTCGATCCGAGAGTATAATGATGGAGTTTTTGTTATTCACCGCAGCTTCGACTTCTTTACAGAGCTCATCGAGACGGGTTTTGAGACCGGATTTTCCAGCGGAAACATCCCATGTGCAATCAAGCACTTGGGATGGGAAACCGTGTTCCGCCATGTGGGTGATTTTTTCCAACTGATGTTCGAAAAGAATCGCGGAATCGAGAGAGATGGAATTGCAGTGTCCGGGAGTTTCCTCTAACAGATTTCGCTCAGGTCCGAGACCTGCACCGAGCGACATGACCGCCCATTCACGGATAGGATCGATGGGTGGGTTGGTGACTTGGGCGAAGCGTTGTTTGAAATAGGTGTATAGCAAACGCGGGTAGCTGGAGAGAATGGCGAGCGGGATGTCGTCGCCCATGGAGAACACAGCTTCCTGTGCACCTTTGATCATCGGTGGGAACACCATGTCGAGTTCTTCACTGGAAATCGCGTTGGTGACTTGGCGGCGGGAGAGATCGAGGCTATCGAATTCGATTTCTGGAACGTGTGCTGACGGAGAAATGAATTTGCGGAGATCGAGGCGATTTTCATCGATCCAACGGCGGTAAGGTTTCTGGCGAGCGAGTTCTTCTTTGATTTCGAGATCGTGCTTGAGGATGCCGGTTGAGGTATCGGCGGAAAGCATTTGGCCTGGGCCGAGGCGGCCTTTGCGAATGACGTTCGCGTCATCGAAAATGACAGCACCTGCTTCTGACCCGATGTAGAGGATACCATCTGCGGTGACTTTGTAACGCGAAGGGCGGAGGCCGTTGCGGTCGAGTGATGCGCAGAGTTTCGTGCCATCGGTGAACACTAGACCGGCGGGGCCGTCCCATGGTTCGGAAAACGAGCGGATGTATTGGTAGAAAGCGCGGAGTTCGTCTGAGATTTCCTCGTCGTTGCGATAGGCTGGAGGAACCAACATGCACATCGCGTGCTCGGGTGAGCGACCGGAAAGGATGAGGAGTTCGAGGCAGTGATCGAGAGATGCGGAATCCGACTCGCCGTGGCGGATGAGATTTTTAACGATATCGATTTCATGACCCCAGATTGGAGATTCGAAAAATTCCTCGCGGGAGGTCATCCAGTTGCGGTTACCTTCGACCGTGTTGATTTCTCCGTTGTGGCACATCATGCGGAACGGTTGTCCGAGCGGCCATGCAGGGAAGGTGTTGGTGGAGAAACGTTGGTGATAGAGGCAGATCGCGGTTTCGAAATCAGGATCTGATAGATCTGCGTAGAACGCGCGCAATGCTGCGGGCATGGCGAGGGCTTTGTAGGAGATCAGGCGGTTAGAAAACGTCGGCATGTAGAAGCCGTGGATTTCTGTGGTCGCGTGTTCGATTTCGCGGCGGCAGAGGTAGAGTTTGCGTTCGAAATCGAGTGCGTCCATGCCATCGGGTTTGAGCATGAGGAGGTGCTCGATTTCCGGACGGGATTTCTGGGCGATTTTTCCGAGCGCATCGATGTGCACCGGAACTTCGCGCCAACCGATGGCGGAGATGCCGCGTTTGGCGATGACTTCCGCAGTGATTTTTTTGATGGATGCGGTTTGGGCGTCGTTTCCAGCAGGGAAGAAAAACACGCCGATGGCGAGGTCTGCGGGGTTGGTGATTTTGTGGCCGAGAGCTTCGGCAGCTTTGACGAAAAGCGGGAAAGGGATTTGGGAGAGGATTCCGGAGCCGTCGCCGGTTTTCATGTCGGCATCGACCGCGCCGCGGTGAGTCATGCAGGAAACCGAAGTCAGGGCGTGATCCAGGACGGTGAAAGAACGTTTCCCTTCAAGATGGGCGATGGCGCCCATGCCGCAGTTGTCATGTTCGTTGGAAAGACTGTGCAGAGAGCCAGACACGAGGGGGGTGCTGGAATGGTAGAAGGGATTGGTCATGTGAGCGGGTTGGGAATAAAGAACAGGTAACGCTTTGGGACAAGCAGGAATTGTGCGCAAAAGTGGGCATTTTTGTGAAAAGTGGAGGGGAAAGTGCCGAGTGAGAAGTGATCAGTGATCAGCAGGGATTTGAGCTGGATATTATTTCTCAATCCGGGGCGTCAAAATACGAGGGCTCCACAAAATCGTGAGATCTGAACCGAATGCTACTTCGCTTATTTTGACGCTAGTGTTGGGCTTCAGCCAGTAGGTTCTGTATTTAACTCCTTCTAAGTTCATGCTTCGTTGAGGAACCATGGGATTTAAATGGCGTGCTACGAAGAGCACAGGATCTTTCGAAATATTCTCGATTTGGCCTTTGGTATTCTTGAGATCAGCTTTGGTTGTTAGACGGGGTAGCTTCGCTCCGTCCATTTTTAAGAGAAAATCATCCCAATCTTCCTTGGGTATGGGTTGTCTACGTTCATCGAAAAATAAGACTAACTCCCGCAGCAATTTTACATCCGCACCTTCTGGATAGGTGGGTTCTGTGAATGGAACTTGGTAGGCGGGATTTTGTGATGCATTAATAATAAGCTTTAGGACTTTTGCTCCTAAATCCTTATGTAGAGGGAGAGTTGGATCGATATATGATGTTATTTGTGTGTCAATATTGCCTTCTGCTGCCTTCAGAACATGATTCATTCCCTGAATAATATGTAGTTCGCTTTCTTTGGCGCCGGCGTGAAGCAACTTCGCATCTTCAACCGATGTCTGGATATCTGTTGAGCCATGTATGATTAGGATGGGGACTTCGATTTCTGATATGGCATTTGCCGGATCTATTTTGAACGAGGAAATTAGGTAGGGCTGCACGCTGGGACGAAACAGGGCGTGCAATGCTGCTGGAGGGTCTTTTACAACTTCACCCTTTTCGAGACTCGTGATGATGTTTTCCGCTTGAGTGTAAAGTTCTTTGGGTAGATTACGTTGCAATTGTTCTTTGTGAACTAGGGATAGCGGTCTGCCAGCGCCTGCAATCGAAACCAAGCCAATGACTGCATCAGAAGATGCTGCCAGTGTCGCAACCAATGCTCCTTCACTATGACCGATCAAAACGATCTTTGAATATCCACGTTTTTTTAGGAAATCGATCCAATGTCTAACATCTTCAACGTAAGTGGAGAAACGTAAATCGTCTTCTTTGATAGCACTGGATGCACTTGCGCCGACTCCTCTTTTATCAATTCTTAAAGTGGAGATGCCTTCTTTGTTAAGATAGTTAGAAAGATAAAGCAGGCTGTTGCTTTTTCCCACATCGCCCACGGTGTTGCCGTCTCTATCTGTGGGGCCTGAACCTGAGACGATAAATGCGACTAGGGATTTATCTGTTCCGGCAGTGGTGAGTTCGCCTTTGAGGTTTTTATCCTTAATTGAAATAGAAACTTCCTCGGCGTGGAGCAAAGATGTTAGGAAAATGAGAAGGAGTGGGATAAACTTCATTATCATTGGGAATTATGATTGAATTCTTGGGGCAGGATTTTGAGGGAGGAGTTTTAATATTTCAGTCCCTCCATCTCCGTTTCACTCCGATTCCAAGAACGGCCTGGGGCTGGAATCCCCAGTTACTAGCGGAGTCCTTTGAGTGCTTCTTTAGCGGGTTTTTCTAACACCATATCGGTGATGGAGGTGCGGCGGCCGTCTTTGTAGCTGGATACTTGCATTTTGCGGAGGGTCCAAACATCATCGGAGACTTTCATCACGTCTTCGACGAGAAATTCTTTGAGAAGTTCTTTGTTTTTGGCGTGTCCGTGGATTTTCATGAAGGCACCAAATTTTGTATGAACCCAAAGATAGACGGCGAAGTAATTTCCGGCCGCATCGGCGGGTTTATCAAGGCGGAGTTTGTAGGTGTCTTCGGTGCCGACTTTTTCTTTGCCCTCGAGTTTTGGATTGGGCCAGTAAAAGAAATGTAGGGCGAGGTCTTCGTAGGTGAGATCGGTTCCGGCGATGGATTCGGTGAGTTTGGCGCGAGGGAACTTGACCGTTTTGCCGTCGATGATTTCAAAGAGATCGTTGTGATCATCGTTGAGACGGAGGTGGAAGACGCGCCATGCTTTGTTTTCGAAAAATTGAAACTGGATGTCTTTACCTTTGAGGAAAATTTCGATGGGGACTTTTTTTCCGTTTTGAGAGAGGTGTCCTTTTAATCCTGTGTCGAGCTTGGTGAGCGCGGCACTGAGTCGGGCGCCTTCGAGAATGCGGTTAGGATCGGGTTCTTGGGCTTGCAGCGAAGTGCAGGCAAAAGCAAGGCTGGCGGCGAGCGCGAGGAGATGTTTCATGGTGTGAACATAGGTGAAGATCTGGCTTCGACAATGTTTCGCTGAAAAAGATTCAGATTAAATCACCGGAAGGGGAGATACGAGTTATAGGACCTATGCTGGGTCCTAGACCCGAAAAGTAATTTGTCCTTATTTTAAGCCAGCCCTACTTCGCCAAGGCTACGAAGGGCATTCTTCGC
>JANOKJ010000203.1:0-12026 GCA_031419275.1 Akkermansiaceae bacterium | reverse complement strand
ATGTTTTTCTTGGTGCATCCCGAAAATTTCGCACATTGATTGGGACATCCGTCCGGTTGTGAATCGCATCGCGCAATGGGCTGATAATGTTTCCAAAGGTAAAACAGACCTCAAACAGGTTCTTGCCCATGCGGAATTTGTTGTTGGCAGCACAATCGGGCATGTGCCTCTCTGAAGAGATCGCGGCTTGCAAAGTTGTGCGGGATGGAAAGAGTTTGCGCAACGTTATGTCCGCATCCCAAACCGCCATCCAACCGACCCGTGAACAGGATTTTCCTGAGTGGTATCAACAAGTCATTAAAGCCGCTGATCTAGCCGAGAACTCCGAGACCCGGGGTTGCATGGTCATCAAGCCTTGGGGCTATGGAATTTGGGAGTTGATCCAGCAACAGCTCGACCGGCGTTTCAAGGCGACCGGCCATGAGAACGCGTATTTCCCCTTGTTGATTCCGTTGTCGTATTTGGAAAAGGAAGCGGAGCATGCTGAAGGCTTTGCAACAGAGTGCGCGGTGGTCACGCATCACCGGCTTGAAGCGGTGAAAGATGAAGTCACCGGAAAAACCAAGATGATCCCGACCGGCGAACTCGCGGAGCCTTACGTCATCCGTCCGACATCCGAGACCATCATCGGTGCAGCGTTTGCACGTTGGGTGCAATCGTATCGAGATCTGCCGTTGTTAATCAATCAATGGGCAAACGTGATGCGCTGGGAAATGAGGCCGCGTTTGTTTTTAAGAACCGCCGAATTTCTATGGCAAGAAGGCCACACCGCACATGAGACGAAAGATGAGGCCATCGTTGAAACGCGCATGATCCACGGGTTATACGAAGAATTCCTCCGCGATCATTTAGCAATTCCTGTCATCCCCGGCGAAAAAACCGAGAACGAGCGCTTCCCCGGGGCGGACATGACTCTGACTGTCGAGGCAATGGTGCAAGATCGAAAAGCGATCCAAGCCGGCACCTCGCATTATCTCGGACAGAATTTCTCGAAGGCTCAGGATATTTCATTCACGGGCCGCGATGGGGCACAGGATTTCGCGCACACCACTTCATGGGGCGTTTCCACGCGTTTGATCGGCACCTTGATCATGGCGCATTCAGATGATGACGGCTTGGTCCTGCCACCACGCGTCGCCACCAAACAGGTCGTGATCATTCCAGTCACTCCAAAGGAAGACACCAAAGAAGCCGTGCTAGCCTCGTGTCAGGCACTGGCGGAAACGCTCAGAGCCACCCGCACTTTCCACGGCGATCCGATTCGTGTTAATGTCGATACGCGCGACATTCAAGGCGGTCAGAAAAAATGGGACTGGGTGAAAAAAGGCACGCCGATCCGTATTGAGATCGGGCCGCGCGATATCGAATCACGTAAGGTTTGCATGCAGCGCCGCGATCAAGCGCCGACGGAAAAGAGCTTCATGGATAAAGAAGATTTTATCCAGAACGTGACGGATCTATTGCAGGACATTCACAACAACTTGCTCGCGAACGCGTTGAAGTTCCGTGATGAAAACATCGTCGCTTGTAATGAATTGGCAGAGTTTCACGCTCACTGGAGCAAAGAGAATCCAGGTTGGTTGCTCACGCCATGGGCGGGAACTTCCGAGGAAGAGGAACAACTTTCCAAACAACACAAGGTCGCCATCCGTTGTTTACCGATTCCAGAAGCAGGACTTTCGAAAGAGTTGTTAGAAAAAGTCGACGGCGCATGTTTCCTAACCGGCAAACCCAGCCAGACCATTGCGATCTGGGGACGGAGCTATTGATTGATAAACGCTCAAATACTGAAATACTAAAAAGCTGAAATCTCTTCGCTATCCACACTCTTTTAAAATGTTACCTCAAAAAAACTCCACTCCTAAACTCGCAGTCTTTTGGATCATTTGGTTCGCGATCATGAACGGGCTTTTCGTTATGCTCTTTCTGGTAGGTGGTGGAATTCCCAAAGGCTCAAACGTTGGTGAGCCGCCCACGTGGATTGTGGGTGCTTGCGCTGCGTTGGCGGTGTTCGCGATCGCGATTCGCTTTTTGGTTATTCCAAAAATCAAACAACTCTCTCAGCTTCTACCTGCGATGATTTTAGGTTTAGCTTTCGCTGAGGCAGTTGGCATTCTCGCGATATTCATATTAGGAAAAGAATTTCCAGAAACGCGAATGACCTTATTTCTAACATCAGTCTTCACCGTGTTGGTTTACGCTCCCAGCTACGCAACTAACTTGGCCATTGGAGCCCTCAATCCGAAAAGGTGATGTGGATATGAATGGACCGCGCGACTCCAGTCGCGCTCTCCCGTAAATGCGCGAGTAGACTCGCGCGGTCCATGCTTCACTCCTTCCAAGCACTGCTCCAACGCCATTCTTCCGGTGTATGACATAGCCCCGCTTTTACAGGATTCATGCGGACGTAGCGCCGAGCGCGAACTAAGTGCTCTTCATCTCTAATCAAGCGATCGAAGTAATCCGCTGCCCACAGACGACCTGATCTGCCTACCAGTTGATTGATTTTCCGTGCCGTGAAATTTTTCCATGAACGCACCACCTCTTCGAAACTGTGTTCAGAACGCAAGCGTATCATTACATGAACATGATTCGGCATCACACACCACTCGATGAGGTCATAACGTTCACCATTGAAATAGCGAAGTGCATCCGCGACCACCTCGGCACATTCTGGTATATTTAGCCAACAACGACCCATTCCAGCATCTTCATAAGCCGCAATGTTACGAGCTAGGTCAGGTGCGTCCTTTGAATCACGTGTGTTTTCATAAAATTGCTTCAATTTTTCTATGACGCGCTTGGGTAGTGAATCTGCTAGACGAAAAGTGATTCCCGTTACCCTGCTGCTCATTTCAAGATGGGGCAGATATCCACGAGTATGCCAACCACGGGGGGAGTTGCTATTCATATATGTTCAATTGAACATATATGAATAGAGAGACAATTGTTGAATTGGACCGCGTGAGTCCACTCACGCTTGTTTAAAGAGCGCGAGTGGACTCGCGCGGTCCATTAAGACTCCATTAACTCTGCGCATACGCCTCGACCGAATCGCAGGTGCAGACGAGGTTGCGATCGCCATGAACGTTGTCGATGCGGGCGACGGCGGGCCAGAACTTGTGATTGCGGAGGTAAGGAAGCGGGAAAGCCGCTTGCTCGCGTGAGTAAGGATGCGTCCAATCGTTTCCGCACAATACCGCGCTGGTGTGCGGTGCGTTTTTGAGCGGGTTATCATTTGCATCCATTTTCCCATCGATGACTTCTCTGATCTCGCTGTAGATGGAAATCATCGCATCGCAGAAACGGTCGAGCTCGACTTTGGATTCCGACTCGGTGGGCTCGATCATCAGCGTGCCGGTCACCGGCCATGACATGGTCGGTGCGTGGAAACCGTAATCCATCAAACGCTTGGCGATGTCTTCCACCGTGACACCGGATTGATCTGAAATCGGACGGCAATCGATGATACACTCGTGCGCCACCAAGCCGGATTTTCCGGTATAAAGAATCGGGAAATAATTGCCCAAACGTTTCGCGACATAGTTAGCATTAAGGATGGCGATTTCCGTGGCGGTCTTGAGCCCTTGAGCTCCCATCATGGCGATATACATCCATGAAATCGTGTTGATCGATGCGCTGCCGTAAGGCGCGGAGCAGACCGCATGGCTCTTGTCCTTCATCTCGAAGTGACCCGGAAGGAAAGGCACGAGTTGTTTCGCCACACCGATGGGGCCGACACCTGGGCCGCCGCCGCCATGAGGGATGCAGAAAGTTTTGTGGAGGTTCAAGTGGCAAACATCCGCGCCGATCAAGCCGGGCGAAGTGAGGCCGACTTGGGCGTTCATGTTCGCGCCGTCCATGTAAACCTGGCCACCGGCATCGTGGATGATGGAAGTGATCTCACGGATCGTCTCCTCGAACACGCCGTGCGTGGATGGGTAAGTAACCATTAACGCAGAGAGATTATCGCGATGCTCTTCCGTGCGTGCGATCAGATCAGCCATATCGATGTTGCCACGCTCATCACATTTCACGCCAACGACTTTCATTCCGCACATGACTGCGGATGCTGGGTTGGTGCCGTGAGCAGAAACGGGAATGAGACAGATATCACGATGGCCTTCACCGCGCGATTCGTGGTAGCGGCGGATGGCGAGCAGACCTGCGTATTCGCCTTGCGAGCCAGCGTTTGGCTGAAGTGACACAGCAGCGAAGCCAGTGATTTCCGCCAGCCAGTTTTCTAACTGAGTGAGCATCTCGATGTAACCTGTCGTCTGCGATTTCGGAGCAAACGGATGAATCGAAGAAACTTCCGGCCAGCTCAGCGGTAGCATTTCCGAAGTCGCGTTGAGCTTCATCGTGCAGGAACCGAGTGCGATCATCGATTCGTTGAGCGCGAGATCTTTCGACTCCAAGCGCTTGATGTAACGCAGCATTTCCGTTTCAGAATGATAGGCATTGAATGCTGGAGCCGTGAGGAATTTGGATGCGCGGTCGAACGATGCGTCCCATGCATTTCCAGTGCCTTCAACATCGATGCGTGATACTTCGAACAAACGGCAAAGCGACCAAATGTCTTGAGATACAACCGTTTCATCGAGAGAAATTCCGATGTGTGAGTCATCGATCAAACGTAGGTTGAAACCGTGCTCGGGCGCAGCTTCGACCAAGGCGGAAGCTTTACTGGTTTTGACAATGATCGTATCAAAAAACGCACCGTCTTCGATCTCGTATCCACCAGCGACCAACGCCGCTTTAAGCTCTTGGGCTTGTGAGTGAATTTTCCCGGCGATCGCTTTCAAACCTTCCGGACCGTGATAGACCGCATACATCGATGCCATCACTGCCAACAACACCTGCGCGGTGCAGATGTTAGAAGTCGCCTTGTCGCGGCGGATGTGTTGCTCGCGGGTTTGAAGAGAAAGTCGATAGGCAGGCTTGCCTTGCGCGTCGATGGATACACCGATCAAGCGACCCGGCATCTTGCGTTTCAACGCGTCTTTGCAAGCCATAAAGCCTGCGTGCGGACCGCCGAAGCCAAGCGGCACTCCGAAGCGTTGTGAGGAACCGACGCAGATATCTGCACCGAACTCACCGGGTGATTTTAATAAAGTCAGTGCAAGCAGATCCGCTGCGCAGATCGTGACCGCGCCGGCGGCTTGTGATTTTTCGAAGAAGGCGGAGAAGTCGTCGATGCGCCCGCGGGTGTCAGGATATTGCACGATCACAGCGAACAGATTCTCAACAGAAGCAGGATCGAAAGTTTGCCAATCGCCAACGATCACGTCCAGGCTAAGCGGCTCGCAGCGGGTTTTCACCACATCGATGGTTTGCAAATGGCAGCGATCGGAAATGAAAACGGCTTTGCCTTTCGGTTTCCCAGAAAGCGCAAGAGTCACGGCCTCGGCGGCTGCGGTGCCTTCATCGAGCAAGGACGCGTTCGCGACATCGAGTCCGGAGAGATCGGTGATAAGGGTTTGGAAATTCAACAACGCCTCCAAGCGACCTTGCGCGATCTCAGCTTGGTAAGGCGTGTAAGCCGTATACCAACCGGGATTTTCCAGAATGTTTCTTAAAATCACGCCCGGTGTAAGGGTGCCGTAGTAACCTTGGCCAATGAAACTTTTCAGAACTTGGTTCTGGCTCATCCATGCACGCAGCCATGCGAGAGCTTCATGCTCGGAAAGCGCGGGAGGAAGATTCATCTCCCCTTCCATGCGGATCCCGGCAGGCACGGCTTCGGAAATGAGTTCGTCGAGCGTGCCGTGACCGACTTGTTTGAGCATCTCGGATTTCTCAGATTCTGAAGGTCCGATGTGGCGGGCGAGGAAGGATGATGTAGCGGCCATGATTTCGCCACACCTCATGCAACAGGAAAGCCCGCCCTGCAACCCAGAATCTCTGTCGGGAGAAATTAACAAGGAGGGGCTGCATTTTGCTGCCCATTAAATCAGAAAAAACCTACTCCGGCGCTTCGATGCCCGGGATCGGGTCTTTCGGATTAATGGGTTTTCCTTCCCAGATCGGCAAACCATCGCGGTATTCCAGAATCCGATCCTTGCTCTTCGGGGCGTGCGGGGCTTGGTTTTCCGGAATCCATTTTTTCAAGCGCGTGATCTCGGCGACGTATTTGGAATCGCTGGCGAGGTTTTTAAATTCATTCGGATCGTTTTTCATGTCGTAGAGCTCCTCGGAGCCATCAACGTATTGAATGTAGCGCCAATCTTTATCGCGAACCGTGTTGTTGCCGGGATTGTGATTGGAAATCGCCGGCCATTCACGGGTGGTGGTGGTGTCTTTTAATTGCGGCACGAGCGAGTGGCCTTCGAGTTGTTTGGGTAATGGCAGTTTAGCGAGCTCGCAAAGCGTGGGGAAAATATCTAACAGCTCAACCGGCTCCGCGCATTTCGTTCCGGTTGCGGAGCCAGGGCCGGCGAACATCAATGGCACACGGGTAGATGGCTCCCACAGGGTGTTTTTTCCGGTGATGTCTTTTTCACCGAGGTGCCAGCCGTGATCCGACCAAAGCACGATGATGGTGTTTTTGGCATACGGGGATTTTTCCAAAGCATCCAGCACCCGACCGAGTTGCGCGTCCATGAAACTGATGGATGCGAGATAAGAGCGGACGAGGTTTTTCCACTCGTTTTTCTCTTTCAGAAATTTCAGTCGCGGTTCCGGAAGCTTCCAATGCAGCCACCAGGAAGCACGCGGGGTGTCGACTCTATCACCCTCGATCACTTCGGGCAGCATGAGGGTTTCCTCCGGATAAAGATCCATCCATTTCTGCGTCACAAAGCACGGCACGTGCGGGAGGAAAAAACCCGCGGACAAAAAGAACGGTTGGTCAGCTGGCATCGTGGCAAGTTTCTCCGCTGCCCAGCTCGCGACTTTGTAATCATCCTTGTCCTCGTCCTTGTGCGGAAACACTCCCCAATCGACCGCTTTCATGGGGCTCGGAGTGTTGACCAACTTGTTAGGTGGAAAGGGCGCGCCGGACACAGCTGGGCCCACTTCATCCCAATCCTGTCCTCCCGCTTTGCGACCGTAGCCGCCGTGAAAAATTTTTCCCGCCATCAAGGTTCGGTATCCCTGCTCACGCATATGTTCGGGCAGGGTTTTCAAATGTGCGAGCTGCGGTGTATCGCGGAGAAACGGAGATAATCCGTAGATGCCGGTCGAGGTCGGCCTCATTCCTGTTAGAACACTAGTCCGCGAGGGATTGCACAAGACGCTCTGGCAATGCGCGTTGGTGAACGTCACGCCCATCTTCGCGAGTCGATCAAAATTCGGCGTCTTCGCTTGCGGATGTCCGCCCAACGGGCTCACCCAATCGTTCAGATCATCGACTGCGATAAAGAGGATATTGGGTCGGGCGGTTTCGGCATACGTAGCCAACAATCCCGAACATAAAAACAATCCTACGAATACGAATTTTTTCATAAATGCATTTCTCTTAAATCGCGAGACTGGCTTGGCTTTTCTTGTTTGCCATGAGCTTACGAATAAGGAATGCAAAACCAACGACCGCCGCAATGGCGAGCGGAATCCCGACCAGTGGGCGGTAAAAAATCCATGCCACGGAAATGACCAACAATGAGAGCGGCACGCTGAGCAAGAGAGCCACGATACCAGTACCAACCCCGACGACATTTCCAATGAACGGCACCACATCCGCCAATACCGAGAGCGGACGGAACAGTAAGCTAAAGCCAATGAACATCAAGACGACGCCAAGGAGGCGCAGCACCCAGGTTAGCATTCTGTTAGAAGCATGGGCTGCGGCGAACATTGCTTCAGCCGTCACCGTGCCCGTGCTGAGCATTTCAATCGTGCCGCCGGCTTTGGCGGTGAATGGCTCGAAGGTATTTCCTTTTTGCACGGCGATGACGCTCACGGCTCCGGGAGGCGCGGCTTCGTGAGTGACTCGTAAATCACCGATGGCAGGAATCGCTGGATCCACTCCAAGATAAAATCCCGAACCATCTTTATGCAGTTTTTTTCCGGCAATTTCCGGAGGCAACTCTGCGGGTGCAGGTGCTTGAAGAGCGGAGAAGTTATCGATCTGTCCAGCCAATCCGGGCGAGAGCGTGAACGCCTCCAGCTTGATGGAATCTTTCACCCATTCCGCTTCGCTGAGCGCAGGTTCGGGATTTTTGTGTTCCTGACTTTTGTGAAAATTGGAGGAATTGATGGGGCTATCCGACCACTCCTTGATGTAATCATAGGTCGTCACCGTTTCCTCACCACCACCGAGCTTTTTCTTGGTCTCGGTTCTTTTCTCTTCCTTCCATTGATAGACTTCCACTTTGCGACGAAGCTTCAGAGCTTCCGTAGCGATTTTGAATTGATCATCGGACAGCGAGCCCACAGAGGTTGCACCCCCGGTGAGGTAAACCAGTTTGCCTTCGTTTTTTGCGTCCACTTCATTAGCAGAAACGACCACCACACTGCTCGCTCCTTCTTCCAAAGTTTTTTGGGTTTTCACCGCACGACCTTCGTTAAGGAAAAGCACGGGAAACGACACCACGATCAATATCAAACCGATGATAACACCCATGACCGCTCCACCAATTCTTCCGAACCAACTAGTATTTGATGTGACCGTATATGAATTTTCCGACATGCTTACACGATGAAGTAAAATGGTTATCTCGTGCAACGTGAAAATTCAGCCATCATATTGCTCATTTTTTCGGTTGCTTCCAAGGAACGAGCTGGGCAGCGGCGAGATGAGCATCTAAAGCTGCGGTCATTTTTTGCAAGCGCTCAGGTTCTTTATCCGCAAGGTTGGTGGCTTCGAGTGGATCGCTCTTTAAATTATATAGTTCGGCCGGGCTTTTGATATCCTCACGGATGATTTTCCACTCCCCTTCGTACATGGCTTGCTTGGTGGTTTTTTGAAGCCACATGTAAAATTCAGGTCGTTCAAAGGCAGGTTGTTTGCCGGTTAGGAGAAGTGGCTTGAGCGAACGACCTTCGATCTTGAGTTCGATAGACACTTCGCAGAGATCGGCGAGAGTCGGAATGAGATCCATGGTCAGGGCACGGAAATCGCTTTTGGCGGCTTGGACTTTTCCCGGCCAACGAATGGATGTCGGGACTTTGATTCCTCCATCGTAAAGGGTTCCTTTGCCGTCACGAAGCTGGCCGTTGTTGGCGGCATGCTTTAAATCGCCCCCATTATCCGAGGTGAAAACGACGATGGTGTTTTTGGCTTGGCCGGATTTTTCCAACGCCGCGAGCACTTTGCCGATCCCATCATCCATGTGCTCGATGAGCGCGACGATGCCAGCGCGTTTATCTGAAATTCCTGTTTCGCGTTGTTTGACTTTTTCTAACCATTCCGGCGGAGGTTGAATGGGATCGTGTGGCGCGTTGTAGGCGAGAAATTGAAACCATGGCTTAGTTTCCTTGGCGCGACGTTCGATCGATGCGATCGACCATTCGGTGAAAAGATCAGTGGCGTGGCCCTCGGGTTCGATTTTCTCCGCATTCAAGCGCATGTAATTTTGACCAGCGCGGGTGTGTTTCCAATAATCATCCATCATATCACCAAGCCAACCGTGGAACTCATCGAAGCCGCGACGGTTCGGTGAATTTTCTTCCGTCAAGCCAAGGTGCCATTTGCCGATGAGCGAGGTATGATAGCCGTTTTTTTGGAAAACAGCAGGTAGCATTGTGCTGTTCGGATCAAGATATCCCCAGTTACCACCCGGATAATGACGGATCACTCCGGGAACGCCGACCAATTCCGGGTAACGTCCGCTGATGAGCGCGGCGCGTGTGGGCGAACAAACACAGCTGTTCGCGTAAAATTCATCCAAGAGCATGCTTTCGGAAAACAATTTATCAAGATTTGGCGTCCGCATGTCTTTGGCTCCGTAGCTAGAGAGATCGCCGTATCCAAGATCATCAGCCATGATCAGCAAAACGTTCGGACGTGCAGTCTCTGCTTGGGATGAAACCATGAGTAAAACGAACAAAAAGACAGAGCTGAGGATTTTCATCATGATGTGAAATATTATATGGAGCGATTTTCTTAATCTTGCCAGTCCGGATTTTCATCTGGATGTTATGAGTTATGGAAAAAATCCACTATATCGCATCCCGCGTTCTCGTTTGGCTGTTTTGCATCAGTGCGATGGCTGTTGCCGCAGAACCTAAAGCTCCTTTCGAACCGAGCTTTTATCCGTTCCAAAATGGGATGAATTTCAAGTCCGTTGAAGAGGGCGTAAAGCTCATTAAAGATCTTGGCTATCAAGGAGTCGGTTCTGCGGAACCCCGTAATCTCGCGCAGTTCAAAAAAGCTTGTGAAAAGGAAGGACTGAAAATTTTCAGTGTTTACCTCGGTGGAAAAGTGAACGCCGACAATTTCAGTTATGGAAATGAAGTCAACGAAGCGATTCAAATCCTAAAAGGAACCGATGCGTTGATAGAACTCAACGTCCAACGCGGAAATGACCCGAACGACGCGCAGGCGATCGCGATGGTCAAAGAGATCGGTGAGAAAGCGAAAGCAGCTGGGCTTAAAGTCGTGATTTATCCACACGACAAATTTTACATCGAGCGGGTCGATCACGCTGTAAAAATCGCCAAAGCCACTGGCTGTGACAACGTCGGGGTGGCTTTCAATTTGTGCCACTTCTTAAAAGTGCAACCCACCGATGATCTTTCCAAAGTGCTGACCGACGCAAAGCCGCTGCTCTGGAGTGTGAGTATTAACGGAGCCGATACCGACGGAAAAGATTGGAACACTTTGATCCGCCCGCTTGATGAGGGAACGTTTGATGCTTCAATTGTTCTTAAGCAATTGAAGGAGCTGCGCTACGGAGGCGATATCGGCTTGCAATGCTTCAACATTCGCATCGACGCTAAAGCAAACCTAACGCGCTCGGCGCAGGCATGGAAAAAACATCTTGCTGCGAGTCAGGCGAAATAAAAAAACGGCGACCTCTGTTAGAAGGCCGCCGTTGGATGAAGTTTCTATAAATTACTTTTTAAGCAGTTTAGTCATTGCTTCGCCCATGGCGACACCGACATTCATGTAGGTCTTGGCATTACCACTGTAGTGGCCGTTGCCGCTACCACCCATAGAAATTGGGTTCGTGTAAACCGTAGAGACACTACCTTTGAGCTCAGGATGCTTACCTGTTTCACCATCTACAGCCATGTGAGCTTGATAAACGGTCAATGTATTACCTGTGCTGTCTTTGGTAGCTTCTCCAAGTGTCCCTAAAACAAACTTTGCATTTGGAGCATCAAAGTCTTTGCGGAGAGCAGCGATGAGATTAATAAAATTCTTCTCATACTGAGCGGAGTGACCTGCATCACCACAATCTTTTTCACCCTGCCACCAGAAGAACCCGGCGACTTCATATTTGGTTGCACCTGGGTAGTAAGTTCCGATTTTCGAAAGAACCATTTTAGCGTTAGCTACATCATCATCATACTGTTTACCTGCATACCAACCAATCGGAGTTGGCTTTGTTCCTTTTTCCCATTTCGCTGGGGATTGTTTGTAGCCTGCATATACGTAGGTTTTACTGTCTTTAGGATCAACGAATTCCCATGACGCACTGCCTGGAGGCAATAAATCCCAACTCAAACCGCGGTTGCCGATCGAGCTTTTAAGGATCATGACTGGCTCTTCGATCGCATCACCAAGTTTGTGTCCGATGCCGAGCTCGATGCCAATCTTGTTGCCACTGACGGTTAACCAATCGTCACGATAAACGTTAGCGCTATCGCCTTTTTGCATGACACCGATGTTGCGAACGTCTTTACGAATCGTCCAAGCACCAGCTGAGTCGAGCATGAAAGGATACATCTTTTCTCTTTTAACAGCACCTTCCAAGGTGTCGTCTTTATCCTCTCCTGCAACCTTACCCATCTCAAGGGTGTTGGATTGTCCCATGATGATAAAAACTTTCACGGGTTTGCTGACGTCTGCCTCTTTGCTTTGGGCTGCCAATGGATTGGCAAGCAATCCAAGCGCGGCAAGGCCGAGGGCGGTTTGGTTG
>JANOKJ010000202.1:0-2247 GCA_031419275.1 Akkermansiaceae bacterium | reverse complement strand
ATGCGGTGGATGGTGTTGCCACGGGTGTGGATGACGATGTTCGTGCCGGTGCCGCAGTTGACGTCGATCGATGGGGTTTCTTTGAGGAACCACACTCGCATCTGGAAACGGAAATCGTTAGAGGTCAGAGCACCGACTGGGCAGATGTCGGCGGTGTTGAGAGAGTAGTTAGAATCCAGCAAACGACCTGGATGAACTGTGAGAGTGGTGTGTGTGCCGCGTTGGGTGAAACCTAACACTGCATCGCCAGCGACTTCATCCATAAAACGAATGCAGCGCGAGCACATGATGCAACGCTCGTCATCGAGACGAATGCGTGGGCCGATATCGACGTTTTTCGGTTTCTTCACTTTCATATCGATGAAGCGAGAAACGCCGCGGCCGAAACCGACGGATTGTTCCTGAAGTCGGCATTCACCTGCTTGGTCGCAGATCGGGCAATCGAGAGGATGGTTAATGAGGAGAAATTCCATCACACCTTCGCGGCATTTTTCGACCAGTTCGCCAGTGGTGCGGATGCCCATGTTTTCAGCAACCGTGTTTGCGCAGGAAATGGCAGGCCGCGGTATCCAGCCGATCGGCTCGTAGCCGTTTTCATCACGGGTAGGTTCTTGTCCTGGAGCTGGACGTGGAGGCATTCCCATCTGAACCATACACATCCGGCAGTTTCCGGGAACGCTGAGTTTCGGATGGTAACAATAATAAGGAACATCCTTCTTCACCGACCGGCAGGCTTCGATCATGCGAGTGCCTTTTGGAAATTGATGCCAGACACCGTCAATCTGGACGTTGACCATGCCTTTTTCGGCAGCGAGGTCTTTGGGTAATTTAAGTTCCGCGGTGGACGATGCAGTGTCGCTCATGAGTCGTGATGGAAAGCAGATTGATTGGCTGGAAAACCTGCGCGGACTATGTAGGCGCATGAGCGGCGCGGCAAGTATGCTTTGTGAAATTTTTCACAAAGTCGGGGATTTGGGATGGAATTAGCACGGTTTAGACAAGAAAATAGGTCCTATATGACTTATAGGACCTATTTCTTAAAGAAGTTGGCTCAAAATGATCAAAGATTATCCTGCGCGTTTTTCTTGGAGGCTGCTTTTTTGGCGACCTTTTTCGCTGGCTTCTCAGCTTTGGCGGCTTTGGCTTTTTCCTCTTCGATTTCGTCCTCGTCGATGCTGTGGGTAAGGATGAACTGAAGGTCGTCGATTCCGAGATTGGAAGCGAAACCTTCATCGCCGAGCACGTTGGTGACGAGCTGGGTTTTCTGATGCTGGAGGACGCGGATTTTCTCTTCGACCGTATCGCGAGTCAGCAAGCGATAGGCGATAACCTTGTTTTTCTGTCCGATACGGTGGGTTCGGTCGATGGCTTGGTTTTCGACGGCGGGGTTCCACCATGGATCGTAAAGAATGACGTAAGAGGCGGAAGTGAGGTTCAGACCCGCACCACCGGCTTTGAGTGAAAGCATGAAGACGGAAGGGTCTTTGGTGGTTTGGAAACGCTCGATTTCGCCTTTGCGGTCCTTGGTTTGGCCGGTGAGGTAATGGAATGGACGCGCTTCGAGTTCGAGGCGGGCCTTGATGAGGTCGAGCATCGAAACAAACTGCGAGAAGACGAGCACCTTGTGACCTTCGTCGTGAAGCTGATCGAGAAGGTAGAAGAGGGATTCCATTTTGGCGGATTCTTCTTTGAGGTATTTCGGATCGATGAGGCCGGGGTGGCAGCAGATCTGACGGAGGCGCATGAGGCCTTGAAGGATCGCGAAGGAGTTCTTTTTGACGGCTTCATCGGAATCGAGTCCGAGCAAGGCTTTCTGGATGCGCTTGAGTTCGTTTTTGTAGAGCTCGAGCTGCACGCCTTCCATTTTCGAGTAAACTTCTTCTTCGGTCCGCGGTGGTAAGTCTTGAGCAACTTGCAACTTGGTGCGGCGCAGAAGGAAGGGACGTAAACGCGATGCGAGGCGCATTTGGGAAAGAGGATCCTTGCGTTTATCGAAGCGTTTTTTGAAGTAGGCACGTGATCCGAGGACACCCGGCATGGCGAATGCCATTAGCGACCACATATCGAGCAAGCGGTTTTCGATAGGCGTTCCTGTTAGAACAAGGCGGTTCTGAGAATCGAGTTCGCGGGCGCATTTCGCGGCTTTGGAATCTGGGTTCTTGATTTGCTGACCTTCGTCAAGAATCGTGGTGAGCCATTTGATGCCGGAAAGTTCTTCACCACAGACCCGAAGCTGGGCGTAGTTGA
>JANOKJ010000201.1:0-10148 GCA_031419275.1 Akkermansiaceae bacterium | reverse complement strand
GTGGTTGCGATCTTTCGCCTCGTCGGGTCTCTTGGTGATAAGATGTTCGGGATATTCCAGGAATTCCTCGGTGCGGAAACGGCCGAAGTCGTCATACATCTCAAATGTATTACCGAGGGGATTCATGCCTATGTGGCAGTGCCAGCAGTTTTTGTTTTCGGTGGCCATGGCAAGTCGGCTGCGCAGAGTTTTGTTATGGTCCTCAGGGATCTGGGCATCAACGGTGATTGGCACGTCGGGAATCGTACCCGCCAAAAGTTTTTCACGTACAAATTTACCACGATGAACCGGATCGGTCTCCGTGTTGAATGCGTGAGCGATGAGCCAAGCAGGATGAGTCAGCATGCCCTTGCGGTTGGGGACTTTCGCCGGCTGATTTGCAGACCAATGCCAGTTGTCTTTACTATAGCCCCATAGCATCGCGACGTTCTCGCCGTTCATGAAGTCAGAGCCGTAGCCTCGATACATATCGAAGGGTGCCGCGTCCTTCTGACCCTTATCCAGACGAGCCGTGATGGAGGTCATGGATTTTTTGAAGAGCTTAAGGCCATCGCCCGAGCGGTTGCCAGATTTGAGGTTATCTGGGTTGATGCTACGCATCGGGTTTTTACGGAGGAAATCCGTGTGTTTAGCCAGTTCCTCGTAGTTGAATTTCTGCCAGTCCTTGTCCTTGAAATATTCGTAGATGCGCTTGATGTGTTCGGACTTCGCCGTCATCGCTTCGTTATCACCGTCATGGAAGACATAGAATTCCTCGGTGCCGATCAGCTCCTCGAACACATTTTTGTCTTTCTCAAGAATGTATTCCACGATTCGGTCGGCCTCGTTGACCGCACGGTTGGTCGCATCATCCAGGCGGTCGCCGCCAAAGCGTTTCTCATCCTTGAAAATTTCCAGCGCTTTTGGATAGCCGAAAAACTCACGGAAAAAACGCAGTTCGCGGATGGGTATTTTCGTGGAGTTGTCCTGCCAACTCTTGTCCTCAAGGACAGGATCGATGATTGAGCGGACATCACGCTTGGCGAGCAGGCGCTCGACCTCGCGCTTGTAGTCCTCGCGGGTATTGAGTCGGCCGCTCGAAGCCGCCGCAACAAGTTCTGCGTCCGGACTTTGATCTGTTAGAGCGTAGGCAATGGCGTAACTGGCATCGCGCGGTGACATCATGCGGCGGCCGCGTTCATCGGCTTCGCCGACACCGAACTCGCTACGGTAGGCGAATTCAGTGGAAAGAAAGATGGTCTGGATCAGCTTCTGCACCGCTTTGCGGCGTCCGAGTTTTTCGACGTAGGATTCTGTGAGGGCGATATAGTCCGCGATTTCTTCAGGAGTGGGCTCTCGCTCAAGGATCAGCAATGAAAGTTCTCTGGCCAGTTTGGTGAGAATCTCAGGACTTGGCGGGCCGGCGTCTTTGCGTTGCTGCGCGAGAGACTTCTCCCAGTCCTCGACGCAAGTCTCAATCAAGGTGTTATAGTGCTCTCCCTTCTTGCGGTGTTTCTGGATGGCATCACGAATCGCCGCCATTTCCCCATCGGCGAGCGGTTTGTAGTCGATCTTCTTGTGTCTCTTGAGCTGTTCCTTAGCAATACCGCGAAATTCCGGCACATATTCCCTGAGAAGCGCCATGCGACTTTGGATGGTGCGCTCGTGGTCGCCGCGGTAGAACCAGAAACGCTCACAGTAAGCACGAAACTCATCATCGCTCATTTTACCCAATTCAGGATCTGTTAGAGTGTGATAAACCAGTGGAGCCGCACCCAGATTTTCGAGCATGTTCGTCGAAACATTCATCGGCGCTTTTTTGTATGTCTCCCCTTCCTTCAGTTCCGGCAGTGGTTGGAGCTCAACGGGCACAAAGGTGGGCAGCATGGCCTCATTGCGATCCGCGTAGATTTCCTCGCAGAGACGTTCGATGTGGCTTACAAGAAATGCGCGGCGCGATGCGATGGTGGCGGCATGAGCATCCTCCATTGCGAGGATTTCTGTGACCGCTGGCAAATACTTGCCCTTGCCCCTAGGCACCAGATAGTCGGTCATGTGGACAGATACATTCTGCGCGTTGGTCAGCATGCTGGAGAGGTGACCTCCTGTTAGATCCTCGTTCGCGTAATAACGGACGCCCACGGTTTTAGGCAGGAGAAATGGGTTGGCCAGAGAAACGCCCGAAAGCCTCTTGCTACCGACCGCTTTTAGCCGCTCCTTGCCGCGGTTTATGATGGTCTCATTTCCAAGGATGCGCTGGAACTTGGCATTGAAGATATACTCGCTGATCAACCAGCGGCGATCCGTGGTGTAGGCGGGCTCATCCTTGTATTCGCCGGAGAAGAGCTTTTCGTGATTGATGTAATTTCCGTATTCGGGCTTTTGCAATTTACCTTCCAGGGTGGAGGCCCCGTGAACGCCCAGGTCCGCAGAGATAAATCCCAAAATCGATTTCCGTTCGTCTTCGTTGGGCTGCCGTTTTTCTTTCGGCGGCATGTGTTGGAAATAAATCTGCTCCTGCACGCGGTTCAGAAGATCAAGGCGCTTAGCCGTGTCCAGATCCGCAAGATTGTCCAGACGGATGTTTCCCTTCTGCATTTCCTCATCGTGACAGGTGAAACAGTAGCGATCTAAGATCACCTCGGCCTTGTCGGACAATTCAAACACGTGAGCTGGTTTCGCTTTCTCCGCAGTTGCAGATCCCATCATGCATAGAGGCAGAATCAGTGAAATAGCCGCGGGAATGGATGGGATTTTGGACATGTATGAACAAGTGGGTTTTGTCTTTCCAGCCCGTATCGGACCGGAATCACCCAACTACGAAGCAGTTACCCGTCCATTTATCATCATGCGTGAAATTTTTCAGATTAGGAAAAACCTACGCAGAAAGGGAAAACTCCGCCAATCCCTCCACTGCGGCCACGGAATCCACTTGGCACAGCTTTTGCCTGAGATCCTTCGCCCCGGGAAATCCTTTGCAATACGCCATCAACCGCCCGCGCATCGCTGTGAGGGTCTGGCGTTCATTTCCATAGCGATTGCTTTCAACCGCCATCCGACAATGCCGCAAAATCAACGCCCATCTCTCCTCCAGCGGTACAGCTTCCATCACCTCGCCCGTTTGTAAAAAATGCTTCGCCTCACGGAAAACCCACGGATTTTGCATCGCGGCGCGACCTATCATCACCCCGCTCACAGCCGTCTCGCGTTTGCGTTTCGCCAGATCTTCTCCGCAGGAAATATCGCCGTTGCCGATCACCGGAATTTTTACCGCACGCGCCACGGCATCGATCGTTTCCCAATCCGCCTCTCCCGAATATCCCTGCGCCCGGGTCCGACCGTGCACCGCGATCGCTTGCATTCCGCAATCCACCAAAGTCCTAGCCACTTCCACCGCGTTCACCGAATCCGCATCCCAGCCTATCCTGATTTTCGCAGTCACCGGCACATCCATTCCTACCGCCTTCGCCACCCCCTCCGCGACGCTCGCCAACAACGGACAATCCCGCAACAACGAAGATCCACCATTTCGAGAAACCACTTTGTTCACCGGACAACCGAAATTGATATCGATGAAATCCGGAATCCGTCCCGCCAGTCCCTTATCAATGATCTTCCGCGCCGCCTCCCCCATGCGTTCGCCGTCCGCTCCAAACAGTTGCACACCCACAGGCCGCTGGCCCTCATCGAACTCCGTGTATTTCCGCGTCCGCTCATCTGCCTGCATAATTCCCTCCGCACTTACAAACTCCGTCACCATCACATCAGCTCCCATTTCCTTACAGATCCTGCGGAAAATCAAATCCGTCACCCCCGCCATCGGCGCGAGATACAAGGGGAATTTTCCGTCTGAAAACCAGTGAAGCACGTCGGGACTCTAGCTTGGCTATTCTCTCTCTCAATCATAATTCATACTTACTTCCTCTTGCATGCCAACCGCTTCTCATCTACCGACGCACCCTCCCTATGAGTAATTACCGAGTCCTCGTCTCCGATCCCATTTCTGAAAAAGGTGTAGAAGCTCTTCGCTCCACTCCTAACATCACCGTCGATGTCAACACCGGCCTCGCTCCAGAGGAGTTGATAAAAATCATCGGACAATACCACGGCCTTGTGGTTCGCTCACAAACCAAAGTCACCCGCGACATCCTCGCTGCTGCCACCAACCTCAAAGCCATCGGACGTGCTGGCGTTGGAGTGGATAACATCGACCGCGATGCTGCTACCGATCACGGCGTCATCGTGATGAACACCCCTTCCGGCAACACGATCTCTACAGCCGAACACGCTTTCACACTCATGCTCTCCGCAGCAAGAAACATCGGCCCCGCCCATGCAGGTGTGCTTGCTGGAGATTTCAACGCCGCCCGCAAAGCCTTTCAAGGCATCGAACTCAACGGTAAACGCCTCGCTGTCCTCGGCATGGGCCGCATTGGTAGCGAGTTCACCAAACGCGCCCAAGCCTTTAACATGGAAGTCGTCGCTTATGATCCTTTCCTAACAGAATCTCGTGCACGTGAACTCAAAGTCACTCTAGCAGAATCTCCAGACATCGCTCTAACAGGTGCGGATGTTGTCACCCTCCACGTTCCTCTCACTGACGACACCCGCCACATCATGAACAAAGAGCGAATCGCTCTCATGAACAAAGGTGCTCTCATCATCAACTGTGCCCGCGGCGGACTGATCGACGAAGCTGCGCTTAAAGACGCGATCGATTCCGGCCATATCGCAGGTTGCGGACTAGATGTGTTCGAAACCGAACCTCCAGCAGCAGACCATCCGCTTTTCAGCCTCAAAAAACACATCGCTTTCACTCCCCATCTCGGTGCGTCCACCAACGAAGCCCAAGAAAACGTTGGTATCGAAGTCGCCATCCAAATCCGCGATTTCCTCACCACCGGTGAAATTCGCAACGCGATCAACATGCCATCGCTCGATGCCGCAGCCATCGCCGCAATCGGTCCCTATCTCGATCTCGCCGGCGCGCTCGGCACTCTGCTCGCCAAACTCGGCCCCGCTAACCCGGATTCGATCCGCGTTTCCTATCACGGCGACCTCGCCACCAAAGACACCGGCCTCATTTCCCGCACCGCCCTGTTCCGCCTGCTCGCATGTTCGCGAGCCGATGGCCAAGTCAACCTCGTCAACGCCCCCGCCATCGCGAAAGCCATGGGACTCGACCTAGTCGAATCCACGATCAGCGCCCAAACCGAGTTCAACGACCTCCTCGTCGTCGAACTCCGCAAAGGTGATGAAAAATTCCGTGTCGCCGGCACCATCATCGGCCGCAGCCCCCGCATCGTGGAAATCGATCGCCTCTTCGTCGATAGCCCGATCAAAGGTCACCTCCTCATTGTCCGCAATGACGACCGCCCAGGAATCGTCGGAGCCGTCGGCACCGTGCTTGGAAACGCCAGCCAGAACATTGCCAATTTCTCCCTCGCCCGCGATAAATCGAAAAGCGTTGCACTCTCGCTCATCGAGCTGGACGCCGCCCTTCCCGCCGATGTCATGGGAGCCATCCGCGCCATCGCGGGCGTGACCTCAGCGACAGGCATCAGCCTTTAAGTTCATTAAAAATACTGTGATTCTACGTCCATAAATTTTTAAAACTTCTCCTTGCCAACAGCCGCTCCACTTTCCTAACCTAACTTAAGTATGAAAAAACTCCTGTTCATCGCCGCCAGTGTTGTCGCCCTCTCAGGCTTCGCAGCAGCTGACATCCAATCTCCTCCTGGATCCCACTACACCTCCACCCGCAAGCTCGGTCGTGCACTTAGCAATATTCTTTATGGTTTAGTTGAAATCCCTGAAATGATGGTCCGCAGATCCGATACCTACGGTGCAAAAGCTGGCTGGAGCTATGGCGCAGTCGACGGCACCAACCGCGCATTCAAACGCCTCGGCTACGGCTTCTACGAACTCGTCACCTTCACTTGCCCTACCTATCGCGGCACCTTCAAGCCACCTTACGAAAAATGTGGAGCAGACAACCGCATCGACATGAACGTGCATGAAGGCCTTTCGGAATTCCCACCAGAACTCGGTGCCGAAAGCTATTATCACCACGTTCGTAGTAATGCCTACTAATATCTGGTTAGACTCTTTTTTCAAAAACCCAGCCGGTTCATTCCAGCTGGGTTTTTTCCTTTCATGGCAAAGCCATTTCGCCTTTTCTCGAAAAACTCGCATTCTTCGCAAAATTTCGCTTGTCCTGTCGTATAAATTCGACCAACCTCCGCGCCCGCCCAAAAGGGGCAACCCCAATACGTCACACCATGTCAGTCTCTCTCCGTCTCAACCGCAAGGGCACCAAAGACCGCCCTTATTACAAAATCGTAGCCGTCGACAGCCGCAAGCGTCGCGATGGTCGCTATATCGAACAGATCGGCACCTATAACCCACTCGTCGAAGGCACAAACTACGAAATCGATCTCGAAAAAGCAGATAAATGGCTCGCCGTTGGTGCAAAACCTTCCGAGACCGTCAATAGCTTCATCCGCAAAGCTCGCACCGCTGCAGCTAAGTAATCCAAGGATTATCTAATCTTTCAAAGACCGCACCCCTCATCGGGCTGCGGTCTTTTTATTTCCTACCCAACCCAGGCTGAATCATCAAAAATTCGCAAAACTCAGTCATGCTACACGAAACGTTCGAGCAATTCATGCAAAGGTGTCTCCATGACCCTCAACGTGGCTACTACGCAAAAAACATCCGCACCATCGGTTCGCGCGGAGACTTTACCACCGCCCCCCAGCTCTCTGACATTCCCGCCAAAGCCATTGCTGCATGGGCAACAAAGGCTATGCGCATTCACAACACCCGCAACCTCATAGAAATCGGCCCAGGCATGGGAACCCTCGCTAAACAAGTCCTCCAGCACCTTCCTCTCACACTCCGCCTTACCACCAAGCTTCACTTGGTTGACTCCTCACCCACCCTCCTCGATCACCAAAAGAACACTCTCGGGAAACGTGCCTCATTTCACCCAACGATCCAAGAAGCCCTGAAATCCTGCAACGGCAACGCCGTCATTTTCTCTAACGAACTCGTCGATGCCTTTCCAGTCCGCTTATTTCAAAAAACACAAACCGACTGGAAAGAAATCGCCCTAATCCATCCCAAAAATCAAACCCAAGAAATTCTGATCGATCCCCAAAACTTGCCCGAATCCTCTATATTCAAAGGCGATTTCCCTCTAGGCCAACGTATCGAAGTCCATGAATCCTACAAAAAATGGCTGAAATCATGGTTACCTCTCTGGCATCGCGGTGAAATCCTGACAATCGATTACGGAAGTCTTGCCGAGAATCTCTACCAGCGCCGCCCCCATGGCTCAATCCGTGGCTACCTTCTTCAACAACGAATCGAGGGCCCTGCTATCTACCAAAACCCCGGACTCCAAGATCTCACCGCAGATGTAAATTTCACCGATCTCATCGAATGGAGCCGTCCATTCCTCCAATACGAAACCCCACAGAATTTTGCCGATTTCATACTCCCTTTCACTCAAACTCAAGACTCCCAACTACTCTATGCCTGCCAGCATTTCATGGCAATTCGGCAATTCCCGATAACATAAATTCCATTTAAACGATTCCGATGGATTGACACCGCCATTTCAGTTGACCATGTTGACATTCTACTCATCCGTTAGCATGCAAATTGCTAATCCTACCTAAAACCTATTTTTCCAAAAAAAGTGTTCTCAAACGAAGACTATCTCGCAGATCTACTCGTCGATGCCGGCTATCTAACAGCTGAGCAACTTCATGAAAATCGCTCCGCACTTACAAGCGGCCAGACCATCATCAAACACCTTATCGCAGCAGGAACGATTACTGAGGATCATGTCAGTGAAACTCTCGCCAGTAACGCCGGTGTTCCATTTGTTATCATCCACCAACTCAATCTGGATCCCTCAATCATCACAGCTATTTCCGATGATATCGTCCGGCGCTTCCGCGCCATTCCCATCGCAGATGACGGACTATTTCTCACCGTCGCTGTCGCCGATCCACTCGATTTTGAAACTCTCGATAGCTTACCTCACGCCACGGGCAGAGAAATCAATTTTACCTGCGCTACTCCCACCGATATTCAAAATCACATCCGCCAGTTCTATCATATCGAGGAAGAGAAAAAGAAACCTACAGACGACGGTTTCAAAGTTTCAACTGGAGATTCTGAAGCAGGTGTTGAAGGCAACGATGCACCTATCATTCGTCTCGTCCAACAAACCCTTACCGAAGCATTTCGCCTAAAAGCTTCCGATATCCACATCGAGCCACTCGAAACTTCCGTCCGTGTCCGCTACCGCCTCGACGGTAAATTGATTCACGTCGATTCACATCCGAAAAAACTTCTACCCGCCATCATTGCCCGACTCAAAGTCATGAGCGGAACCATGTCGATCGCAGAAAAACGACTCCCCCAAGATGGTCGTATCCAACTTAAAATGGGAGATAAAGAAGTCGATCTCCGGGTTTCTTCCGTACCCTCAAATCATGGCGAATCCATCGTCATGCGTATCCTCGATAAAACCGCCTTGTTACTCGGCTTACCCGAACTCGGCTTTTTCTCCGATGACCAAGCCCAATTTGAAAAACTCCTCGGACTTCCAGACGGCATCATCCTCGTCACTGGTCCCACAGGCTCTGGTAAAACCACCACACTCTACGCATGTCTCAACGTCATCAACCGACCCGATAAAAAAATCATCACCGTTGAAGATCCTGTCGAATACGAACTCCCAGGCATCAACCAAGTCATGGTCAAAGCCGAGATCGGCATGAATTTCGCGGCCGCACTGCGCGCCATGCTCCGCCAAGCTCCTAACATCATCATGATCGGTGAGATTCGTGATGCAGAAACCGCTAACATCGCAATCAACGCTTCACTTACTGGTCACTTGGTTTTCTCCACTCTCCATACCAACGACGCCCCATCCGCCGTCGCTCGTCTCGCGGATATTGGTGTTAAACCTTTCCTCATTGCCTCCGCTGTCCGCTCCATTCTCGCCCAACGGCTAGTCCGAAAACTCTGCCCTATTTGCAAAGCCCCCGCAGAACTTTCCGAGAAACAAATGCGTGCCCTTCATCTCGATGCCTCACGAACCGCCGATACATCTATCTTCGGCGCAACTGGCTGCGAAAAATGCCGTGGCAACGGCTACCGTGGACGTATGGGTATATTCGAACTCTTCAATATCGATGACGAAGTCCGCTCACTCATCAATACCGAACAATCCACTAACCAACTCCGCAGACGAGCCCGCGAACTCGGGATGCGCACCCTTCGCGAAGACGGCATCCGAAAAATCCTTGCCGGCATAACCTCAGCTGAAGAAGTCGTCCACGCTACCATGGGCGACCTCGATTAAACTTCTTCTAACCATAAATCACCTTCCCGCTTAAACCCCACCCATGGATAATCGCCAACTTCTAGAATTATTCGAATCGAGAGGCCTCATCGATACCTCACTCGCTGAGGAAATCTTGGCCGAAATCGAAAACAGCGGAAAAACCGTACCCGAACTCCTGGCAGACTTCGGCGTCATTCAATATCGCGATGACGTTTGGCCGGTCGTCGCTACAGAACTTGGCGCAAATGTTGTCGATCTTAGAAACTGGAATCCTCCCCAAGCCCTACTCGATCTCGTCCCAGCTGGAACCGCACGCCTCCACGGAGCTTTACCTGTAAACTTCGACGATCAAGGCCTCCATATCGCCCTTGTCGACCCCCTCAACCCTCAAACCGTCGAAGACTTACGTTTTACCCTCGGACGTGAAATCATCATCGTCGTAGCGCCAGACTACCTCGTTGAAGCCAAAATCAACGAATGCTACGGTGGAGAAGGCCGCGCCATGGATGACATCCTCAGTCAGCTCGACATCAGCGCTCAGGAAATTGACCCCGCCAACGCCGAAGCCGAGGCAAACTCCGCTCCCATCATACGCTACGTCGATCTCGTGCTCTACCAAGCCATTAAGGAAAAAGCCTCCGACATCCACTTCGAGCCATTCGAAAAAGACTTCAAAATCCGCTACCGCGTCGATGGTGCACTCTACGAAATGGCACCGCCTCCGATACACTTAGCCCTACCCATTATCTCCCGGGTTAAAGTCATGGCTAACTTGAACATTGCCGAACGACGCATCCCACAA
>JANOKJ010000200.1:0-31350 GCA_031419275.1 Akkermansiaceae bacterium | reverse complement strand
CAAAACCGCGGATATCCAAATTTTTGACGGACGCGGTGAAGTCGTTTTCGAAAAATCCGGTATCACCACCGACGCCTTTGGCGGTGCCACTTTTGAATTCGATCTCAAGGAAGAAGCCGCCCTTGGCAACTACAACATCAGCGTCACAGGTAACGTGCCTAACACCAATTTCACCTTCCGCGTCGAAGAATACAAAAAGCCGGAATACGAAGTGAAAGTCGATGCCCCGACCGAACCGGTCGCACTCGGAGAAACTTTTGAAGCCACGGTCTCCGCCAACTACTACCACGGCGCACCCGTCACCGAAGCCACGGTGAAAATCAAAGTGCAACGCGACTTTTTCAACAACCGCTGGTTCCCCGAAGGCCCATGGGATTGGCTTTACGGCTCTGGCTATTGGTGGTGTTACCCCGAAGTTTCTTGGTATCCCGGTTGGGGAAGATGGGGTTGCATCCGCCCCGCTCCTCCATGGTGGGAACAACACCGCATGGGCGCTCCCGAGCTCATCCTCGAACAAACCTCACCCATCGGCCCCGACGGAAAAGTGAAGATAAAAATCGATAGCTCCATCGCCAAACTCGTTCACGGTGATCAAGATCACACCTACACGATCACCGCCGAAGTCATTGATGCCTCGCGCCGCACCATCGTCGGTAGCGGCTCTGTTCTAGCAGCTCGCGAACCCTACAGCGTCACCGTCTGGCTCGATCGCGGCTACGCAAATCTCGGCGACAAAGTCACCGGAACTTTTTCAGCACGCACACTCGATGGCAAAAAAGTCGAAGGAGCAGCCACCGCCATCCTCTACTCATCCGCACTCAACGCCAAAGGTGAGATCGAAGAAAAAGAAATCGGCAAATGGACACCCGAAGATGAAAACTGGACCTTCACCGCCTCCAAACCCGGCCAATACCGCGTTGCTGTCGAATTCACCGATACCAAAGGTCGTAAACAAGAAGGCGCGACGATCTTCTCGGTTCACGGTGCCAACGATAAAACCAAAGGCAATTTCCGCTACAACGACCTCGAACTCATACCCGACAAAAAAGAATACCGCCCCGGCGATACGGTGAAACTGTTAGTCAACACCAACCAACCCAACTCCCGCGTCTGGCTTTTCATCAGACCCAACCAAGGCAAAGATCGCGAAACCAAAATCATCGTCCTCAACGGAAAATCCCAAGTCGTCGATATCCCCCTCACCCTCCGCGATATGCCTAACTTTTTCATCGAGGCGGTCACGGTCTCTAACGGAAATGTTCACACAGTCAATCGCGAGATCGTTCTTCCTCCTGAGAAACGCCAGTTAACCGTCGAGGTCAAACCCGCGAAAGACAAACTCAAACCCCGTGAGAAAACTTCCCTCACGATCAAGATCACCGACCACGAAGGAAAACCCTTCCAAGGCTCCGCCGCAGTCACGATCTACGACAAATCCCTCGAATACATCTCCGGAGGCTCAAACGTCGACGATATCGTGCCGTTCTTCTGGGACTGGAAACGCCACTACTACGGACGTGGCATGGAACACTCCCAAGGCTTCATGGGCTCTCACCTCCAATTGCCTAATTCCACCTTCATGCAGCAACTCGGGATTTTCGGAAACGTGAATGCTCTCGCAGGAAACAGACGAGGTCGCATGATGTATCGTGGCGATAAAGGAGGCGCGGGTTTTGGTTCTGGAATGAGCGGCGGTATTATGGATGAGCAAGAATCGTTTCACGCAAACCTTTCCGCCCCAATGGTCGCGGAATCAAAAATGAAGGAAGGTGACGCCTTTGCCGCAGATGACGCGGGCGCCGCCGGTGGTGAAGCACCCGTAGCCGCCGCTCCTCAAGTGGTCGTCCGCTCCGAGTTCGCCGATCTCCTCAAATGGGTCGGTTCTATCGAGACCAATGAAAACGGAGAGGCCACCATCGACATGGAAATGCCGGACAACCTCACCACCTGGAAAATCAAAACCTGGGCCATGGGCAAAGGCACCCGCGTCGGTGAAGGCTCGGCGGAAATCGTCACCAGCAAAGACCTCATCATCCGCCTCCAAGCCCCACGCTTCTTCATCGAAAAAGACGAAGTCACACTCAGCGCGGTCGTTCACAACTACCACGCGGACGCCAAGGAAGTCACGGTCTCGCTCGAACTCGATGGTAAAAATCTAACAGCCGACAATAACCAAACGCACAAAGTTTCCATCCCTTCCATGGGAGAAACCCGCATCGACTGGATCACGAAAGCCATCGCCGAAGGTGAAACCACCATCCGCATGAAGGCCATCGCCGCCGATGACTCGGATGCCATGGAAATGAAATTCCCTGTCTACGTCCACGGCATGATGAAAACCGATTCCTTCAGCCGCGCCATCGATCCCGAAGGCAACTCCACCACCATCGAGTTTAACATTCCCAAAGAACGCCGACCCAACGAGAGCAAGCTCACGTTGAACTACTCGCCCAGCGTCGCCAGTGCGATGATCGATGCGCTGCCTTACCTTTCCAGCTATCCATACGGTTGCACGGAACAAACGCTCAACCGCTTCGTTCCCACCACAGTCGTTCACCACATCCTAAAAGACCTCGGTCACGATCTCGCGGCGATCAAAGACAAAAAGGTAAACCTCAACCCACAACAAATCGGCGATCCCAAAGAACGAGCCGCGCAATGGAAACCCGATCACCCGCATTGGAATCCGGTTTGGGATGAAAAAGAGGTCGCCAAAATGGAAGCCGCCGGCATCGCCAAACTCCGCGATCAACAAAACCCTGATGGAGGGTGGGGCTGGTTCTCCGCCTATGGCCACCAATCCTACGCCCACACCACTGCCGTCGTCATGCACGGCCTACTCCTCGCTCGCAGCAACGGTGCGAAAGTCCCCGCAGACATGATCGAGCGCGGCACCAACTGGCTTGCACAATACGAAAAGGTCGAAGCCGACCGCATCGCCAACTGGAAAAAGCGCGAAGAAAATACCAAGGAAAAAGCCGACTCGATGGACGCTCTCGTCCGCCGTGTGCTCGGTGAAGCTAACAAAGACCACGCTCAAATGTTAGGTTTCTTGTTCCGCGACAAACTCGACCTCCCTATCTACGCCAAAGCATTGGTCGGACTTGAATTCCACCGCACCAAAGACTTCGAAAAACGCGATGCCCTGATCCGCAACATCCGCCAGTTTTTGAAAACCGATGCGGAAAACCAAACCGCCTACCTCGACCTCGGAAATAGTGGTTACTGGTGGTATTGGTATGGCAGCGAGTTCGAAGCTCAAGCATGGTTCCTCAAACTCCTTGCCGCCGCTGAACCTAACAGCCCGGACACCCGCGGCTTGGTGAAATACCTCATCAACAACCGCAAACACGGCACTTACTGGAACTCCACCCGCGACACTGCTTACTGCATCGAGGCCATCGGCGATTTCCTTAAAGCTACTAAAGAAGGCGATCCCAACCTAACGGTCGAAATCCTCTTCGATGGCAAACCGCTCAAAACGGTAGAGATCACCAAAGACAACCTCTTCACCTTCGACAGCACCGCCATCATCGCCGGCGACATCCTCACCACTGGAAAACACACCATCGAACTCCGCAAAAAAGGCACCGGCCCGCTCTATGCCAACGCATACGTCGGCTATTTCACCTTGGAAGATTTCATCACCAAGGCCGGACTCGAAGTCAAAGTCGACCGCACCTACCACAAACTCGTGCCCGATCAGAAAGTCATCGATGCGGTCGATTCCAAAGGCCAAGCGGTCGATCAAAAACGCTCGATCTACCAACGCATCGAGTTGAAATCCGGTGACGAAATCAAAAGCGGCGACCTCATCGAAGTCACCCTCGGGATCGATAGTAAAAACGATTACGAATACCTCGTGTTCGAAGATTGGAAAGCCGCCGGCATGGAAGCCGTCGATGTCCAATCCGGCTACAACCCGAACGGCCTCGGCGCCTACATGGAACTGCGCGATGAGAAAGTTTCCCTCTTCGTCCAAAACCTCCCACGCGGTCGCCACAACCTAAGCTACCGCCTCCGCGCCGAGATCCCCGGAAAATTCAGCGCCCTCCCCACCCACGCCGAAGCCATGTATGCCCCCGAACTCCGCGCCAACAGCGACGAAATGAAATTCATCATTAAAGACTAACCGGAGAGCCGGTCTCCGACCGGCTGCCTTCAAATGGACCGCGCGACTCCAGTCGCGCTCTTCCAAATCAAAAATCACCCCATGAAAACTCTAATCACCCTCCTCTTCCTATCCGCATGCACCTCCATGACTGCATCCGCGAAATGGGCTCCTCTACCCTTTAAATCTCTCGTAGAACATTCGAACTGCATCGTTGTCGCCGAATTCGTTTCCGAAGACAGCCGTAAAACTGAAGGTGCCCGAATCGATCAAATCGCAACCCTGAAAGTCACTTCAGTCATCAAAGGAGAAGTTCCCGAACATATCGTCGTTTCTGGATTTCAGGGGCGTATATGCGCACCACAGTTCATTTTCCCAACCACCAAAGGTCAGAAATACCTATTGTTCCTCCAAAAAAGCGAGAACTCCTATTCCGTCCTAAATGGCCACTTAGGCGCTATGGCGATCACAGATAATAAAGTGAACTGGTTCACCGATGAAACTGAAGATCACCACAACGGACAAAGAAAACCCACCGATTTAGACGCAGCCATCGCAGCGATCAAACGCACAATCACTCCCTAAGTGTTCATTCCCATGAAAACTCTCCTCATCCTCCTATTTATCACCGCATGGTCTTGCATGACAGCATCCGCAGATTGGGGACCCTTACCTCTAAAATCCCTGGTCGAACATTCTGACAGCATCGTTGTTGCTGAATTCATTTCCGAAGACAGTCGCAAAACGAATGATCAACACATCGACCAAGTGGTGACCTTGAAAGTCACTTCCTTCATTAAGGGGAAACCACCCGAACAAATCAGCGTTTCTGGATATCAAAATCCAGGACTTTGCGCCCCACAGTTCATTTTCCCATCTACCAGAGGCGAGAAGTATCTCTTATTTCTCCAGAAGAATAACGAGTCATATTCCGTTCTCAACGGCACCTTCGGCGCACTGACCATCACCGATAACAAAGTGAACTGGTTCACAGACGACACCAAAATGCAAAACCTCGGAGAAAGAAAGCCCGCCGAGTTAGATACAGTCATCACAGCGATCAAGCAAGCCATAGAACCACCATCTTCTCCAGCAATGACCGAAGCACAAGCCATCGAGACACTGACAAAAGTGGAAAATTTCGGATTTGGTCCTGCAAAAGGACAAAGAGAAAGAGCATCCGATACAGCCTTCCAAGCGTTACTAACAAACCCCAAAGCCAAAGAAACGTTCACCACCCTCTTCGAAAAAGGTAATACTCCTGCCAAGCTCTACGCTCTCTGCGCGCTCCACAGCGTCGATAAAGGAGCATTCGAAAAACTCTCCAAATCCATCAAACTGGATGAAAAGGTTTTCACGCAGTTCGGCTGCGTGGTAGACGAACTCAAAGCCAGCGAGATCCTCAAAAACATCTCGAATGGAGATTATGAAAGTTACTCCAAAGCTCAAGAGAAAGACTAATACCGGAGAGCCGGTCTCCGACCGGCTGCCGCCCTATCTTCCAAATCCTCACCAGCTTCCTTGCCACTAATCCATCCGGCGGCAAAATGCCGCCGCTCCTTGGGGAAATAAAAAAAGGCCACCTTTACACAGGTGGCCTTTTGTTAGATTATATCGGATCAGAAATTACTCACCCAACACGCCAGGAGCTTCTTTTTCTTCTTTTTCTTTATGCTCTCTGCGTTTGTCTGGACCACCAGTACCTTCTGGACCACCGCGTTTTTCGTGATGCTCCTTCATCGCTTTCTTCATTGCAGCTTCTTCCTCTTCATTGAGTTCACCGTCGCCATCCTTATCGAACTGCTTGGCTTTCTCTTTCATCATCTCTTTCTTCATGGCTTCTTTTTCTTCTTCACTGAGTTCGCCGTCGCCGTCTTTATCAAACTTGGCGAGCATCTCTTTTTTGAAAGCTTCATGTTTTTCCATGCGCTCTTTTTTGGCGGCCTCACGTTCCTCTTCGCTGAGTTCGCCGTCGCCATCTTTGTCGAACTTCTCGAGCATCTCTTTTTTGAATCCTTCTTCTCTGGCTTTCATTGCCTCTTTGGCAGCAGCGCGCTCATCCTCATTAAGTTTACCATCGCCGTCCTTGTCAAATTTCTCCATCATTTCGCGTGGCATCGGGCGGTCGGGATGTCTTGGGCCAGCAGGACGCACCTCACCCTCCGGATTCTCTACGCGGTTATCGGGTCGCACCGGACGCTTTCTTTCTTCCGCGCTAGCGACTCCTGCAAGACCGATTACGGTTGCAACAATGATTAATGTATTCGTTTTCATGACTTTATAATTGGTTTTTTAATGAGCTATCAACTCTCTCACAAGGGCTTTTAACCCAACCCTTTTGGCAAAGTTGCGGAATTTTCTATGAGATTTTTTTAGGAAAGGATTGCCTCACACTCCCCTCCCGTCTTGCATGATGTCGCACCGTGGAAATCAAACCTTCAAATCCTTCTCCCAGTAAGTCCGTTGTCTTCTTCCGCAGGGGATTCAGCACGCTGTTACTTTGGGGCATCGTCGCCTCTATTTTCATCAGTATGCAACCGCTCGCCTATGTCGGCTTGGTGGCAGCTCTGGTGATCATCTCCACCCTTGAGTATTTCAAAATGCTCCACGTAGCTGGAGTGAAATGCTTCCCACGCTACGGACTATTTCTCGCCCTCAGCTATTGCGGCCTGAGTTCCTACTATTTGCTCAACGGAGCCAAAGACATCCCACACGGCCTCGATGCCTTTTACATTTTCCTTGCTGCAACCGGCGCATTCACCCTTCAGCTCCGCTACTCAATCAAAGGCATCGAAGCCCTTCTCTCCGTCGCGGCCAACTTGCTCGGCTTCGTTTACATCGCCTATCTCTTCAGCTTTGCCTCACGCATCTCCTTCGGCCTCCCCGGTAGCGGTGATGTCCCAGGGGCTTACGTTCTACTCTGGTTGCTCGCGGTCACGAAATTCAGCGACATGGGCGCATACATCACCGGCTCTCTCATCGGAAAACACAAAATGATCCCCAATGTTTCCCCCGCGAAAACCTGGGAAGGTTTTGCCGGTGCACTGTTCTTCGCGCAACTCGCAGCCTGCGGATTGTTTTGGCTACTCCCTGATCAACTCGACGCCCTCCATTCATGGAAGCACGTCATCATCCTTGGCTTCCTCCTCGCCATCCTTGCCGTAATCGGCGACCTCGCGGAAAGCGTCGTGAAACGCTCTCTCAACGCCAAAGACTCCGGTAAAATGCTACCCGGCATCGGTGGTGGTCTCGACCTCATCGACAGCATTTGCTTCACCGCTCCCTTCCTTTGGTTCTACCTCAAAGGCGTCATTCCCTATTGCGTATGAGTTCTAGAAAAAAACGTCGGGTCGTCATCTTGGGTTCCACCGGATCCATCGGGCTCTCCACCCTTCGTGTCGCCGCGCAACTCCCCGATGAAATCGAAATCGTCGGGCTCGCCGCCTGTTCCAGTGTAACTTTGCTCGCTAAACAAGCAATTGAAACAGGTGTTCGAAACATTGCTATTTACGACGATTCCAAGGCCGATGCCCTTCGCGCCCTGCTTCCATCATCGGTCAAAGTCCACGTCGGAGCCGAGGGTTTGAACGAACTCGCCCAGCTCGAACAAGCCGATATCGTCCTCATTTCCATCGTCGGCACCGCCGGCCTCCACCCCGCCCTCGCCGCCATCGAGGCCGGAAAAGACCTCGCCATCGCCTCCAAGGAAATCCTCGTCATGGCTGGTGAAATCATCACCGCACGGGCCGCCGAGAAGAACATCCGCATCCTTCCAGTCGATTCCGAACACAACGCGATCTTCCAATGCCTCGAAGGCCACCGCGGACCGGAATCGGAAATTTCACGTCTCATCCTCACCGCATCCGGCGGTCCGTTCCGCGACACCCCGGCGAGCGAGCTCTGGAACGTCACTCCGGAAATGGCGCTCAATCATCCCACCTGGAACATGGGGCCGAAAATCACCATCGACTCCGCCACCCTTTTCAACAAAGGCCTCGAAATGATCGAAGCCCGTTGGTTGTTCGGAATCGAGATGGATCGGATCGAAGCCATCATCCATCCGCAATCCATCATCCACTCCATGGTCGAGTTCACCGATGGCTCAGTCCTCGCCCAACTCTCACGGACCGACATGGGTTTCCCCATCCAATACGCCCTCACCTATCCGAACCGACTCGCTGGTTCACTAAAACCTCTGAACTTCGCCGAGCTCTCCAAACTCGAATTCTCCGCCCCGCGCAGCGAGGATTTCCCAGCCCTCAACCTCGCACGCCAAGCCGGTCTAACAGGCGGCACCCTTCCCGCCGTAATGAACGCCGCCAACGAAGTCGCGGTCGATGCCTTCCGCTCTGGAAAAATCCGTTTTCCTAACATCTGGGAAACCGTCGCTGCAGTGATGAAATCACATCAAACCGTTCTCAAGCCCACACTCGAGCAAATCCTCGCCGCCGATGCGGAAGCGCGGATATCAGCGAAAGAGCGTATTTGAAGAATAGGTGCCGCTCACCGCTGACCCTTCGGCTTTCCGTCGGAGATAGCAACATTGCAAAAAGTCAGCGCGGCAATACCGTTGGCACCTACAAGAAGCCGATCCTGACTCCAGTTGAGTTCATAACATCACTCTCTAGCACTTCGCTTTTAGACCTGAGCTTCTTGATATACTTCGATCAGATATGCGACGCGCTCACGAACCCCATCGCTAAACGCTTCAAGATCTGCATCCATGATTATCTGGTGGCGATACATGAGCATCAGGGAATCAATCATCTTTGATCGTTTATGGTCATCAAGACACGTTCTAAGAATACCTCCGATCTCCTTCATGCGCTCGCTCGTAGTCCAAAACTTCTCCGTCGGCGTTAACGATTCGTCTTGGAGGATGGCAATCAGTTCGTTGTTCCGATCGCGCAAATAGCGTTCGCGCAGTTCTGGAACTATCGATCGGAATATTTTCCAGTCAGACTCTGTTCGTATACTATTCGTCATCGTTTATTTTTCTAGCGATAAAGGAATGGCGCGCGGGGTGAAGCTCAAAATTGATCAGACGGCTTCCTCGGCGTCGCCATCTCTGCCTTGTTCGCATTCTTGGTTTTATATTTGGCCCGAATCAACAAGAATCTCCCGAAGTTGTCGATTCAGTTCCGGCAAGTCGAAGCTGAACAGGATGGGGATGATCTCTTCGTTGTGATCGTTGAAAATCTCTGCATGCGCACATGATCGCAGATACTCGATCTCCCGCCAGAGCCGCGCTCTCATGTCCTCCGGAAGCCTATTGATTGCCCCGTTCTCAGATGCACTTTGCAGTTGCGCACGAAGGTGGACCCACTCGGCCTGAAATACCTTATACCCGTTCTTATCGTAATTGATGCGTCGCAGATCAGCCATTAGTCCGTCGTAGTCGAGCGTAGCTTCCGACGAGGCTTCATTTTGGGAGGTATCTGAAGCCTCAGAATGTTCTTTGGGGGGAGAGCAACCGAACAAAGCTAATAGATATAATGTCAGCAGGGATTTCATTGTTGGACGATGAGCGCACGCACCCCGATCAGTGAGTGCGCACGTCGATCACGGGGTTGGAGTTCTAACTAGAGGAGACCATCGATATAGGGCGGCTAGTACAGTTTGTCATGACGCGGTTTGCTTTTATTTAATACTCTTAAAAAATCCATGCTAAAATTAAGAGAGTAGGTCCGACAAAAATTGGACCTATAATTGAGGCAATTATCGTGAAATTGTCGCAATCAAAATATCTACGATGAACGGGATCGTATCTTACTGCAACTTGAGTTCCGATCTCTACTTCACGTTTAGAAGGTATCCCATTGAATTCAAAATACTCACTATTGTGATTGCCCTGAATTCGTGGCTGATGCCACAAGTAACCTTCTGAATCCTTTCCGCTCTTAACGTTCTTGATGATTCCTACGCAATTCTGCCATCGATCTCTCTTGATCCACCAGAAAATATTGATAACTCCAATTACTACAAGGATAGTTCCAATAACAAAAGCTACGACCTTGCACATGAGATGTGTATTCATATTTAGCAGAACGTTATAGGAATGGCGGCGCCGGTGGAAAGCTCAAAATTAATCAGACGGCTTCCTCGGCGTCGCCATCTCCGGCTTGTTATGCTTCTTCATTTAGGTATCGGTTAAGACTTCGTCCCATTCTTGGCCGCAATAACCGATAAGCCAATTGAAGCCGTAGTGTCTCTCCTGAACAACTCCTGAATCCATGCCATCGGGGATCGGAATGTTGTGGCGAGCAGCGTTACGAGTCTCCCAGTGTGCCTGATAAACCTTCTCATATTCGTCGCTGATCTCCTCCGAGCTTCGCAAAACCGAGGTATCAATGAAAGTAGCAGTGGATGAATCTAGATCAGGGATAGCATCAACCATTGGAGTGGTATCGCATTGTTCCGATAGGCTACCAAGGTTCTGAATCTTCCCGATCGCCCAGAGCAAAGCCACCTGTGCCTCGACTCTCCAGCCTGCGTTCCTAACATCCTGGTCACTTGGAGAATTATCTAGCAGGAATTGTTGTTCCCACGGGCTGACTGCATCCCAGAGTGCCTCATGCTTGAGCCAGTCCACCAACTCGGTTCGATCAACGTCGTGAGCCGCTGCAATAACGCAATGCAGTGCGATTGCTCTACGCGCGATCTCGACTGCTGTTCGAGGGACGTCTTCTTCATGTTCATCGTCCGCATCCATTTTCTAGCAACGTAGAGTGGTGGCACCGGCGGAGGGAAGCTCGAATTCAGATTAAGACGTTATCGCCGGTTGCCACGCACGACTTGATAGCCCTCTTATCTGGATGGTTCGTGCGGGTCATGGATGAGGGCGACTTTCGATTCAGACACCTCCTCGTCTCCATCACCATCGCTGCGCTCAATGGTGTAAATCGGTTCCGGTTCGAATGGGCCTACGCTCACGATCCATCCCTCAAAAGTCACGCCGTCAGAATCTTCACATCTTACGTGCGAATTGTGGCGAAACCTGATACCGGCAATCTTCTCGCCCGCAAGAAAGGCGTTACCCATAGCAATCTGGGTCTTTCTGTCTTGGTCTATGGGCATTTTTTCTTGGGCTATCGTTATAGCAATGGCGGCGCCGGTGTGAAGCTCCCAAATTAATCAGACGGCTTCCTCGGCGTCGCCATCTGCGCCTTGTTCGGCTTCTTGTTGGACTGTTGTCGTGATCTGCTTGCGCAACTTATGGTATTTGACCAGTGCAATGATGCATGGAATGAGGAAAATTAGGGAATTAATTACGCCCCAGAAGCCTGTTAGTAGCCCAATCGAAATATCGCCAGCCAGTTCAGCAGGATCAGCACCACCATTCGCACGAAGGGTCAAAAACGCGTTAATGAAAGTAGTTCCAGCTACGATGAGCGCATTCAGAAGTAGCCACGACGCAATGATGCCGGTAACGAATGCAACCCAACCCCAGAACGATTTGGATTTTTGAACGCTTGCGGTATTTTGCATAGTTTAGTTGGTCTTCGCTTCTTTGCCGAACGTTAGATGTGCGCCCACCGGCGCGATTGAAGGGATGTTGAAAATGAAATTGAAAAGCTTCTGGCCGGTTGGTGCGTCATGACTTGTTCGATTCTTGGATTCCCGAAGCTACCATGAGCACACGATGAGGTAAACTGACCCATTGCGATAACGTAAGACCCGTAAGTAGTCGTCACCTTCCTTGTGCTGAAAGTAGGTCGTTGAATCGATCTCTGGTGGATTCCACCACGAGGGTGCGTCACCAATCTTCATGCTCAGTGAAGATTCAATTCTGTGATGCTTCTGGGAATCAAATCGCTCGGACAAACCCAGTGACTTGGCGTAATCCGAATATCGTTCCGCTGGTAAAGATGCCTTCAAAAGCCTTGTGAAGTCGCCTCCAACAATTCCGTGGATCAGGTATTCTTCCACATTGGCGGCTTCTGCCGGAAGAGACTTTCTTCCATCCGATGTTCGAAACTCCCTCAGGAAGTAACCGACAAACGGCAATAGCAGAATTCCTACGAGGGGAATCAAACAGCCCCACCTTGCCGCTGACTTCTTCATTTTGTATCGAACAGTTTTTATTAGTAGGCCGTCTGGACCGTATATCCAGCGACTTTCATTTCTGAATCTGATAGAAAAGTTCTTTATTTGAAAAGGAATTTTTCATCTGCCGCGTGTATATCAGGACTTTTATTTATAACTTTGGCGGTTGGGTTTGGATTTCTGATATACACGCGTACGGAGCTGGTTTTCGTCTGGATATGAGGCGTTAAGCAGGGAATATTTCACACAAAGTGTTCTTCTGAACACTTTGTGATTGACGGATGTATCTAGATCTGGTTTTAACGTTTCATGTCCACCCCCAAGACTCGTTGCTGTTGGTCGCGTAAAGGGCTTTGCCCCACGCGACTGTGATTAGGCTAACGCGACGGAATCGTATTTTGAGAGATGATATTATGTTCTATGTCTATGTGATTCAATCCGAGTTGGATGGCGGCCTCTATATTGGGATGAGCGGCAATTTACGCCGGAGGTTTTTCGAACATCAAAATGGCGAATCACGAAGCACCAAGGGACGACGTCCTTGGAAACTAATCTATTATGAGGCATATATCGAAGAACAGGATGCGGTTGGAAGAGAGGTATTTCTTAAGAGCGGTGGTGGAAGAAGGTTTCTGGATAAACAGCTCAAAAATCATTTCAGCCGCTTCCCCAGAAGGGAAGATACGTGAGTGAATATTCTAACCACGTGGCCGCAGGCTTTACGTGGTGAGTCATGGGTTGGGGGTGAGTAGTCCACTCGATGATGAAGTGGAATTCTTAACAAATCAAAAATTAAAAATTAACAATCATCAATCGTCAATAAATCTCATCGCCGGATATAGCAAATGAAGTGTTAGATATTTCGCCTTTAATTGATGAATGACGTTTGATGATTGTTAATTTTTGATTTTGAAGAGAGAAAGAATCGTTCACCGTTGACCCTTCGGTTTTTCATCGGAGATCGGGACATCGCAAAAAGTCAGCGCGGCGATACCGTTAGCTCCGTATAGAAGCCGATCTTGGCTCCAGTTGGTTTCATCGAGATATTTGATCCGAGTGGCTTTTGAAGGCTCCTTCAACTTGAGTGTTAGAATATTGCCCGCCGTTGTGCCGGACGCGATCTTGTTCTTTTCTCCGTCGAGATAAAACTCACCGGCGAGCATGTCTAACCAGAGAACCGGTTGATCGAACTCCAGAGCGATGGTATCTTTTGCGGTGCTTGTGAAATACGCCTGTTTGAGATTGGGCGCCGAAACTGGAGCGGATGGCATTTTGCCATAGAAATCCTTTTCGATCATGGGTTGGAGTAGTCGCGCAAATTCAGCCCAACCAGCAAATGGATAGTGACATCCACCGGGAGGTTTGACGCCGAGAGTCGACATGACTTCCATGTTAGAGTAGAGGAACGGCAGCGTCCGCAGCTTTTCACGCACCATGTCGCCACGGCCCGCACCACCCATGGCGCAGGCGTTCGGCCAGATTTGGAAGACGTAATAATGCTGGATGTTAGGGAAATCCTGTTTCCACGCCGCCGCCATGTCGGTGAAGTAATCATGATAGGTTTCCCATCCGAATTTTCCGGTTGGACCGGCCGATCCTTGGTCGCTTTCCCCTTGGTGCCAGATCACGGCACGGATGCCGTGGGTCAGTTTCGCCTGCCGGACACGCCAGAGCATACGACCGTAGATGGTCTTTAAGTCTTCGGGATCGGTCACGCTTCTCTGATGTTGATCGATGCGAGTGCCTCCAACAGCGCCGTTAATGATGAAGATGGGCACCTTCTGGCTCTCCACCAATTTCTTGGCGAGTTCCATTCCCCACCAACCAAGCTCGGCCTTATGTTCGGGCTGAGCCTTCCATACCGGATTGCACCAGAGGTTCACATGAGGAGCCTTGGGATCGCCGGAAGGACGACCATAGCTGCGGACCCATTCATGAATTTCACGCGGCGAGTCCTGCTGGATGTCCGTTGCCAGTGCGTTTGACTGACCCTCGATCAGGTAGGCATCTCCACAGACGATATTACCAACTGTTGCCAGGATTTTCTCCTCGGTACCAGTCTTTGTTCCGAACTCCACCTTGTATTTGATCAGGCCGGGCTTGAGCTTGGTAATCAATGAATAGCTTTTGTCGGCGGCGGGTTTTTGTTTTTCGGTTTTGATTAGCTTGTCATCGGCGTAGAGCTTGAGAAACACGCTGTCGGCGGCTTCATCGAGAGTGCCGTTGTAATAAAGTGTGCCTTCGTTCTTCGCATCGCGGGCATAGAATTGGTTTTCCTCGGGTTTTTCGTCCTTCGCGGGGATTCGCTCAACCCAAGGATCTTTTACCGGTTCTTTGACCGCGATTTGGATCGTTTGTTCTGTCGGTTTACCACCGTTGCTGAGCACGAGCGTTACGTTCAACGTGCCGCTGTTCTGGGATCTTGTTAGCACGAGTCGATCTGGCTTTACCTCTTTGATCACTCCCATGCCGAAAACCGTCCAATCATACGTGATGTCGCCGGCACCCTTGGCCTGCATTTCCTTGAGATTTGAAATCTGAGGCAACAGCTCCACGGTTTTTCGTCCGTCCCACAGGCTTGGCGCGCTCAGCGTGAAAACAGGTTCAGGAATGTCTTCCTTGATCGTCACGGGGATATCGATGGTTTTGACGGTGTCGGCATAGACGACCTTGAACTGCACGCTCAGTTTTTCATCTGCAGCCACTCGACCTGCATCGAAGGTGAAACTGAAAGTGTCTGCCGCAACAACGGATTCTTTTCCGCCGCGCGTTAGGATCCAATATACTTTTTTGGCACCACCAGCCTTTGCTGTTAGAGTTGCTTGCTTACCTTCCAATACCGTTAGGTTTTTTTCCGATACCGAGAAATCGGAGCCAGGCCGCGGAAGAAATCCGACCAACGTCTGCATGGGTTTCTGGTTTTCATGGGACAGCTTGATCCAGTCTGCGGATCGCGCCACTTTGGAGATACGCACTTCATCGATATCGCAGTCCGTCTGCCATGAGCCATACCAACCGCCGATGTACATTTTCAACGGATTCGTGAAATTCATGCGGGCGGGAATCTCCTTGCTGAGCTGACCGTTAACATATGCCTTTTGCACTCCGTTCTCATAGGTATGCACGACGTGATACCATTCACCGAGTTTGACTTCGCCGGGGCAATCCATGCCCATTCGGATGCGCAGTGGACCTGAAAAGACACCGAGCATGAGATTGCATTTTCCCTCAATCCCCCAAGCGACCATGCGACTTCCCCATGGGCCGGGCAACTTGTAGTCGCGGAACCAAAACTCGGTGGAGTTGGGGCTATCACCCGTAGGAAAGCCGGTGATGTTCTCGCCGCACAAGATGCCGCTTTTGTTGTAAACGAAATTCAAACATGGGCCGACGACTCCTTTCGTCGCGGTCGTGCCTTTATTTTCGGGGGTCAGCGTGCCAACTTCATCCTTCACTGCTGCGGGATCATTGAGGTGCATCACGGTGACGTATCCGTTAGATTCGTTGAATACCGCCTTGCCGTCCGATTCACTGACAGCATCTACCTTTCCCCAGTGCATCTGGATTTCCTGACGGGAGTTTCCCTTGATCGTAGGAATCCTCACCCAGATCGTAGCATTACCCTTTGCCGTATCCCACTCCTCGATTTGATACGACAGGGCTTTACCCTCAGATGAGAAACGGATGTCATCTCCATGATCCTTCGCCTGTTTGAAATCGAACCATTCCTCATCAAGCCGCACCACAAGCGGGAAATTGTTCTCAGTTGTGGAGGCAGGCAGATTCGCGCCTTCAGGAGTTGTTAGAATACTCAACACTCCTGAATGTTGCCAACCCGCGTAGGGTGAAGCAACGGTTTCAGAATGTGCCATCAGGGTGCTGGCGACAAAGGCGAGGATCCCTATGTGCAATCGGTTGATCATGGTTATTTTCATATTGGAAATGTCTTGGTTGGAAATACCGTTAGAATGCGTGGCTAAGCTGACTCCGCATGTTGAAGGAGATAACAACGGGTGCGACTTTCATTATTTTCCGTCTTTCGTATCCGTTGCAGCACCCGTGCTGGCAGATGATTTTTCGATGAAATCCTTCAAACTGATCAGGGTCGGGGTCTCGGTGCTGACTTCGATTTCGCTGATGATTTTTTCAATCGGCTTCTCCCAGTATTTGTCTTCCGCGGCTTTTTGCTTGAGCTGCGGAATGACTTCCTTGGCATGGACGCCATAGCGCTTGAGGTAATTCAGGCGCCCTTGGAAATTATTCCCCCAGCGCGGTTCGATCGTCGAGACACAGAGGTCCATGCCTTCGCGGATGTGCAGGCTCGTAAGCAGATCGAGACCGGACATGCGAACGCCGTCCGCAAACATCTCATCACTGGGCGCCATTTTTTCCACTGCTGGAATAATGTCAGGAAGCAGCGCGGCGAGATCTGCCGGAATGAGTTTTTTGAAAACCACGGAAACGCAACTGCGTGGCACACTGTCTTGATTCCTTAGCAGTGTTCGGATCGCGGGATATAGAAGACTGCGGTCAACTCCATCAATCGATCCCGACAAAAGTGGAGTCAGTTCACGGCGTCCGGGATAGTTCGAAAACAACGCGACCGCCGCCATTCGTTGCACAAATTCACGATGATCCGCGGGATTAAGGGTTGAGGCTACCTTCAACACATCATTCACACTGGCATTACGGGCCTCGGGACCAAGACGCGGAATGGCGTTGCATGCGTGGTATTGCAGCCAAGGATCCGAATCAACCAGCAACGCGCGCAATTGCGGTGCTGCCGCATCCGCCCGCGAACCCAGCAAGCATAGCGCTTCAGCCGCGCCGTAACGGCTGTAGCGATCCTTTCGTTCCAGCAACTTCAACAACGCCGGCACAAAATCTCCATCACGTCGTGCCAAGGATTGCGCCGAACGAAACCTCACAGCAGGCGACCAACTTGTTAGACCAACTAACAATTGCTCGGTCGTGCGACCATCGTAGCAAGTCTTTTGGTTCGCATAGGTGAAATCACGACCATCCGCAATGAGTGAAGCGGCTGTTTTTTTATCAAAGGCTGGAACCGACGCCTTTCCTTTACCGGTGATATAAAGACTCTTCAACGGCAGTGCATACGTTAACAAATAACTACCCGTGCTATCCCACACTCCCACACGATACGCATCGTCATGTTCTCCGGGAATTCCCTGGTGGAGAAAATCGCCATCCCATCGGCGAGCAAAATCATAATACCACGACGTCTCTTTCAAATACTCCCCTGCAGCATTCGGACCGCCACGCGCCACTCCGGGCAGTGCCCAGTGCACATTGAAGAAGTTCCCCATGTGACCACTTTCGCGCTCTCCGTGAGCTGCTGTGGCCATCTTGGAAAAATAGGTCGCCGCTTCGGTGTCGCCTAACAGGTCAAACAACACTGCCGCACTCGAACACTTGCCGTTCTCCTCATGATTTCCGTAAGGAACATGGTCACCATAAGGAACCACTCCTTTGTCGACATAGTGACGAAGAAACTTGGAGCCTTTTTCGATTGCCTTATCCAGAACCGGATCATCGACGCCTGCCTTTTTTGCCAACACCAGCGAGATCATCAGGACGATTCCCGGTTGGTTCATGCTGCCGTATCCGTTCAAATTGCCATCCGGCATGACAAACCGATGTCCCCATGTGCCGACGGAGCTTTGTCCATTCGCCGCTTCCAAGGTCATGCGCTTCATCCCGGGAAGCACGGACATGTCGCCGGTTTCTAACACATATTCGGTGAGAAACAAATTGATGTAGGCGTAACCCCATGTCGCCATTCCCTGCTCTTTGAACTCCGCCGCCCTTTTGGCATAGTCAGCCAAAAACGGCCGGTATTCCTCCTTGCCACTGGCCAGCAATGCCAACGCATTGAGCGGACCAAAAATCATCTCGTATTGATCAAACTCCTTACCCTTCCAGCGCTTGGCCAGTGCTTCACAACCTTGCTCGAAAATCTTTTTCGACTTCGGACAATCATAAGGTGCCGTTGCGCTGTAAGTGCCCATCACTGGCAATTTAAATTCAACGTCCTGCGCCTGATTTGCACGCCAGCGCATCAAACGCAACACCCCACCACCCTGCTCCGTCTCAGCGAGGGTAATTGCGCGGGCAAATTCGATGCGGGCATCCTCGTTGAACCGTTGTCCATTCACACCGAGAATCACATCGTTTACCTGCAGGATGCCGTCCGCTGGTGAACCGGCTTCCACTTTTGTTACCAGAATCTGTTTGGATCCGGTCGTCGCATAATCATTTGCCCAAAGCCATCCCCGCATGCCTGTAGGCCCCAGCGTCCAGTCGTGAGCCTTGCCACGATTGTCGCCAATGGTGAAGTCCGGAGGCTCTGGTATGGAATTCACAGTCACTTGAGTGATGGAACCGGCGCGCCAACGGGTGAGATTGAATTTCGAGTTAGTTTTCCGCGCCTCATCGAATTTCCTGTTCAGCATTCCACGCGGATCGGTCACCAGCGGTTCATTATCCACTGCCAGAATCACGTCACCCACGGCAAGTGGCTCACCGCTCAACATGCCCTTTTCGAAATGGGTGATGTAAAGCGGATTCAAGCCACTGATTTCACCAATCAGACCTGCCCGTCCACCGGGAAACGCAAAAGGTTCGTGGGCTGACAATTGCTCCGGAGTCGGTTTGAAATCCGCCGGTAGACCGATCGTTTCTGGAATGGAGGTTTTTTCGGCCGCCCATGTCGAAACCACCATTCCTAACAGAACAGCTGTCGTTTTAATGAAACCTCTCATCATTTTCCATCCTTCGTATCCGTTGCATCACCCGTGCTGGCAGATGATTTTTCGATATAATCCTTCAGGCTGATCAAGGTCGGCATCTCGGTACTGGCTTCGATCTCGGCGATCGCCGTTTCGACCAGCTTCGCCGCTTCATGGTCTTTCAACTGTTGGAAATAGACAACTTTCTCTCTCAACTGAGGCACGACTTCCTTTGCGGCTGCGCCGTAACGTTTGAGATAATCCAAGCTCCGTTTGTTATCATGTCCCCAGCGACGCTCGACCGTTTTCACACTCAACTCCATCCCCTCGTGGATGTGCAAACTGGACAATAAGGCAAGTCCGGACATGCGAGCACCCTCAGCGAACATCTCACCGCTAGGTGCCAGTTGCTCAACTGCAGGAATCACATCTGGCATCACCACGGCGAGATCCGCCGGAGTCAAGCGCTTGTAGACGATGGAAACCGCACTACGCACCATGCCGTCTTCATTTTGCAGAAGTGAGCGGATCGCAGGAAGCAAGAGACTTCGATCCACACCATCCAACGAACCTCTCAAGATAGGATTTGGGTAAGAGGTTCCTGGCAAATAATCAAACAGCGCATTGACCACATAACGGTGGGTAATTCGGCGAGGATCGGCAGGATTGCTTGTAGCTGCCAATTTCAACAGGTCGTTGACAAATCCCGAGGCCACTTTGGAACTGAGCCGAGGGATCGCGTTGCAGGCCAAAGATTGTATCCACGGATCTGAATCTAACAACGCCTCACGCAACTGAGGCTCGGCCGTATCCGCCTTACCTCCCAAATTGCCTAGTGCCTCAAGCGCCCCATAACGGGAGTATTTGTTTTTACTGGCCAACAAGTTCAGCAATTCAGGAATAAAGTTCCCCTCGCGTTTCACCAACGACCGAATCGAACGACTGCGCACCGCAGGCGACCAGCTCGATAATCCGGCCAACAGCTGCTCAGTCGTGCGTCCATCATAACAAGTTTTCTCGGTGGCAGGGGTGAAATCGCGACCCGCAGCAATCACCTCTTCGGTTTGAGCGCGATCCAACGCAGGAAAAGAGAATGGTTTCTTTCCTGTTAGATGGAGACTTTTGAGTGGCGCAGCGAAAGCGAGCAGATACGAACCGGTGCAATCCCAGTTGGTGTATTTGTTATGTTCTTCCGCGCCTTGCGGCGACCCCGGATAAGTCACGCCTCCGTCCCAGCCACGTGCGAGATCGTAATACCATGATTGTTCTTTCATGTAGGCACCGGAAGTCAAAGGCCCACAGCGAATCACACCGAGCAAGGCCCACTTGATGTTGAAATAATTCCCCGTGTGACCGCGCTCGCGTTCGCCATAAGCAGCGGCAGCCATCTTGGCGAAATATTCCGCAGCTTCCCTGTCGCCCAACAAATCAAACAGCACCGCTGCGGCCGAACATTTTCCGCCATCCTCATGAGCATCAAACGGCATATGATCGCCATACGGAATCGCACCCTTGTTGACATACCAGCGCAGATAGCTGGACGACTTGGCAATGACCCGATCAACAACCGGATCTTTCACTCCGGCTTCCCTCGCCAGCACCAATGAGATTGTTAGACTGAGACCCGGAAGATTCATGCAACCATATCCTGCAAGATTGCCATTCGGCAGGCTGAAATTATGACCCCAAGTCCCCACCCCGCTCGCACCATTAGCGGTTGTAAGGGCGATCCGTTTCATGCCTTCAAAAACCGATTGATCTCCCGTAGCCATGACATACTCGGCAAGAAACATGTTTGCATACCCATACTCCCAAGGCCCCGCTTTATGATCGGCAACTTTTTTTGCATACTCTGCCAACAGCGGTAAATACTTCGGATTTCCGCTTGCCAAGAGTGCAAGCGCATTCATGTGGTTGGGAATGGTTGCATGGGAAAATCCCTTCTTGGCAATGGCTTCGCAGCCCTGCTCAAAAACCTTTTTTGATTTCGGGCAATCATACGGTGCCGTCGCACTGTATTTGCCCATCTCCTGAATCTTCAGGTCCACGGTCTCCGTCTTGCCCGCGCGCCAACGCGTGAGTCGCAACTCACCGCCACCTTTTTTCTCCTCTGCCTTTGCGATCGCACGAACAAACTGAATCCGAGCATCATCGCTGAACATCTTACCTCCAACTCCAAGAACCACATCACCCACCATCAACTTCCCATCCGCTGGCGAATCCTTCGCGACAGCCGTCACCAAAATTTGACGCGAATCGGTCGTCTGACACTTGGCACCATAAATCCAGCCGCGCAGTCCGGTCGGTCCAAGAGGCCAGTCGTGACTGTCATCATGTTTGTCACCCATCGTGAGGTCCGGCGCCTCGGCAACAGGACTGATCATCAGTTCGGTGATGACACCCGCACGCCAGCGGGTCACAGGCACTTTCGTTTTGTTTTTCCGTGCTTCGGCGAATTTTTTCCCAACCAATGCGAACGGATCAGTCACCAATGCCTCACCGTCCACTGCCAGAATCACGTCGCCAGCCGCAAGAGGTTCGCCGCGCAGCATGCCCTTTTGAAAGAAATGGATGTAGATCGGACGCAGACCATTGACGGGACCAACCTCGCAAGCGCGCCCAGCAACTTCAAAAGGACGATTCGGTGCCAACTGCTCCGGAGTCGGCTTGAAATCCAACGGCAGATCGATCTTATCGGGGACAGCCACCTTTTCAGCCGCCAAAATCGAAATTGTCATTCCTATCAGAACGACTGCTGTTTTCAGGATATTTTTCATGAATGGTTTGTATGACTGTTTATAGTCGAAAGTTGGTAGCGCGCGTCCCGCCGATTGGAAGTTAGAAACTCGTCAAAGATGCGCCGATATTCATATCACTGAGAACCGATAACTTCGGAATCAGCAACCTCACTTCCTGCGTCGACGCAGGAGAGCGAGTGCACCTAGTCCTCCGAGCAGGACACTGGAAGGTTCTGGGACAGGGGTGAAAGTCAGGGTAAGGTTGTCTATTTCGATGTAACTTGTGGCATCAGTCCCGCTATCCACCCAAGGCATGTAAAAGGTGAGGGTCTGATTGCTCAGGTTATCGAACATGCCATTATTCACCGCGGTGCCGTTGCTGGCATTGCTGTCCGGAGTCGCAAGGCTGATGGTGCTGTTACCGAAGGTCGGGCCATTGGAGCTTCTACCCAGTATGCCGATGGTGTTGGTCGTCACGTTGGCCGAATTGTTCGATGTGAGATTGGTGTATATCCTCGTATTGGAGTACTGCGTCCCCGTTATGCCGTTAGAGGTGAAATCCAGTGACAAAGAAGTGAGATTCAAGGTCACGTCACTTGGGATCGTGAGGCTGAACGTGAGAACTTGGTTAGCCCCGAACGAGCCTGACGTCCCCGTATTTGACGCGTCGTTGCCCGATATCCTCAGCGCATCCACGCTGCCTCCGTTATCCTGAAGATTAACAAGAGTGAAGGCACCCAATGAAAAATTCGAGGCGCTCACTCCCACGGGTAATCCGGTTACGGTTGGCGTCATACTGCCGCCGGTAAATTGATAGATCACCGTAGCGGCATTGCCCACGGAAAGCGAACCAATGAAGGCGATGAAGACAAGCGCGATTGCCAAGCAATTGCGCTCCCGGTTACGGCTGTGAAAAAAGCCGTTGGTCCTAGCGGAGGACCGAAAATAGCGGATGATTGGTAGCATGATAGAACTGGGGTTGGATCAGGGGATGTGAGCTTTTTATGTGATAGACGGGGTATCTTTGAACAAAGACCGAGGGGTGAGGCGATTTGAATTTTCTCGCGAACTATTATCGAAATTATAATAGTTTAAGACCTGAAGGCATACCGTCCGCAATCCAGGTGGATTATCTGGCTACGTATCTACGTGAGGAAACTCTGCTTAATGGTCTAAGCAGGCATATGATCAGCCGTTATAGTCTTTTCAGCGTCTGCGGCGTAGAAATAGCAGAACTCCCAAGCAACCTAACAGCGCTGTTTTTGGTTCAGGGATGGCCATGAGTGCGATGTCGTTACCGCCGGTGAAACTTGGGGAGCCTCCTGAATTTGCCGTGTAGCTGATCACCCAGTTATAACCGCCGTAGTTGGTGACCGTCGCACCTTGGGCAAGTCCTGTGTAAGTTCCATTGATGGTGTCGCTACCATCGTTGAGCAGGATGAAGATGAGATCGTTTGCAGCATACGTACCAGCCGAGAACATCGCATTAAGACTACCACCCGTGATATCGACACTACCTGCCACGCTGATTTGGTCGTATCCCGTCGTACCATTGCCCACCGTGTTGGCGGTGATCTCGGCGTTGTAGGTTCCTAACTGTGTGTAAGCACCAACCACATCCAGAGTATCAGGGCTGTTTCCCGGATTGATGAAACCACCCGAAGAAATCGTCAGCGCACCAATCGTTCCCGAACCACCAATTGTGGCGCCGGAGGCGACGGTTGTTAGACTACTGGTGGAGATGCTGCCATTTACTAACAAGGTGCCAACATTGACATTGGTCATACCGCTGTAGGTATTGCTATTGGAAAGGGTCAGAATACCAGCGCCGATCTTGGTCAGGGCAAAGCCGCCATTGATGCTCCCCCCTGCGATGGTGATGTTACCCGTGCCACCTACAGAGCTGTTGGACTGCAACACCAGGCCATCTGTGTTTAAGGTTAAGACGGAGGTGGTCACGGCATTGTTGATCAGCGCACCGGTGCCACCGATGCCCGTGCCGTTGAGATTCAATTTCCCAACACCACCGGCGCCGCTATGGGTCCAGTCATGATTTCTGCCGTTGAGATCGTAAACTCCTCCGATTTCCACAACCAACGAATGCTGTCTCCAGAACTGTCTGTCAGTAGCATTAGGACCGAGCTGCAAGGTGGCACCACTTTTCACAAACGAGGTGTTAGGGCCACCAACCGCAGCTGCACTTCCGGTCTTGTTAAACACGAGGGTGCCGCTGTTGACGATGACCCTGAGAGAGTTATTATCCGTGGAACCGCCAAACGTCAGCGTGCCGCTACCGTCCTTGGTCAACATCGAAGTGCTACTGTTGCTGCCCACGCCGCCGGAAAGTAAGATGTTACCAGAACCACCGACCGAGAAGACCGACGGGGAATTGTTGATCATGCCGGCAAAGGTGATCGAAGCGGCTGTGCCGCTGCTGTTGATCAGTGCACCGTTACCACCGACACCGGTGCCCGTAATCGACTCGAATCCCTCAGAGATTGCCTGGCCGTTGAGATCCAGCGTCGCACCGCTGGCGATGATTGTCTTTGTGCTTGCGGCTGCGCCGCTGGTGCCCAAAGCCGTAGCATTACCAAGTTTCACAGTGCCCGAGCCAATTGTGGTCACGCCCGTATAGGTATTGGCACCGGAGAGAGTGAGCGTGCTGGTGCCGGCGTAGGTAAGGGCTGCAGTTCCCGAAATCTGCGCGGATACAGTAACCGCCTGTGGACCTGCGATCACCAGTTCGTTGGCAGAGCCGATGGCCAAGGTGCCCGTGCCGCCTGTGCGCTGGATGGTCAGTGTACCGCTGGATCCGACGGCCAGAAGACCATTGAGGGTAAGTGTATGGGCGCCAGATGCACCAAGATCAATCGTATGGCCGGTGCCGGTGTAGCGGACCGTATTGGCCGTGCGATTGGCGGTTAGCGTGTTGGTTCCGGTGCCATCGAAATCGTAATTGGTCGTGGCCGAAGTGAAATCCTCTGCACCCGCAGCCACTGTGCCGCCCGCATAACCCGCAATGATACCGGAGTTGTTGTAGGCATATCGTTGAGATGTACCGATGCCGAAGTGAGTCCAGTTTCCGATGATCCCTGTAGCGTCATTTGACAAGTGAGTGGTTGATAACGCAAAGACACCACTGCCGGTCTGATTGAACGTGAGCGCAGATCCCGCGCTCCGTGTGATTGAGGCAACCGCTGAATTTGCAATCGTGAAATGGTTCGTGGAATTGTTTGTCCATGTCTGCGCTCCAGCAGCCAAGGTGATCGTCACGTTTTGCGTGGCCGTCCCGTTGCCCAGAGTCACCGCTCCAGTGCCAGAGGCCATGGTAAGTCCGCCATTGCCGAGCGTGATGGAGCGCGAGGCAGTATCCCCAATCAAGGTAACGCCACCCGAACCTCCAAAAGTCATCGAATTTGCCGTCTTGTCTCCACTGAGTGTGACCGTGCCTGTGTAGGCATTTGCCGCAGTGCCGAAGTTGATATCATCCGCGGCGGTGATCGTGGTATTCGCAGTGGTGCCGGTGCCTACACTGCTCGTACTCCAAAATGTGCTAGCACCCCAAATACCATTAGCACTGCCAAATCCCGCCGTTCCACTGCCGTTGGAGTCCCAGTAATATGTCGCGGCCTGCGACTGCGTGAAAAAAAACAGCCCGCTACCTGATAGAGCAATCAAAGAACGAAGGATGGAGGAGGGTTTCATAGTAATTAAAATCAATGAGTTTTGCTGCTTGGGCCAAGGTCTCGAATTGATTTGTTAGAAACTGAAAATACGGAGAATACAGTCTAGAAAAGTGAGCTTTTTTTGAGATGGACGGGGTATCTTTGCGCAATAACCTAGGGGTAAGGCGAGATGAATTTTCTTGCGAACTATTATCGGTATTGTAATAGTTTGAAACATGAAGGCATACCGTCCGCAGTCCGCCGTAGAGCAACTGGCCGCACATCTGCGTGAGGAAATCCTACGGGGTAGCCTGAGCGGGTTGATGCCGGGTGTGCACCATCTGGTGGCGGAGCTTGGAACCAGTCCGAACACGGTATTGGAGGCGGTGCGGCAGCTGGAGCGCGAAGGCCTACTGGAGAATCAAGGGCCCGGAAAACGCAGCAAGATTATCATTCCAGAAGGCCTGCGCCCACCAGGACTGCGCATTGAGATTCTTCTTTTTGAAAAGACTGACGTGGCGATCGGTTACATGATCGAACTCAAACACCAGCTCATGGAAGCCGGACACTTTGTCACTTTTTCCGATAAAAGCCTGTGCGGCATGGGCATGAATGTGGAGAGGTTGGCGCGTTATGTGAAGGGAAGGCAGGTCGAGGCGTGGGTGGTCATGTGTGGCACTCTGCCAGTGCTCAAATGGTTCGAGTCGCAGCCGATACCGACTCTTGCGATGTTTGGATGTATGCGCGACGTCCAGTTGGCCAGCGTGATTCCGGAAAAGAGACCCGCCCTTACAACAGCCTTACAGCGCCTCGTAGCACTTGGACACCGCCGTATCGTAATGTTGGTGCGCGAGCACAACCGCAAGCCGAAACCTACCCTGTCTGTTCAATGTTTCCTTGATTTCCTTGAAGCCGAAGGCATTCCTACCGGCCCCTACAACCTGCCGGAATGGCAGGAAGACGCCGCAGGTCTTTGCCAGAGCCTAGACTCACTCTTTCTGCACACCCCACCCACAGCGATCATCATTGATGAAGTATTCCCCTTCATGGTCGCGCGAATGCATCTGGCACAGCGTGGCATCACAACCCCTAAAGATGTCTCTCTCATTTGTTTGGATTCCGACCCGATCTACACTTGGTGCGAACCTGCCATCTCGCATATTCACTGGAATACGAAAACGTTTACACGTCGCATCATGGGTTGGGCCGATAACGTGGCTCGGGGCAAGCACGACGATCGAAAAACCTTTCTCAAAGCTGAATTCATCGAGGGCGGAACCATCGGACCAGCCCCTTGAGCTGTTTAAAATGCTTTTTGACACCCATCAGAGATTGATCGTAATACCGTGATAATTGTATTCATCCGTATCGATATCCTGATAAAACAGAACAATTTCCCGTGTGTTAGGTTGTAGATAATAACTGGATTCACCAATCGTTTGCCATAGTTCCTCGCCAGTCTTCTGGAATTGATATAGCAGCTTGACTGTTCTTGATTCGCCTATTTTTGCAGCCTTATATTTTTCAGATTTTGATTTAGGCAACAGAATGACTTCATCGCCTAATTGTATCTTCATATCGTAATCACTTATGTTGATAAACAATTTATCACCCATCCCGAAGTCTCCGAGATTCTCAACGTGCGATTTAAAATTCGAACTCCCGCTTTTGGCATGGCCTGGCGTAATGACGACGAGAGCCTTGGATATATCCTTGTCGACCGTCACATTGGTGATGATATCATGTTCTTCCTGGGCATCGTTCAGCTTTTTCCTGATGATTTGGAAAACACCCGTGTCCGGAATCGATACGGGTTTGCCGGCCTGGCGCATTGAGAATTGGTGCTGCACGATTTCACCATCCACCAAAATCTGTAGCTGACTCATTGTCTCGTTTGGAATGTTTGATGCGGTTATCCAGACTTCCTTTTTTGCATCAAGCGAGGAAGTCAAAAAACATAGCGCGATGAATCGAATAAGTAGTTTCATGAATGATGATTTTGTGTTCGTGTTTGGGTTTGCACTTTCTACGGTTGTTCAAAAAACACTTACTATATATTATTCCAAAACGGGCAGAGTGAGCCCGTGGTAGTCGATCTGACCCAATTCATGGTCGTAACTGAATATCAAAATCTCCCGACGATTCGAAACAAGCATTGTGGTGGATTGACTGATCAGATTCCACGTATTCTGTCCAACCTCGCGATAGTGATAGCTGACTTCGGTGTTCTTTTTACCTTCGAAATCTCCTGTCGCCATGATCATGGTCTGACCTGGTTTCAGAACGCTTTTCTTATCCCCCAGCATCACGCCAATTTCATATTGGCATACATTGACAAATAAAGCGTCTCCGCCCCGGAATTTTTCGAAATCCACGACTTGCGATCGAAACTTGAGTGGAGCGGGCAAGCCAGGAACAGGGCACAGGATGACGAGTGCCTTGTTGATACCATCCGGAATCTTGATCGATGCGTAACGTTCATACCCAGGCTTTCCCTCAGCATTGGTGACGGGGTTCACAACCTCCAAGATACCTTCGGCCGGAACACGAACGGGAAGGCCCAGTCCCCTCTTCATGATTTTTACTTCGGTCAACTCTTTGCCGCTCAGAACTTTGATGGGACTCTGCATGTCTTTTGGAAGGGAAGTGGCGATGATCCATGCCTGCCTTTCCTTGGATGGCGCAGTTGCGACGGACTCTGCTGTTTCGGTCTGTCCGAAAATAGAAAGGGAAGCAGCGATGAACGTCTGAAGGAAATACAGTAAAAATCGGTTCATGGGATTTTGGTATTAAATCTCTTCGTAGTTCATCCAGCGAAAGCTAACAATCTCAAATTTGCGCCCGAAACGTTTGTTCGTATCGGTAAGTGCCGGATTATCAATATAATCACCACTGGCATTCAAAATCCGGACGGGAACCTCAGGACTGTTTGTGGCATCGTGATACTCCGGAATCCTCTGCACGAGTGCCTCACACCAAGCACGTGCTTTTACTTTGCCATTCGAATCCAACGACTCTCCATAAGTGCGGATGCGGAAAGTATCATCGCGAACAGTAAGTGTGCTTGCGATAGGATTAAGAATATCGGACTGAATGACATAACCCGGTACACCCGCAAGACGCGCTCCTTCAGCCGCTTGAGGAGTTTGGAAGTCGTTGGTGCCCAGATCGGATTGTTTGATCATCAGGCCGCCGCTGCTTTTGTATCGGTAGTTGATGGAAGCGGGATCGGGATTGCTGTCATCATAATCGATGGCTGATTGCAGTGCCCCCATGGTGCCCAATGGGTCGTTGGAAAGGCGACGATTGATGAACTCGGAAAAATTAACAAACGGACCTCGTCTTTTCACCTGTTCGACACATTTTTCCGCAAGAAGCCGCAACTGCTCGTCTGTTAGAAATCGGATCCCCGTCCATGCTTGATTCCCGTCTTCACGAGTCACACCGGTCGAGGGATTCAAAACTTCCTTATCAGAATTGGGTGTTTCAAATCTTGATATGGCGATTCTCGCCCCATCAGGAATTTCGACGGGCGCAAGCGTGCCGCTGTTGGTTCGGTAATGAATCTTGCGTTCGCGTATGCCAGCGAACAGTGCGATCCACGCCTCCACCGAGGTGCTATTCACATTAAAAGCACCGTCCACCATCAAATGCTCCGCAGACTTCAAATAGCCATCCTGCGCCAACAACGCCGTCTTTACCTGAGCAGGTAGCAACCCGCCCGTTTGATACTTGAGTCGAGGATTACTGATGGGATCTCCGGCAACAAGCCGATCGATGTTTTTTGTTAGAGTGGCATCAGCACTGGAATCATCCCTGCGCGTTTGAGTGGCAAGAGTGGACAGGTAGTAGTCATCCCATAAGGCATCATTGAGAAGAAAAACATGATCCCAGTAATCGCAGTACGCTCGTGTATCGCTTACAACGACCGGATCGCTGCTACTGTTCTGTTGATCCCGGCTGATTGAATTGTTGTGAAACTGATACACGGCTATCCTCGGAATCATGGGATGCAAGAAGGAGTTGCCGATACCCGGACCGGTGATGCCGCTCTGGTAGGCAATCCGCTTTGAGGTGGCGGTGACCATCGAATACCGCTTATCCACATCACGGGCAGCTCGGGACATCCATACATCAGGAAGCAAATCCTCCCCACGAATCCAACCCGGGCTCATGCGCATTCCGGAAAATCCAGCGAGGCTGCTGATCGGCGCGGTGGGCAATTCCAAGGCCGGCACTGCGGTCACTTTTTCATAAGGATTCGAACCAGAACCCAAGAAAGCCTTTTCACCGACATGCCCGACCACTTTGGGAAGTTCAAGGGCGGAGATCGGACCGAACGAAGCGATATAAGGACTATCCAGACGCTGAGTGTGTCCGGTCGTCGCGTTTTCCGACATGTAAAGACCGTTGCCGAAATAAAACGGAGGGGACTGAATCCAATTGCGAGCTCCCCAGTCCTGCTCCCAATTGATCGATTCGTAGGACGGTTGGCTCAGGCTCTTGAGCGCCAGTTGTGTGTAGCCGACGAGCACCGGTTCATCGGATGCGCTGAAATAAGTCTCCTGATCGGTAATTCTGGACAGTCTCTGGGACTGGTTGAACCAGTTGATCTGGTAGAGACTTGGTAGCAGATCCCAATGCTCATTTCCGTAGATCAGACCGGTGTTCAGTGATCCAGGAGTTTGACCGTTCTGCTTATTCCATGACCAATTGTTCTGAAAGCGAATCTTCAGGCCGATTCTCTGTGCATTAATCTCAGCTATCGGGAAGGATTTGTTGTCGGTATTGACCACTCCCCCTATCGCGGATGGATCGAATCCCGGATACAACGGGTGCTTGAGACTATTGGTATCTGCAAGAATCCCGCTGTAGGAAAAGAGCTTAAACTCGCCAGGCTTGAGAATGATGTCGGCTCCCGTAGGTGTGCGGAATTTGTTATCGGTGCCCAACTTCGTTGAATCGATGCCAGGTTGTTTGATTCCGTCCTTGAAAATTTCACTCTCCGTGGGCCATGCGAAATGGATGGCACCGACAATCCCCATGCTGTCAGAGCGAAACCGCAATTCCGTGGTGTAAGGATTCCAGAGGGTGACAATGGGAGAATACAGGTGGCGGACGAAACGCTCACTAGGGATAGTCGGGTTAGGTTCCGTTTTGATACTGTGGAGAAAGGTCAATTTCGCGAGAATCGGCATCCTCATGTACCCGTTCTCTCCGGTCCACCTGCCTGCGGATGGATCAAAATTCCTCGTGGAAAGCACATCCGTGAAAGGAATGCTTCCACTCCAGGAGAGATTTCCTTTTCCGCCGGTATGATAGCCTGTATTCCCATACAGCGCTAGGTCACTAGTCGTCCGATACATGCGGTAGTAGTTCTTCATCGCTGTCCACGAGGCAAAAGGACGGTTGGGCAACTTCGCATTATAAGCAAGGATGTCACTGCTAAGAGGACGAATGGATGGCTCCACAGTCGCACCAGCCTGAAAACGGTAGGGTGCGGGCAGATTGTTGTTATCGCGGTCTAACAATAAGCTGAGATCTTTCCTGAGACCTCCGCTTCTGACGCTGGATAGCAAGCCATTGCTGACATCTGTTAGATCGAAGAAATGCCGTTTCGCCACATCTGAATCAAGTCCGATTTGCGGCACACCGAGCGTCTGCATACTGACTACTTTGGATAGCATGCCATCCAGTTGCGGTGTCTGTCCGTCGAGGGAATTCATGCCGGACATTGCTCCCACCGAGACCTGCGAACTAGTGCCCTGAGCTACCGCCCATTTGTTAGGTGCAAGAACACGCTTTTTCGCACCCAAATCAATCTTGGCTTTTTGATTCTCGCCACCGATCCACCATGCAATCCTGCCTTTTTCTCCCACGCGAATGAGGTAGGCACGGGTGACTTGTTGAACAGAGCCGCTTTGCGGCGATGTTCTTATGCGGGGTTGAAAGGGGTGAAGCGAGAGGTCACTCTCTTCGGTACCATGCAAAAAAAACAACACACTCACTTCGTCTCCTTGGTATCAGGATTACAGCCGTTA
>JANOKJ010000199.1:0-19318 GCA_031419275.1 Akkermansiaceae bacterium | reverse complement strand
GCTTCTCGCACCCACCACACTCAACCGTGCGATCCATGAATTCAGGTGGCACAGAAAATCGCTGCCGACACATCGGGCAACGAACGTTCAAATTTTCTGAGTCTTCTTTATTTTCCAACATCTATAGAGAAAAAATTGCCTTACTTGTCAGAGGATTGCAACCCTACGAAACGAGATGTTATTTTAATTAAGTAAAATTAGATATTGAGGTAACTTAAATTTTAAATTAGAGATCATCCAACTCTAATCAATATCCCATGACTGTCACACAGATCGATTCTTTGCAGCATTCGTCACCTGAAATGGAAAAGAGCCAGCTCCGTCGTTTGGGTTTTATTGATGAAGCGCTGGTTCAGGAAATGGTGATTCGTAATGTCTACCAGCGTCAGAGCGTAAATACGGAACAGATGGCTCTGTCCTCGAGCGAGGATGATTATGCGGGATGGAATTTGCCGCCTAGAGCCTCCTTTGGACGAGCGGCATGATTGCCCGTATTGTCATGAGAATTGGAATGTGTGACAAAAATGACTCGTCACGAGCGGCCGATTAATTTGAAACTTCGCCAGTGATTCACCCAACAGCCATCATTTCGCCTAAAGCAGAGCTGGGAAAAAACGTACGCGTCGGCCCGTATTGCATCATCGGAGCTAACGTCACGCTCGGCGATGAATGCGTGCTGCACAGTCATGTGGTGCTCGAGGGGACGGCGAAGTTTGGAAGGAACAACGAGTTTTTCCCCTACGCGTTTGTCGGCGGGAAGACTCAGGATTTGAAATACATCGGGGAGCCGACCGCGCTGGAAGTCGGCAATCACAACGTTTTCCGCGAAAACTGCACGGTGCATCGCGGTACGCATGAAGAGCTGCCCACCCGGATCGGTTCGCACAATCTGTTTCTCTGCTACTCCCACATCGCGCACGACTGCCAGCTCGGCGATCACATTATTCTTTCCAACAACGGCAGCCTCGCGGGGCATTGCGTGGTTGGGGATTACGCGATCGTTTCCGGTCTCGCCGCCGCGCATCAGTTCTGCCGGATCGGGAAACACTCGATCATCGGCGGGCTTTCAAAAATCGTCCAGGACGTGCCGCCTTTCATGATCATCGATGGTAACCCGGCCACCACCCGCGGCTTGAATTTGGTCGGCCTGCAACGCCGCGGATTTACCGAAGATGACATCCGTGATTTGAAATCCGCTTACAAACGCCTGTTCTTGAAAAAGGACATCAGCCTTGCGAACGGTGTCAGTTCTCTGAAAGCCACCGCCGCAGCGTCCAACTCTCACGTTGAGTATCTCATCCATTTTGTGGAGAACTCGCAGCGCGGGGTGACGCGCTAAGTCGCGGTTAGTATCGTTCGCTGATTCGATGCTTCCTATAGACGGCGATTTCTGATCGCTTGGATAAGTGAAACAGATCAATAAAACTCTGGGCATCTGTTTGTTGGTGACAGCGTTGGTGTATGGCGTGCTCAAAATTCTTGGTGGGGCTGGATTTGGCGATAGGGCCAAGGGCGATACGAAAGTCTCGTCGCGAGATTCGATAACGCGGCATGAGAGAGGTGAGAACGCTTCTGATGTATCGACGCGAAAGTTTAGGCAGCGCGCGAGGAAATTGACTTCTGCGGAAGCATCGGAATTTCTCAAAACAACCATCATTCCGGAAATTGATTTTGAAAATATCAAGTTGGAAGATGCGTTGAAGATCGTGAATGAGGAGATTGCGAAACAGACTCCAGACGATCAGGCGAGGCCGAGGATTTTATTACATCCAAATTACCTCAAACAACTTGATCAGAATATGCAGGCGTCTATCGATCGTTTACCCGGCAGATCTATGATCGGTCGCCGTTTTGTGGATATTCATGAACGACAGATAACAGTCTTGTCTCTGATGCAACTTATATGTGATCAGACACATTCTAGATTTTGGCTCTATAAAGGAGATTATTACCTGAGCTCGATCTATGGTGATCCCAATGATGGTGGAATAGGTTACTCTTTTTACTATAGTGAAAAATTAAATCGTGTGAATTTGGAAAATATCGATGCTTCCCAGCTATCCTTGGAATTGAATAAAATCATCGAGCAACACGAATATTTCGGTCCTAAAAAACACATCGACATCATGATGACCAAAAAGGCACGTAATGCTCTTTTAAAAGGCGAAGTGAAATTACCACGCATCAATCTGGATTTGGAGAATACCACACTCAAACAGGCGATGATAAAAATTGAAGAGCACACAGGCGGAGCTCTGGCTTTAAGTGGGGAGAGCTTAATATTCAATCCGTTTCATGAAGTGCATAATACCGATCCATTTGCTGCTGTTGGCGAGGGCGGATCATTTGACATTATTCTGAATGAAGACGCGATGAATCCCAAATTCGTTCCGGCTGAAGATCCTTTTGAATAGGTTATTAGGACGGATGCGGTGAATTCGGATCCCAACGGGATCACAGACATTAGCTCGGGGTCGTGACCCCGAGACCCGTCCCATCAAAATGAATCCGACCCCAGCGGGGTCGCAGCCAGCCCGGGTTAATCCAAATACCTGGCATCATAAGAAATCCCCGCCTTTTCTAACATTGATACAAATTCCTCACGGAATGTTCTCACGCGGTGATGATCTTCCTGTTTCGCGATGTAATCCCGAATCGCATCCAGCGAAGTCGCACTAACCGTGAATGCGGCGTATCCGCCCTGCCATGTGAATTTCTCTCCGCGTTCGGTTTGTCCGTGTATCCATGAAGTCGAAGCCTTTTTGAGTTCTCTAACAAAATCTGCCAAACAATGAGTGGATTTCAAACCAACCAGTAGATGTATGTGATCCTCGACTCCTCCGATTTTCTCAGGAACGCCACCTAATCCCTTAATGATGCCACCCATGTATTCATGAAGTTTGGGTCGCCATGAGGCATCGATGAGCGGAATGCGGTCCTTGGTTCCGAATACGATGTGATAATGTAAGCTGAGATAGGTGGAAGACATGCGGGGGGATGGATCGGGGAGGTCTGGCACCCCTTCAGGGTGCTGATTTTTGGGGGATTGTGTCCCGGGGGCGGGACCCCGGGCTAATATCTGCGATCCCGCTGGGATCGGTGGAATGCGTTCTGATGTCTGTGATCCCGGTGGGATCGGTGGAATGCAGGCTAATGTCTTTGATCCCGTCGAGATCGAAGAAACATCTTACGATTAATACGGCAACGGAAACGCGCGATTAAAGGCAAAGACCTTATCCCGCAGCGCATGGAGCTTCTTAATATTCGTATGATCGGAAAGCGCCTCTGCAATAAAATCTGCGACTTGCTCGACGTCTTTCTCTTTCATGCCGCGTGTGGTGACGGCGGGAGTTCCAATACGGATGCCGGAGGGTTTCATCGGGCTGCCGGTGTCGAAGGGGATGCCGTTTTTGTTGACGGTGATGCCGGCTTCATCGAGTGCATGTGAAGCATCGGTGCCGTTGAGGTTTTTGTTGCGGAGATCGACCAGCATGACGTGGTTGTCAGTGCCACCGGAGCAGATGCGGAAACCGTGATGCGTGAGGCGAGCGGCGATGGCTTGTGCGTTTTTCACGACCTGTTGTGAGTAGGTTTTGAACTCCGGCTTGAGGGCCTCTCCGAAGCATGCAGCTTTCGCAGCAATGACGTGCATGAGCGGTCCACCTTGGATGCCGGGGAAAACTTGGGAGTCGATTTTTTTCGCGAACTCCTCTTTGCAAAGAATGATACCGCCGCGAGGTCCGCGCAGGGATTTGTGGGTGGTGGAGGTGACGAAATCTGCGTGTGGAACGGGGCTTGGATGGACGCCGGCAGCGACGAGTCCGGCGATGTGCGCCATATCGACAAATAAGTAAGCGCCGATCTCACGTGCGAGTTTGCCCATGCGCTCGAAATCGATCTCGCGTGAGTAAGCCGACGCACCAACGGTGATCAGCGCGGGGTTGAGCGAACGCGCGGTTTTTTCGAGTTCCGCGTAATCGATACGCTCGTCTTCAGGAGAAACGCCGTAATGTGTGACGTCATAAAAACGTCCGGAGAAGTTTGCTTTGTGACCGTGGGTGAGGTGACCACCATGCGCGAGGTCCATGGTGAAAATTTTGTCACCTGGCTTCAGTACGGAGAAATATACCGCGGTGTTTGCTTGTGAACCGGAGTGCGGCTGCACGTTGGCGTGATCGGCACCGAAAAGTTCTTTCGCACGCTCGATGGCGAGAGTCTCGACAATGTCGACATATTCGCAGCCACCATACCAACGCTTGCCGGGATAGCCCTCGGCGTATTTGTTCGTGAGCAAAGATCCCTGCGCTTCCATCACGGCGGGGGAGGCAAAGTTTTCCGAAGCAATGAGCTCGATGTGATTCCGCTGGCGGTGCTCCTCACCGACGATGGCCTCGTAAAGTTCCGGATCGGTCACCGCGATGCGGCTGCCGGAGGATTTGCAAACGCGCGCTTCATGGCGTCCACCTTCGAAAGCAGTGGAGACAAACGCATCGGCCATCTGGATGGCGGTTTCGATGTCAGTGTGTTTTCCGGAAAGGCAAAGCACGTTCGCATCATTGTGCATGCGGGTGGTAATCGTCTCTTCAACCGTGCGCACATTCGCAGCGCGGACGTGGCGGAAGCGGTTCGCAGCGATCGCCATGCCGACTCCTGAAGTGCAAGCAAGGATGCCAAAATTAAACGTATCATCCGCGACGTTGCGGGCCACAGCATTTCCGAAGTCTGGGTAATCCACCGATTCGTTAGAATTTGTGCCGAAATCCTCGACCTCATGACCCGCTGCGCGGAGATGGGTGACGATGGCGTTTTTCATTTCGAACGCGCCATGATCGGCGCCGACGGCGATGCGGTAGGTGGATTTGCTCATAAGCTCGTTGAGAGGTCGGCATTGAACGCTGGGAAAGCTGACTTGGAAACCGGAAATTTCAGGAAAAAAAGGTCAACGGCGGCCATGCAGCAGATTTAAGCTGTGTGGGAGTTCCTAGTTCTTGGTTCTTGGTTGAGCTTCGCGCGTTTCATTTCTGAACTAGGAACCAAGAACTAGGAACCAAGAACTCTATATTTTAGATATTTGTGCTTTCTGCGGGCTGGGGTTCGCGCTTAGAAAGGTCTTCGCATCTTTAAAAACCCACAAAATCAGCATGAACAGCATTGAGATCATTTTATTCGTTGTCGCAGTCGTTGGCGTTATTGCACTCGGTATTTGGAAAAGCCGAGGCGAGGGCTCATCTGGCGAGACAGGAGCTTCGGACTATTTCCTCGCAGGACGCGGGCTCACTTGGTGGTTGGTTGGATTTTCTCTTATTGCTGCAAACATCTCAACCGAGCAATTCGTCGGGATGTCGGGTTCATCTGCAAACTGGCTTGGTATGGGAATCGCATCCTATGAATGGATCGCCGCCGTGACATTGGTCTTCGTGGCTTTCTGGTTCCTTCCTCGTTTTTTAAAGGCCGGTCTCTACACCATTCCGGAATTTCTCGAATATCGTTTCAATGGCGTCGCTCGTCTTGCCATGGCGATTCCAGCTATTATCACTTTGGTTTTTGTTGCGACCTCATCGGTGATTTACTCCGGAGCGAAGTTCATCTCTGAATATTACAATGATGTCCCAGTCCTGAACAGCCTCACTGCCATGTGCTGGCTCATCGCCATTTTCTCCGCTCTCTATGTGTTTGTGGGTGGGCTGAAAGCATGTGCATGGACCGATCTTATCTGGGGCGCCGCTCTCATTCTTGGTGGTCTGGTGGTTTTATGGTTTGCGATGGCTGAATTGGGCGATCGCCCGGCATCCGAGCTCATTCAGACCAAAGTGATCAACTCGAATGCAACCGTGGAAGATCTGGAAAAAGCAGGCGCATGGGAGCGTCTGATGCTGCTAAACGATGGCAAAGATGGTGAAGCTGTTGTGTCCAATGGAGCCAATCTATCAGGCGGGAAAATGCATATGGTGCGCCCGAAAGAAGACAAAGAAATCCCATGGACCGCCTTGTTGATCGGCCTTTGGATTCCTAACCTTTTCTATTGGGGGCTCAACCAATACATCGTCCAGCGCACCTTGGGCTCCAAGTCGCTCGCTGAAGGTCAAAAAGGCATCGTTTTCGCAGCCTTCCTCAAGCTTATCATTCCTTTCGTGGTGGTGATTCCCGGAATCCTCGCATTCAACCTTTTCTCCAAAGATCTCAACGCGGGTGCGGTTAAGGGCAACGAAGAGCTTATTGCGATACATGGCGCATCAGAGCTTTATAAAGTCGATGCGGATTTCGTAAAACTCTATCCGGCAGAGGCCGCGAAAGTTATGGAAGTTAACGTGAAAATCGTTGGTGGAGAAGTGAGTATTCCCGCTGATGCCACGCCGGAGCAAGCCGCTCAAATCATCAATGATAAGGCCGACTCAGGCGTCGCGAAGGACAAAGCGCTCGTGCCCGTAGGCATGCTCAAAGGTTATGATTACGATTCAGCCTTTCCCGTGTTGGTGCGAAACCTAATCAAGCCCTACCCGCTGATTTCATGGTTTGTTCTCGCGGCCTTGTGCGGCGCGGTTATCAGCTCATTGGCCTCCATGCTCAACTCGGCATCAACGATCGCTGCAATGGATCTCTACTCGAAGTTCACCGGAGTCACGGATTCCGCCAAACTCGTCTTTCTGGGAAGAGTCTTTGTTGTGATTTTTGTGATTCTAGCCGCTCTTGTTGCGCCATACCTCAAAAACTTTTCGTCGATCTTCACCTACATTCAGGAGTTCCAAGGATTCATCTCACCAGGTATTTTGGCAGTATTCATCTTCGGTTTCTTCTCTCCAAAAACCCCGCGTTGGTTTGGCGTTGTGGGAATCGTTACCAACATCATCGCCTACGCGGCATTCAAATGGTTGATCGGTCCATGGATCGTCGCCAACGACTGGTGGTATGCCTCGGAAATCGCGTTCCTCGATCGTATGGCGATTTGCTTCTTCATCGTCATCATCATAGGTATTGTGGTCACCATACTTAAACCTCTCGAGAAGCCCGTTGTGCTGCCTGTGAACGATCAAATCGAACTCACAACTTCATTCGGCGCCAAAATTGTGGGAGGAATTGTGGTCGTTCTAACCATCGCTCTTTACGCAGTGTTCTGGTAAATCATCACCAATTGGTTTACTTACATGCTCTCACCCAACACGCCCATCGAGTCTCTCGCGCAACTTGCTCTCGAAACGTTTCGTGAGCATTTCGGAAACGAAGCCACACACGTTGCTGCTGCTCCCGGGCGCGTGAACTTGATCGGTGAGCACATTGATTATTGCGATGGCTTCGTGCTGCCGTTTGCGATCGAGCGGGCGGTCGTGATCGCAGCTGCAACCAACGGCACAAATGAGGCTCGCATCGCCACAGCGTTCGATATCGAACCAACAACGTTTTCTGTTAGCGGTGATCAGGAAATTGGCGATCCGAAATGGTCGAACTACCTGCGCGGTGTGGTGCAAGGATTCCGCAAACGCGGGATCGATGTCCCAGGCTTCGATGCGTTCATTGTTTCGAGTCTGCCAGGCGGTGCAGGACTTTCCTCTTCCGCTGCACTCGAATGCGCGGTTGCGACCTTGTTAGAAAATCTGACCGGCGCTCAAATCAGCACCCGTGAAAAAGCCCTGCTCGCGCAGAAAGCCGAACACGATTTCGCCGGCGTGCCCTGCGGGATCATGGATCAGTTCGCCTCGGCGTTCGGAAAAGATGGTCAACTCGTGTTGATCGATTGTCGCTCGACAGAGGTCGAACTCGTCCCGTTCACTGATCCGTCGCTGACCATTCTCGTCTCTAACACCAAAGTTTCTCACGAACTCTCGGATGGCGGTTACGCCGCCCGCCGTAAAAGCACGGAAGACGGCCTCGTCGCGATTGGGAAAGCTAGTTGGCGTGATGTGACACATGGGGACCTCGAGCGCGTCGCACCAACCATGGATGAGGTGACTCATCGTCGCAGCCGCCACGTGATTGGTGAAATCGCCCGCACGATTGGCGCGGTTGAAGCCCTGAAACAAAACGAATTCTCTCTCTTGGGTCGGCTGATGTATGAAAGCCACGTTTCTCTCCGCGACGATTTTGAAGTCTCATGCCCGGAGCTCGATCACCTCGTTGCAACCGCCTCTGAAATCGGCAGCGCTGGCGGCGTCATCGGCGCCCGCATGACCGGCGGTGGTTTTGGCGGCTCCACCGTCACCCTCTGCGAAACCGCTAAAGCACAAGCCATCGCCGCCGCCCTCGTGAAATCCTACGAAGCCACTTTCGGCTTCGCTCCGGAAATTTTCGCCAGCCGCCCTGCGGAAGGCGCGAGGATGATGGTTTGAGGTGTTAGAAATGCGTCGCAGGCTCTGGACTGCTGGGATTCATATTCTCAGCTCTCAGGGATGAGCTTTTAGAAATGGTAGCGGGGTGTTTTCCCGAAGCTCAATAACATATAGCCAACCCAAAGAGCTGCAAATGATTGCAGCAGTCCAGGGCCTCCGGCGGTTTCGATTTGATCGGGGTTTACGATGGGTTTTCGCGATGCCGGATTGGCGTAACGCCATAGTAGAACTTCACCCCATGGCGGGTACTAAGGAACTAGATACGATCCGTAGTTATCAATCAACCAGACAATAATATGAGCAATGCCGTAAAAGAATTATTTAAAGACCATAACCCCTCTAAAATCCATACTCCTAATTGGGTTTCCAATCCAACTGATGCCATCGAAGCCGCTTATGAGAAGGCGGGTGACGAGCTGTCATCCGCGATTGATCGCGGAATCCATTTCTACAAGACCGTCCAGAAGCGCGTCGGCAAAGAAGCCAATGATGTCGATGCGATCCTTCACCACAATCCTTATCCAACCATTCTGATCGGTATGCTCGCAAGCAGCGTCATCGGATACCTCGTCGCATGCCGGATCAACCGCTGATCAAGCATGGGCAAGTAATTCGTAGAACAAGAAATAATCAATTAGCCACCTCGACGAAGACGCGCATCGTGCCGTCATCCTCGAGGTAGTTTTGTATTAAGGGTAGGTGTTCACCCTATATAAATCAATTCCTGTTAGTTAGATCCCTTGGAGTAGGGATACACCCCATGGTTTGTCGTTGCGGATTAGAACAGCTTGCTAACGACCCGACCGAGACCGCAGTGAAGCGAACGAATCGAAGCGGGATCATTCTAACAGAAAGCAGATTATGAAACGACTCAAACTAAACCATGTATTCGAACCACGCATTGATGGTGATCATCACGTAGGATCTAGTCAAAGATCCCGCCGCCTAAACTCAATAGGCATATCCTTTGGATCAGTGATCGCTAGTTTGGGGATGATCATTCTCTCAGGAAGCGCACATGGCCAAGCGGTGAATTTAGGAACAGCTGATAATTTCGCGATTATTACTTTTACAGGCGTGACGAACACCGGCTATTCGAACGTTTACGGAGACATCGCTCTCTACGGTACTCCGACGATCACTGGTTTCATCAATGCTATCCCTTCCTCAGGCGTAGGATACGTGCATGGCACTGTTTATTACGATGACGGGGTTGCTGGGACAGCTTGGACTGATGCCGACGCCGCTTACACCGATCTTCAGGGAAGGGGTGGCGCGACCAGCTTGACTGGACAGGATTTAGGAGCCTTAGGTATGCCACTTACTGCAGGAGTTTACAATTTTACTTCTTCCGCGCAATTAACAGGAAATCTCGTGCTTGATACCGGATCTGATGCTAACGCACAATTTATATTCCAGATTAGCAGCACGCTGACCACGGCAGTCGGTTCATCAATAACTGTGATAGGAGCCGGCGCCGGTAACACTCAAAACATCTTCTGGCAGGTTGGCAGCTCCGCAACGCTTAACACGGGTTCTCAATTTGTCGGCAATATTTTCGCTCGCACGAGCATCAGTATGCAAGAAGGTTCCAACGTATCGCTTGGTAGATTATTTGCACTCGACGGCGCTTTGACGATGCTTACTAACTCGACCTCACCTGAGGGTATCGTACTTGCGGGTCCGGGTAGTTATTGGAACGGTAGAGAAAGCAATATATGGACCGGAGAGAACTGGTCGGACACCGTAGCGGGTGATACACCAGAAGGTAATCTCGCTATAAATGCGGATGTTATATTTTCGATTAATGACAATCCACAAGAGCAAAATACCGTCCTCGGTGCAGACATATCGATTTCAAGCCTGACGGTTAACGATGTCATTCCAGTTACCATCGGCGGCCCCAATACTTTGACGATTACAGGGACTGGGGGATTCACAGGGATCACCATCAACAGCGGTGCAGGTCTCACTACCATCGCCAGCAATCTAGAGCTTGGCGTGCTAGCACAAACCATAACCGTCAACAACGCTGACGGTTTAGTTATTAGTGGAGTCATGACTGGCGCAAACGGCCTAATCAAACAAGGCACGGAAGAATTGACCCTCACTGGTGCCAATACTTACACCGGTGCCACAGCAATCAATGTTGGCAGTCTGCAGGTTAATTCAAACAATGCCTTAGGCACCAATGCTGCCGGCACTACGGTTGCTGATGGCGCGACCCTCGCACTCAACAATGTCGCTTACAGCACTACCGAGGCGCTCGAAATCAATGGAGCAGGTGTTTTGGGCGGCGGCGCTCTAACTAACACCGGCACTAGCAGTTATGCTGGACAAATCACCGCAGCTACAAACGCAACCATCAATGCTGGTGGCGGTGTTCTGACCTTAACCGGCGGTTTGGTGAAAAATGGCACAACGCTCACCCTCACCGGTGGTGGCACGATCAATATCAACACAGTCGGCATTAGCGGTGCATTGGCAGACTCCGATCTCATCGTAGACAGTGTCACCGTTAATCTAAATGTCGCCAACACCTACAACGGCCCAACCTTCATTCGCAGCACGGCGGGTGCAGGCTTAGGCATCCTCAATGCCAATGTCGTAGGCGCACTGCCGACTCCTCGCACTGAATTGACGATGGATGATTCCGGAATGGGAGGTTCGCAACTGAATCTCGGAGCGGCTCAGTCGGTCGCCTCACTTACCGGCGCAGCATCTTCATTGATCAATCTTAATGCAAATACGCTTACAGTCGGCACTACCGCTGGATCAACAACCTTCGCGGGCGTGATCTCCGGCACAGGCGGTCTGACGAAGGATGATGATTCCACGCAAATCCTCACCGGCAGCAACACCTACACCGGTGCCACAAACGTTATGGACGGAACTCTCCAACTCGGAGATGGCGTTGCAACTGGGAGCTCCATTGCACTCATATCTGTAATTACCGTAGATGCGCTTGGCACTCTAGCTCTCAACCTTGCGGATTTAGAAACCATTGATAACAGTGTTATCAACAACGGAACAATCCAATGGATTGCCAGTGGCACAAACACTCAGGGCGCGACCAGTATCTTCAGTGGCCTCGGCGATATGTTGATTACTGGAACGGGAACGACCGAGTTGTTAGGAGCTAATACCTTCACGGGTGGAACGACAGTTGATACAACCGGCTTTGTCAATGTCGGCAACTCTTCTGCCTTTGGTCCAGGAACGTTGACCATTAACAACGGTACCATCGACACGGTAAATTCACAACCGCTTCAAATCAACGTGGGCGACTACGTCCAGACTGGTGGCGAGCTCAGAATCCGTTTATCAGGTCCCGGGGGAGCGGTTAACACTCAGTATAGCGTGACTGGCACGGCTGACATCAACGGTGGCACAGTGTTTCTTTACGATGGAATCGATATATACGATCTAGACGGCTATACTCCTTCCGAAGGAGACATTCAGATGATCGTTGATTCCACTCTTGGTTTAACCGGCACCGGATTCGCTGATAACACCCCAGACTCGCTAATACAGGGCACTAACTACAGTCAGGGTAGCACACTTCTTTATCCGACCATTACGTATGATTATTTTAACGATGATGTATTCATAACTTGGGTTCAGGATGCGTTTGCATCCGTTCTAGATTTGACTCCCAATCAAACGGCGGTTGCCAATTCAATTGATGCAGGAGATGCACCCGCTGCTGTGACGGATTACCTCATCACTCAGGACATGGCGCTTCTTCCAGGGATGTATGACCTCATCGCTCCCGACGAGTTGACTGCCATTTACCAAATGGGTTTCGCTGCTGCTGAAATTCAGAACGCAAATATCAAACGCCATCTGGAAAGAGTTCGTCAGGGCTCGGTCGGCCAAAAGCAGTATACGAGCACTTCCTCCGACAGCAAAGGCGGTATGGTTGAGCAACAAACTGTGATGATGAACGATACCAAACGTTGGACTGCCTTTTTCGAAGGAACAGATGGTTCTGCTACAGTTGACGGCGACTACAATTCCAGCGGATATGACTTCGATACACGTGGCGGAAACGTAGGATCGGACTACCGCGTTAGTGATCGTCTCAGCGTCGGCGTTATGGGTTCTTATGCGGACTCAAATGCCAGCCTCGTCAATGGCGGATCGATTGAAGCTGAAAGCTTCAAAGGTGCTGTCTACGCGACCTACTACGAAGAGTCATTCTATGTAGATGCGCTTCTTGGTGCCGGTTATCACTCGTATGATACAAGTCGCGTGGGTCTGTTAGGTATTGCGGAAGGTAGCACCAACGCATGGGAAATCGATGCGATGCTCAACACAGGTTATGATATCAAAAATGGTAACTGGACTTACGGCCCAATGGCTTCGGTCGCCTACACACGCATGATGATGGATAGTTTCACGGAAACAGGCTCCCTGGCGCCGTTGCATTTCCCTGAGCAACATCAAGATTCGTTGCGCACGGAGCTAGGTGCGAAAATTGCCTATAACGCAGACGTTAACGGCATGAGAATCACACCGCAAGTGAGACTCGCATGGCAGCATGAATTCATGGATAGCAAACAAGCCATGGAATCGAGCTTTGTTGGTGGCACTGGATCAACCTTCATTGTGCACGGACCTGATATGGACAGAGATCGCGCGGTATTGAGCGCGGGATTAACGGTCCAAGTCACCCCAACTTTAAGCATCTATGGCTTCTATGACGGCCACGTCGGAAGCTCGGATTATAAATCCAACCAAGTCACCGCCGGTGTGAAAATCGACTTCTAAATCTTTAGATCTCTTTGATTCAATCAACATCCCGTCGATTTCCGGCGGGGTGTTTTTTTGTCTCACTTAACCTCCAACTTGACCTCTGGCAACTCGATGATCCTGCCTTTGCTGGTGACGACCTGTTTGGGTGAAACCAGATCTAACAATCCTTCGCGCTGCACCGCATCGAGCTCAAGTCCGGAATAGTATAGCGCGGCGACGACGATGGTGGAGCAAATGTAGTCCCGCCCGATTTTATGGGAATGGCTGGGTTTCAAATTCGAGTTCCACAGGGCAAACATTCCTGAGAAATCATACCCCGCCCAATGTCCGGCTTTCGATTGCGCGACTTGGACAAATTCATAGAGGCGCTTCTTATCGACTCGATTCCATTGATCCAACCGATACGAATCCCAGCTATGATCTTTTAGCGTATCGATGTCTTCGTGGATATTCGCGCCTTTAAAACTCTGGCTGGAGAACAACCGCAGCTTGTTTTTGTTATCGGGATCTTTCACGACGATCGCCAGATGGCCGTAGCTCAACAAACGATAGCCGATGCTGTTCAAATTTCCTTTGAAGATCGCGCGTCGTGCTTCGCCTTTTTTCATCCAGTAACCCACTAGATCGCCTTCGCGCAGCGTGGATTTACGATTACCAAAAGTTTCAGGAGCTTCTTGATCAAAGCTTGTTACAAGATCGAACTGCGTGCGGTCTTTTGGATCGGCCAATTGGGAAACGCCGTCCGACGAGGGTTTTTCGGTCCAACGCAGCGTATGCCAGCCTTGGTTCTGTATGTCATTTGCACTTGGAGCACAGGCGGCAATTGCAAATAGGCAGATAGCGGCAATCGATTTCATCATTTATCAGAGAAGAAATGAGATGCGGAAAGGAGTCGAGGACGATTTCACCGCAGGGTAAAATCAGCGCGACCAAGTTGACAGCGGCAGTTCTCTCTGATAACCAGTTTTCATGGAACAACCCGAAGAAGAAAAAATTTGGTTTATTTTGCACGAGGGTGAGCGCTTTGGTCCGTATTCGGTCACACAATTGAAAGAAGGTGTAACATTTCATGAGATCAATCCCCGGTTAGATATGGCATGGAAAGAGGGGATGGATGATTGGATTCCCGCGGGAGAAGTCGATGGCCTTTTCGAAAAGAACACCAGCGCTGAGAGTGCAGAGAAAAAGGACAGCAAGAATCAAAAAGACAATAAGAAGAAAAAAGAGGAAGGCGCTGCCAAGCCAGCGTTCGAAGATAGCGAGTTTGATGATGAGCCTTCAAACAACTATGATGATGAAGAATGGGACGGTACAGGGCGCGGTGGATTTTTCTTTTTCGTCTACATTTTTCCCGTCATCTGGTTGGTGGGGCTCTTCTACGGATCGAAAATGCTAGGCGGTGTAGTGCCAGAAAACATCCTCCCTACAGTCGTTGGCTGCCTTGCGCTACTACCAGTTTTGTTGTGCATTTTCGCGATTGTGCAACGTCTACAAAACCTCGCCATGTCACGGCTATGGTTTTTTGGAATCTTCGCTCCAATATTAAATATCTGGCTCGGCTATCGCTTGTTTGCATGTCCTCCAGGTTACGCAGAACATAAAAGACTCGGCGCGCTCGGTTGGTTTCTGGCCATCATCTATTGTCTACCGATCATTGCTATGATCGCTGCTGGCGCACTGGTCGCAATCAAAGGGCCAGATATGTTTAATGAAATCATCGAAAAAAATCGCGCCAAATATGAGGAGGCTATTCTCAAAGCGAAAGAAATGACCGAATCTCCCGAAGCAGCAAAGGAAAGAGAAAAAGAGCAAAAGGAGAAGGAGAAAGCTGCGAAAGGTCCGTCCATCATTCCGATTACCCGGTGATCCATACCACAAAGCAAACCGACGAGCTTCTTCAAGCGGCGAAGCGTGCAGCGAAAGCTACAGACGAAGCTGTTCTATCCATCGAGTGCTGGTGTCTGCACGGTGCCGTAGGTTCTGCGTCAGACTGGCGCTCGTTTGCCTCAGGTCTTGCCAAGCACGGGATCTCTACTCGCGCAGTTGATCTCTGGCGGTTTCTCCAATGTGAAAGCGTACCCATGCCGGAGTTTGGGAAACTTCTGAACGCCGATGCCGCAGGTGAAATTTCCAGGAGTCAACGCCGCATTCTGATCGGTTATTCAATGGGTGGTCGTCTCGCTCTGCATGCCTTGTTAGAAGGCGGGCCTTGGGATGCTGCTGTCATCATTTCCGCAAACCCCGGTCTACGGGATCCGCAGGAAACCGCTCAACGCCGCAGTCAGGATGCGCATTGGGCAACGCGAGCCCTAACCGAATCATGGGCGGATTTCCTCTCAGCATGGAACGCCCAGCCCATTCTCGGTGGCGCATTACGCGATGAACGTGAGGATAAAAAACTCATCCAACGTCGCCGTGAAATCGCACGTAGCTTTGTTGATTGGTCGATTGGGAATCAGGAGATTCTATGGGATCGACTAGCAGAAATTAAAATCCCTGTGCTCTGGATTGCAGGGGAATATGACGAAAAATTTTCCGCCATTGCAAAGGAAGCCGCTGCGCAATCCTCAAATTTCTCCTTAGCCATCGCACCCGACGCAGGTCACCGCGTGCCATGGGAAAACGAAGCATGGCTCAACGAAACCGTTCATTCATTTATCACTGAGCTCTGATGTCACGAGTCAAAATAATCTTTGTCATCTTGATCGCGCTAGGCGTGGTCGGCATTGTTGGGGTGGCATTGCTGCAGCATCAACCCGTGTTCCTTCATTCCAAACCTGAGCCAAAGATTTCGGAAGTCAAAGATGCTCCCACCTCCATTGAAGAGAACAAGCCCCAAGCACCCAATTCACCCACGCGCCCGCCGGACAAACGAATTTCGCCGTCGCAGAAAAAGGACATTCCAACGATTTTAAGCGATTTTTTTATTCCGGAGAAAAAGCCCACCGCGGAAGAATTGGAAGCCGAGCGCCTTGCTTTGTTAGATTTACCGACTCTTATGAAGGAGAAAAAAAAGAAAATGGGAGCGCCGGTCTTCATCCGCGCGTTCAAGGAAGAGCGCGAGCTGGAAGTGTTTCTGCAGGCAGATAACGGAACATACGAACTTCTCCGATCCTATCCCGTTGCTGCTGCTAGTGGAAAACTCGGACCGAAATTTTTTGAAGGCGATAGCCAGGTTCCCGAGGGCTTTTATTTTTCCAGCCAACAATCCATGAAACCCGATAGCGCATTTCACCTCGCCTTCAACATCGGTTACCCGAACGCTTACGACCGCGCGCACGGCCGCACGGGCTCATACATCATGGTTCATGGGTCGAATGTTTCCATCGGCTGCCTCGCCATGACAGATGAAAAAATCGAGGAGATTTACGCCCTCTGCCAAGCCGCCCTCGATGCCGGACAACCCTTCTTCCGCGTTCACATTTTTCCTTTCCGCATGACTGAGGCACGCATGCAAAAAGCCACCTCCAGCGAACATTACGACTTCTGGAAAAACCTCAAAACCGGCTACGACCTATTTGAACAAAACCGCGTCCCACCAGACGTCGGAGTTAGAGATAAACAATACACTTTTGAGTAATATAGAACATCATGCTCCCAGAAACTCATCCACTTATCGATTCGATCACGCAACCTCTTGCGGATGATGCGGAGATGAAACTTTCTGCGGCGCAGATTTTGGAACAAACTTTTGATCCCGAGCATCCAAGCGTGCCGCAAGCGATGCAGCGATTAGAGGCGCGGGATAAGAAAATGTTCCCAAGACTCGGTAAGATAGCACTCTGGGTTTTGGCGGTGGTGGTGTTGGGTTTTGCGATTTACTCGGATAGAGAAGCGATACGAATGGTAATCAAGTTTGATAGTGTGTATGGATATGGCGAACCAAAGTTTACTCCTCTCCCCGCTGGGCTTACTGAGCAAGAACAGCTTTTGTTAGGCGATCCGGAGCTTGATGAGCTAACCCAACAAAGACTGCTATATGAAAGCGATCCTAGTAACCCAGCTTACTTTGCTGAGTATGTCGCAGGGATGAATCAACTACCTGACGATTTTCTTGAAACCGCCAATCGTATCGACCCAAGTAATTCATATTTTTTCTATTGGGCGGCAGGAGATACGGGTGGCGAGTCAGTTGAAAAGCAACCGTTGAGCGCGAAATCGAAAAAATCCAGGCCTAAGCCTCGATTGGTCGATGGTATTAAACTTCGTGATCTACCAACGGAGACGGAATATATCATCAAAGATCGAGCGGCCTATGATAAGGCGCTGGATTTGATTCAAAAAGCAAGCGAGCGACCAAAGTTAGAGAGCTATGTAACTCGCATGTTAGTTTCCAGGGCGCGTATCATCAAGACGGATAATCTGGCTGGGTATCAATTGGCTCTACTTGAGTCAGCGGCTAGTTCTTCTCATGGATTATCTACGTTGATTAAAGTTTCACGCATCATGGATGCTCGCGCCGAAGAACTTTCAAAAGAAGGGCGAAAAGAGGAATTTATTGATTTAGCAGCTCAACGTGATGCGTTATTGTTAGGATGGAGTCATAATAAGGATATCCATTTCATTGGGGAATTGATTTATGCTGTCTCAGCATCTAGTTCTGCCGTCAATTTTCAAGCTGCATCAGAGCGCTTGGAGCTCCCGGAGATGGCAGAAAAGTATCGAAAACAAAAAGAAGCATTCACTGCCGAACGCGATTTCCGTGATCTGCGACGTAATGACCAAACAGTGCTGTTAATAAAGAAGCACGGGTCGATGTTAAGTGGTCTAATGCTTCCAGTAATCGATCGGCAAGTTCAATACCCTACACCACTTCTCGACTCAGATCTCAAACCCATGCGAATTGTGGAGCATGAAGTCATAGGTCGGTTTGGTATTTACTCTGTCGCATTGATTCTCTTGATAATAACTCTTTTCGTTTTTCTGTTCCGATTTCTTACGCCAAAAGCCGTTCGTCAAACAGCCAAGCGCATCGCCTGTTTGCTCAAACTTTCCGATTGGATCTGTATTTTCAGCTTGGGCGTTGCTTTGCCTATCTTGGTGTTTCTCTACATAAATCGACTCTCACCCGTAAGCGGCAGGGATTATGGTTCCAGTCATTTCCTCTTCGTATTTCCGGGGCTGCATCTCAGTGCGTTGTTACTCACTTTGTTGTTAGCGCCTGCCATCGTCACGCGTTGGTGCCTGACGCGTCGGGCCGCCGCTTTCCAATTCGGCTCGCGTTGGGATCTGTTATCCCTGCCGGTGATTGCAGTCATGCTGGTCTATGCCATCGTCGCTTATCCGGTGTTGGTGAAATTCAATCTAAACAAGATGACCCAAATCGGACTCGCTGCTCCGTTGGTCGGTTGGTTGGGTTTCGTGTTCTTTAACGGTCTGCGAATCATTTTAGGCAGCGCCCGTTCGCGCCTCATTCAAACCGCGACCGCCATCGCTGTGATTCCCGCCTACCCGCTTGCCATCGTCGCGCTCTGCCTGACCTTGCCTCCGTATCACGCGGGGGAAAAATATTGGCTGCCTCAAGACAAGCTCCACCTCATCGATCCCGACGCCGATGACCTCGGCTCCTACGAGTCCAAAATCGCGGCACAGAAACGTAAAGAGATCAACGCGATCATGGGATTTTAATTGATCCGCGCTAACTCTATATATCTAACATCAAGCCAAGCCAAAGAGCTGCGAAAAATCGCAGCAGTTCAGAGCCTCCGGCGGATTCACTCCTCCTCTTTCTTCTCAGGCATGCGGAAATCCGAGAATGACATGACTTTGGGCGCGCGGCGTCGGCCTTCGTCAAAGACAAAAACGACCGAGCGGGAGCGCGGATCGTGACGCCACTGACTTTCTATCAAAGGATGCGTGCGATCATCATCGGGGACGCGAAAATAAATTTCCACTGGATAGTCCTCGGGTGAGCTTGCAGGCGCACTCACCAAGGCAGTGGCGTTCGGCGCGAGCTTGAGTGAAGATTTGCCTATCTTGCCCGCGATATGCTTTTGGGTCAGGTTGATCCAGAGCATTTCCCCGAGGCCGATCTTGTCGTAGTTCGCGTTCACCATTTGCATTCGCAAAGGCAGCACGCTATTGGCCGGGTCATTGATGATGATCAGATAAAGATCCTTCATGGCTTCACCCACCATGACGCTCGGAGATCCTTGGGGAATATCCTCAAGTTTGCTAACAGGCGATTTCAACAGCCAGACTTGGATATCGCCGGGACGGAGTTTGTAGACTGGTGAGAA
>JANOKJ010000198.1:0-4776 GCA_031419275.1 Akkermansiaceae bacterium | reverse complement strand
TAACGGCTGTAATCCTGATACCAAGGAGACGAAGTGAGTGTGTTGTTTTTTTTGCATGGTACCGAAGAGAGTGACCTCTCGCTTCACCCCTTTCAACCCCGCATAAGAACATCGCCGCAAAGCGGCTCTGTTCAACAAGTCGCGCCGTGACAACCCCTACCAGCCGTTCAGTTTCGATGATTTACCGCAATTACAACCCAAACCCCGTGATCGACGTGCGCCGCCGCTGGTAGTGGTGCATGCGCTTTTACGTTAGGTAAAAAGAAGATGATGCAACGCAAGCAGCGACATACACTGATATACGTCGGCACCACGCTAGCGTTCCTCATCATCGCTGGTTTCACATTCACGCAAGAATTGAGCGTTAAGAATTTTCTCATCTGGATCGCGAGCTATTTCGTATTCGTGCTTCTCTACTGGTTGATATGTTGGCTCGACGTGCCCAAGCAGCTCAGACGGAGACCTGAACGCCCAGAGGAGTTTGATAGAGTCCGTCTTGGTTTACCCACTCTCGAAGCGATCCAGCTGATTGAATCTGCGGAAGTTACCAAGAGGGAGAAGTTCAGCGGAATCGAACATGTATTGTATCGCACAGAACGAGAGTATCCGAACGGCAAATGGATATGCGAGATCGAGATCGCAGGAGGTCAAATTCTAGCGCGAGATATCGCATATGAATCAATTGCGTCACCTATCTTAGATCTCCACGGGCGAATTGGAGATGGACGCTTCCTTGTTTCTCTTGCTTGAAGCTAGCGCCTAGGGACAAGACCTTATGTGCTAAGCAGTTCAGCGAATCCTAAGGAAAAGCAGGACAACAAGTCTGACCATGGGTGTGACACTCTAACTGATCGTCATCGCGGCATCGAATTGCTAAATTTCAGGCAGCGCTAGTGTTGGGCACGCAGGAAAGCGGGAAGTTTAGCTGCGGATTCCGGCGCCAGCATGTCGGTGATGAGTGAGAATGGGGGCTGCGGGGAGTTTGGGTTCTTCGCCCATCCTTCCTCCATTTCTGAAAAAGCACTAAGAATCAGAGCGTCCCGCTCGTTTTCCGGCACCAGTTGGGATGCGAAAAGCAGGGCGCCGAAGCGTCCTTTTTCCCTCTTCTTGAGATGCTCAGCGTAACCGCGAATGTCGAAATCCGGATGATCCACCAAGATCCGTCCAAGCAGCTCCTCGCGGCCCAGCAGCCGCTTCCTTTTCATTGAATCAAGGCGGTAGTCGAGCATGATGACCCGGGGAGGGTTCCAGTTATGCGCGTCAGTCAGCCATCCGCCCGATTCAAGTAGCCTGTCGGCATTCTCATAAGTGAGAGGAGGCTTGCCGGGAAACATGTCCGTCAATGCATAAGTCGATCCTCCGAACGGAACCCGCAGGCGGTGGAGCGTGGCGATAAGCCGGAGTGAGGCGGCCCGGTCTGCCGATGGCCATTCCATGAGAGCGGTCCCCATGATGAATATGCCTCCATAATTGATCGCTCCGTCCGGATCAAGGGATGCATCTGGGGACACGACACCGCCATAGACGATCCTACCGACCAGGCGGCAGAGATTTTCCCGCGTGGTGGGTTCATTGCTGGTGGCGGCGGCCAGCAGTGCACCACGGATGAGCAGCATGATAGGGGCGTTGTCGAAGGGCGAATTCTGAGGCCGGATCGTGGGGAATGAGCCGAGCTTGCTGACGAAAAACGCTTCGCTACCGGGGCTGGCAGTGGCATTGGCGAAAATTTCACTCAACAACATCGCCGTCACCGGCCCGAGATTTTCGATGCTTTCCCAGTCCTTTGGCCAAAGTTCTTCGAGCCGGGCCCATCCGCACCGCTCACGCAGGGCTGCGATCAATTCCGCCCTGCCGGGATCGGTTTCCCGCAGCTTCGCGAGCCATGAAAGGGGGATTACCTTATCGGCGGGTTCAACGGCGAGCCGCGCCGCCAGCCATCTGGCGGAGGAATACTTCCCCAGTTGCCCCCCTCCGGATCCGCCGCCCTTGTAGTGAAGTTGGAAGCAGGTGTCGCCAGAGTTGAGTGATAGCAGACGGTCGCTGGTGACGGCCAATGCAGTCCTCGCGGCGCTGTCCATTTCCGCCTTTGGGACGTCCAATCCGCCCGCTGCTGAAAGAAGCCTGAAACCCTCTTCCACTGTAGTTGGTGAGCGAAAAAGGGCGAGCGCCAGACGGCGTGCCACCGTGAATCTTCTTTCGGCGAGTTGGATGCTCCCTTTCTCGTATTCCTCCCACTCAGCCGCGGCTTTGCGCCAGTCGCCTTTGCAGAGATCCGGGAGGTTGTTCATACTACCGAAAAACCGAAGCGAACCGGAAGTCACCCAACTCAGGTTCGCATCCTTGAGATCGAGTAGATCCGATTGTTCCAACCAAAGGGCGATGTTCTCGTAAAAATCGAGGACCACCTCCGCATTTCCCGGCTGTCTTTCGAGCTGATTGGCCGCCATACTCGCCCATCGCGGGAATTCCCCCTCCTTGTTGAGCCGGGTCAGCATTTCCTGCCGTTCCGCCGTGCGCTCCGGTGGTAGTGAAAAGACTGCGATGGTCTTAGCGAGGAGACCACTGTGATCATTCGGATAGGATTTTTCCAATCCTTGGAAATCCGGCTTTCTGACCTCTTGTCCGAAGAGAAATCCGCAAGTCAGCAGCAGGCATGTGGAAATTCGTAACATGCCATCAATCTATCATTCTCGTTGGTGCTGAATCCAGATAATAGTTAGCGCATCGGTACAGACCTGATATCTTAAAAAATCCAACCCTCGCTCATGTCCCACAAAGCCATCCACTTTGACTTCACTTCATTCCGTCCAAGCCATTTCGGCTTCGCCATAAGTAAAATTGCTCGCCACAACTCGCTCTGCTTTGACTCCGCTTCGCTCTGGACAGTCCAGTGAGTGTGCTGTCCTTTGAAATCCTATTCGACAACGGTCATTTTATCAAAATGACCCTACCAAAGACAAAGTGACACACAATCCATGCTGAGGCGTTTGGTGGTCGACTAAGGGGAAAACTACAATTTCCCAATCGCATCAGCTAATTGCTGAGTGTCAGATTTCAGTTCATTGATCGCTTGGATTTGTCTGGGGCCTATTGGGGTTGATTTTTTAATTACGTCCTGGGTTGCTTGTATTTTCCAGTCGAGAGCCTTGATAACCGAGAGTCTGGCTTTATCATAATCGCCTTGCGAAACGCCTTTGGCTTTCATTCGAGAGATCCTGGCTGTAAAAGATGCGAATTCGTCAACCTCTTCGAGAACTTCAATTTTCTTAGTCGTTTTACCATCTGCTTCCTTAGTATTTTTACGATCTGCTTCCTTAGTAGGTTTAGTAACTTTTTCCTCTAGAAATTTTTCATAAGTATCCCATGTAGTAGCTAGGGATTTATCATTTCTCCAGCCAGGTTTATCAGTTAGAAAATTGTAAACAATATCCAGATTTCCTCTAGCATTTGCTATCAGTAAACTTGATTTTTTAAATTCCGAGAATGTTATGCTCTTCCATTTTTTGACCGCATCAACCCGATGACCAAAGCAAGATATCTCTCCAGCCTGAGCGACGAGACCTATGACTTTACCTGATTCTCGATGAATCATGGGGCCGCCACTGCTCCCATTTACAGTAGTCGCATCAGTTTGAACTGATGACTGACCAAGAGTTTTGATCTTACCTTTTAACGTAGTTATGACGCCATCACTGGGACTATTCCCTAAACAAATAACTTCATCTCCTAATTTGGAGCCTTTAAGCACATCATCCATGAATTCAAAGGGAACGATTCCTAATTCAGCAAAGCTACCTTTAATGGCTAATAAACAGATATCAGCACCTTCAGAAACAAACATTTGATCTGATAATCCTATGGGATTACCAGACAGAGAAGTGACTGTGATAGCTGTTGTGTCCTCTATGACATTTAGGTTCGTTGCTATACATTCTCGATTTTTGAATTTACACGCGAAACCGGAAGCACTGCTTTTTGAGTCTCCCGAAGTTCCAACTACAAGCATCACAGCCATCTTGTGTTCGTTGGGAACGATATACTCTCCGGCCACATTCACTTCCTCGGGCACTACTGCCGCAGGCACTACTACCTCTGGCGTTGCTCCCTCTGGCATTTTTTTCTTGGTTACTTCTTCCCAAGGCACTTCTTCGTCAGGTGTCAACTCAGGCACTACGTCCTCAGGAGGTCCATTTTCAGGTGCTGCATTCTGAGCATTTGCAACCCTGTCGATTACGAAAAGTAGCATGATAACACACAAGCTTATCTTAATTAAAAAAGGGCTACGCATTTTCATATTTGCTAATTTGCTTCTATCTTTCGATTCATTACGAGATTTTGGAATATCAACCGTTGGAGACATGACTTTTATATGTTTATCAGCGCATAAGGACAGACTTTATATGCTAAAGATTCCTGTCGAGGAAACGGATCGCGGCCTCGATGGCTCCGTCGGGGAAAAGGAAGGCGCGGATGTGGCCTTTGCCCCGGATCCAATGAATCTCGTGGGGCACGCCGTTGGCTTTCAATTCCACCTCCATCTCGCGGAGGTGGTCGGGGTTCACGAGGGTGTCCTTGTCGCCGTGAAAGAGAAAAAAGGGCGGGCTGGACGGGGTGACGTGGTTTACGGGGGATGCTTCGTGGAAAAGTTCCGGCACCTCTTGCAGCGTGCCGCCGAGGAAATTGCGGATTAGATCCCCTTTTGAATAATACGTCAGATCCGAGGGAGCCCCGCCCGCGACGACGGCTTTCACCCGTTTCCGCTCATCCGTCAGCGCC
>JANOKJ010000197.1:0-62023 GCA_031419275.1 Akkermansiaceae bacterium | reverse complement strand
GTCGGGACGGCCAGATTCGAACTGACGACATCCTGCTCCCAAAGCAGGCGCTCTACCAGGCTGAGCTACGTCCCGTTACGGGGCGGGGAAATTGATATAAGCCGCGCTACAGCGCAAGACTATTTCTCGTATGAGGGATTTTTCCTTAAAACACTAAGGCGCTAGCTGCTTCTCTCTGCTCCACGCTCCATGCTCTCCGCTCCTTGCTCTCCGCTCCTAAAACTCACCTTTAAACGAACAACGGGCGGTGGGGGTTTCGAAAATAACGATCTCCGCAAGGCCTGGTAGCTGGGGTGCTAGTTTCTTCCAAAACCATCCTGCCATGATCTCAATCGTCGGGCTTTCCAAGCCTTCGATGTCATTCAAATAGGCATGATCGAGCTGTTCGAGCAACGGATTCATCGCATTTGAAATGAGTTTATGGTCGTAGATCCAACCAATGGTGGGATCTACCTCGCCCTCAATGGAAATTTCCACTTTGAAGCTGTGGCCGTGCATTTGACGGCATTTGTGGTCCTCCGGCAAACTCGGCAGTGTGTGTGCGGCCTCGAATCGGAAATCTTTGGTAAGTCTTGCTTTCATCGCTTGCCGAGAGATTAGCCATTTTTCTCGACCGAGAGGAAGCCAAAGCTTTTAGCAGTTTTTTATGATGAAAAGAATCACCCGAAGACGTAGATTTCTGCCGTGAACCTTCTACGCAATTTTTTCATCCTCACTTCCGTCGTTATTTTTTCTTCCTGCGGAAAATCGGAAAAATCCACAGCATCCACATTTGAGAAGAAAGACGGGATGCTGAAAATTTCAGGAGGAGAAACGACGATGGGTTCCAAGGGCGAATTTGAGACTCCATACGGCACCAAACGTTTTCCCGAAGAAGCTCCGATCAGAAAGATCCAAGTCACAGGTTTCTGGATGGATGAAACCGAGGTAACGAATGATCAGTTTGCAGCTTTTGTCAAAGCGACGGGCTACGTCACCTATGCCGAACGTGAAGCGAAGATCGAGGATTTCCCCGCAGAAGCCCGCGCTCACTTGCCAAAGTTTCCTTTCAATCAAGGCTCTATCGTTTTCGATCCTCCCAAGGAATTCACCGGAAGTTTAGATGAGCCAAGTTCGGCTTTAACATGGTGGCGCTGGGACACGGCCGCGAATTGGCGTCATCCTCTCGGCGAGGGAACGGATATTTCCAAAAAGGGCAATCATCCGGTTGTATGCGTGAATTTTGAAGATGCTTCCGCTTACGCAAAATGGGCGGGGAAACGTTTACCTACAGAAGCCGAATGGGAATTCGCCTCACGAGGCGGATTGGTTGGAAAAATGTATGCCTGGGGCGACGAACTCAAGCCCGGCGATAAATGGATGGCTAATACATTTCATGGCACATTCCCAACCAAAGACAGCGGTGATGATGGATTCATCGGTTCTTCTCCCGTAAAATCCTACGAACCTAACGGCTACGGTCTCTACGATATGGCGGGAAATGCATGGGAAATCTGCTCGGATTTTTACGATCCCGAATACCCAAGCAAATGTGAATCATGCGATCCCAAAGGACCGAAAACCTGGATCAATCGTACTAGCGGTCGTAAAGGTCACGGCGCGGCCAATCACACCACCAAGGGCGGTTCGTTTCTATGCCACATCTCTTATTGCATGCGCTACCGTCCCGCAGCGCGGCACTCGGTAGAAGAAGACTCCCCCTCCAGCCATACGGGCTTCCGATGCGTAAAAGATTTATAAGCGGAGAACCTGAAGCTAAGAGTAGAGAGTTAAGATTTCGCCATCAGCGCAGCGACATGCTTCGCTAACATATCAGCCTCTAAATTCACGGTATCGCCAACTTTAGCGGCGATCAGATTCGTATGAGAAAAGGTATGCGGCGTGATCCAGAAAACGGCTGACGCGCTTTTTAACTCCGCAATCGTTAGGGAAATTCCATCAATCGAGATCGATCCTTTGTCCACACACAAACGCTCAATTGCAGGTGGCAAAGAAACTTCCAAAACATGATCCTGGCCATTTACTGAGATCGAAAGAATTTCTCCCACCGCATCGACATGACCCTGCACAAAATGCCCACCCAAACGATCTCCTACCCGCAGAGCGCGCTCTAGATTCACAACGGATCCCCCTTCAAGTCTTCCTAAAGAAGTAACCCGCAACGTTTGTGCCAATACATCAAACCTTACGCATTCCTCGCCAAGCTCCGCCACCGTCAAGCAACAGCCGTTCACAGCTACCGAATCACCAAGCTGCAACTCCGACGCAAATGGAATCGATATGCTCAACCACGCCTGTTCACCACGATTTTCAAGTGACGCAACATTTCCCAATGATTCGACGAGACCAGTGAACATATAAATCCGTAATGAAAAATAAACGGGCGCATCCTAAACGACCACGGAAAGACTCTTCCCACATCACCCGCCCGCTGTCACCTACGTATTCATACATCAGGAAATTCCTGACATGAAATCCTCTCTGATCCATTGATCAATAGAGTCGAATTGCGCCCCGCTCCACCACTTGCGTGGCTTATATCCCCCCCGGGAAACGGGGCACAATTCGAAATTTTTTGCGGATTTTAATCCTGAGAGACATCTCAACATAAACCCGACTTGCTTTCGCACAAGGGAATATTTCACCCAAAATTTAGCTTTCGACTAGCGATCGATCTTTAAAATCTGTTACCCAAAAGAAAACAAAGCAGATTGCACTCTTGGCTGATCGACACAAAAAAACTCACCAAAGTGGGTGAGTTGTAAAATCAGAATGCCGAATTGCGCCCCGTCCCGGCCAATTTGCATTGGCCATTTTATCCCCCCCGGGAAACGGGGCGCAATCGGAAATCTGTCTTGGATGCTCCGTTAACCGAAACAATCCTTTCACCTCGCGGCGATGCTTTATGTAATATCCAACATCACCCATATGTCTAGGCTCCCTTTAAACCCATTCTGTGACCGAAAAGAATACAGAAAATCCAGTATAAAAATGAAACCTATAAGTCGACATCAACGATTCATACCGACTTCATGATGATAGAATCCAGATGAAGTTGGCTGTATGTAAGCCGCATTATATAATCTCACCTATCATTTCATCAGATCTTGAAAATCTTGACCGACCATTACCGACCATTTTTTGCCTTCGTTACGATGACTGTCGCTATATCTGCGCATCTATCGCAGGCAGATACCACATCCGAAAGTAAGCTTCATTACTATCAACCGACTAAAGCTGGAAAGCCTGAGACGATCGCCTGCGATATCGCCATATACGGCGGCACACCAGCTGGAGTTACTGCAGCTGTTCAAGCAGCGAAATCAGAACGAAAAGTCATTCTCATCTCCCATAACCAACACGTCGGAGGAATGACCTCCGGAGGCTTAACCGCCACCGACCTTGGTAAAAAAAAATCTATCGGCGGCCTAGCCAATGAGTTTTATGAAAAGCTTGGAAAGCTTGTGGATTACAGCCCATCTGAAGCAGAGACGCTTTATCGCAAGATGCTCGATGAAGCGGGAGTCTCAGTCATCTATGGTAGTTTTTTAAAGTCAGTCGAAATGAAAGACGGACGCATCGATTCCATCACTTTGGAAACGAGTAAAACGATCAAAGCATCCGTGTTTATCGATTCCACCTACGAAGGCGATCTGCTTGCGGCGGCAAACGTTTCATATCGGGTCGGGCGGGAGCCTGTAGCCGCTTATGGTGAACCGCTCAACGGCCAATGGCAGAATGTTTCATGGCAAACCGTTTATCAGTTCTGTGGATTACCGGTAAGCCCCTATGTTATTCCGGACGATTCAAAATCCGGACTACTGCCCGGAATTTCCGCAGATCCCTACGGTAAACCCGGCGAAGGAGATTACCGAGTACAGGCTTACAATTTCAGAATGCGTCTTTCTAACAAAGAAGACAAAGTTCCGTTTACGAAACCGAAGGATTACGATGCGGGACGCTACGCCTTGTTGGCGCGATTCATGAACTCAAGTCCTGACATTAAATGGACCCTAGATTACACCACCGCACCCATGACCGATGGACCTGTTCAGTTCCGCAATGGCGATAGCAACAACGCCGGCAGCATGTCCTCCAATCTGGTCAATGGTAGTAATCGCTGGCCGGACGGAACATTTGATCCGGTATCTTTTGGAAAACTCCCAACACCTCGCCGAGGACTCAGCATTCCACTCAACGAACTCTATCAACTCCGCGAAAAACTTTTCCAAGAGCACGTAAGCTACCAACAAGGCTATATGTATTTCCTCGCGAACGATCCTCAAGTCCCTGAAGAACTTCGGAAACGCGTGAACACATTCGGCCTATGCCCCGATGAATTCAAAGAGACCGGACATTGGCCGCACCATCTTTATGTCCGTGAGGGCCGGCGCATGGTCTCCGATTACGTCATGACCCAAAATGACTGCGAAACAAAAACCTCCGCACCAGATTCGGTGGGTCTCGGCTCCTACCATATGGATTCCCATCCCTGCATGCGCACCGTTGTAAAAGAAAACGGTAAAGACGTCGTCAGAAACGAGGGCGCATTTGGACTGAAATGTCCAAACGCCTATCCCATTTCCTACCGCTCTATTGTCCCTAAAAAAAATGAGTGCACAAATCTGTTAGTTCCAGTCTGCCTTTCCTCAACGCATGTTGCCTACGGATCGATACGAATGGAACCCGTATTCATGATCCTCGGCCAAAGCGCAGGCATCGCCGCCAGCATGGCCATCGAGGAAAAAATCCCTGTACAAGATCTGGATTACGAAAAGCTAAAGCTCAGACTCATTGAAGCGGGTCAGAAATTGCAGACTGATTAGTTTACAAATAAACGAATCATACGCAGGCAAAGGTTGACCGTAGGGCGAGTAGGGTCTAGCCAAAGTGCGTGGATGCACAGTTTGGAGCGATAGGTTTGCCTTTGATTGGTGCGGCGTTGCATCCGATTCTTGGAGTGATGGTGCAGCGCGCCTCTCGCTTGGGCGCACGGCTTCCAGTCATGTTGGGTTGCGCGAACTTGCTGACCTTTGTGATTTTCGCTCTCTATCTGAACCCCAATTTCAGCGCACCTTTTCAGCGCTATGATGCCCTGGCGATTTTCAACGGCTTCCTGTTTTTCTGGGGGCAATGGTTTTCCATCCAGTCTGTGCGTCATGGCGATCTCGTGGTGCATTCCTCGGCGCTGGGCTTCAAGGTGCTGATGGTGGCCCTACTCTCTGCGAGCGTCGGTTTGGAGAAGGCGGGACCTGGATTGATAGGCGGAGCAGTTCTTGCTACGTTGGCGGTTTATCTCGTCACGGGAGCGACAGTTGAGCGCTTCAAAGCAAACCGTATGACGCTTTGGTTGACTCTGCTGGCGTGCATTTTTTTCGCGACCAATGATTTTCTAACAGGTTGGAAAAGTTTTGAAACAGGAGGAGCAAGATGGTTAATGATCATGATGGCCACTTCTGCCCTACTATCAATTGGCATGCTAGCGCTGCGCTGGCGGGATGTGCAGGAGACCTTTGGAAAATCCGAAACGGCATTACCTGTGCTTGGCGCAGGAATCACGCTTGGTGTGCAATCCTTGCTCGTTAATCTTGCATTCAGTTGGTTTAGTAAACCAGCGCTCAGCAACATCGCCTACAGCACGCGCGGAGTGATGGCGGTGATTTTTGTTTGGATGATTGTCAATCGCTGCAAAGAGCCCCTTGGAGCAAGACAACTGACCGGAGCGATCCTAATGGTGATCGCCCTCGCGCTGGTGCTGATTTGAAATCATTTCTCTGATTTCATATAGCCCAAGGAAACCAGAAACCGATCGATATCATCTTTGATCTGTTTGCTATGCTCCGGCGAACGCTTGCCATGCTGCATGCCCTCAAGGATAAGAGATCACATCAGCGCCCTAGTTCTATCATCTTCGCTTGGAAATCCTTTACGAATTCAACTTTCCTCGATGTTTCATGGACGCGAGCATATCACTCGATCTCACTTCGCCAAGTTTACTGGGCGCGGTTGGCTTACAAGATAAAGAATGCATATGACCCCATAAGCACGAGTAGCGCAACGCCAAGCACCCACCAATACCATTTCACTCCAATCTTTTTGTGTGGCATGTGACCGAATTCTTTCGCGACGAATTCATCGTAATCGAAATCTTCATCCGGCAGGTCCAGGCCATCGTACATTTTGTCCTGTTTCCATGAACGTTTTGCTTTCGTTGGCGCGGGCTTTTGTTTTTTTGAGCAACCTCCACACGGTGCGCCCACGCGAACCTCGCGGTCGCAGAAGGGGCAGGTGTAAGTCATTTCTTGTTTCATGAAAAATAAGGATTTCAAGCTCCGGGCTATAAAAGATCACGGATCATTCTCTTTTTCAGCAAATTCATTTCTGTTTTCGTCGTAATGAAATTCATGGTTCAGCACCCGGCTCACAAATCTTTCAAACCATTCTGCGAGAGAAAATGACTCAAGACATCTGGAAGTTTCAGAAAGCCACATCGTGATGATCTGACCGCTTTTACCCGCTTGATTGGGATCGAGATCGATGCATTGGCAGTTGCCACATCCGTCTGCGGTAAAAGGCACCCATTTGGAACTCCACCAGATCGGTTTGATTTCCGGAACGGGAATATAATCCAACGCGTAATGATGCGGATCCGCATCAAGTTCCTGCCAGCAGGACCACTCGGAAGCCATCATATCCAATGAAAGGAACTGAAACCCGTTGAATAAATAGGGTGGCTTATCGTACTGCCCATCGTGGCAGAGATAAAATTGCCTGACATCATCGGGAAAAGTGACTCCCAACATCCGCTCGACCGCCTCTATCTTGTTTGGAGAAGCCCCCGGACGGAAGGCGCCATCGAGTTCTTTGCAATGTATCGATAGCCAAGCTTCGAGATCGGACCATAGTTGATTGATACTCATTTTAGTAAATAGAACTCTTGTCTTACTTACACTAGCGTCCTTTTCCCCACGAATCTTTAAGCGCGACCGTGCGGTTGAAAACGGCCTTTTGACCAGGAATGTGGTCCTTGGTATCGGTGATGAAATAGCCGTTGCGCTCGAACTGGCAGGAGTAATCGGCGGGTTCGTGAAGCAATGAAGCTTCGATTTTTGCGGAGATGGTTTTCACGGAATCCGGATTGAGCACGGAAAGGAATCCACCTTCCGCTGCATCGGGATCTTCCACAGTGAAAAGTCTATCGTAGAGGCGGACTTCCGCATCGACGGCGGTTGTGGCATCGACCCAATGGATCGCGGCTTTGCAGACAACGCCTTCGGGCGAGTCTTTGCCGGTGGTGTCGGGAAGAATTTTCACGCGGACTTGGGTGATCTCCCCCGCCACATCTTTATCGAAGCCGGTGCATTGGATGATAGGACCGCCGCGCAGGCGGACGTATCGATCTGGGCCGAGGCGGAAAAATTTCTTCTCGGGAACTTCTTGGAAGTCTTCCCGTTCGATGAAAATTTCAGGAGAGAATGAGACTTCGCGTTCGCCAAAGGATTCGTCTTGCGGGTGATTGGAAACTACTAGGCTTGCCGTAGGTTCTTCGGAGAAATTTTCGATGATCACTTTCAATGGATCCAGAACTGCCATGCGGCGCGGTGCGGAGGAGTTGAGATGATCTCGGATGTCGTATTCAAGCAGGGCGACATCGGTGGTGCCGTTGTATTTAGTGATGCCGATGCGTTTACAGAAATGACGAACCGCAGCAGCGGGATAGCCACGACGACGAATACCAGAAATAGTCGGTAAACGAGGATCATCCCAGCCAGTGACGTGACCTTCGTTGACGAGTTGGAGCAGCTTGCGCTTGCTCATGATCGTGTAGGTCAGACTCAGCCGAGCGAACTCGATCTGGCGTGGCTTGGATGGAACTGGGCAGTTATCCATGAACCAATTGTAAAGCGGGCGATGATTCTCAAACTCCAAAGTACAAAGTGAATGCGTGATGTGCTCAAGCGCGTCTTCCAGCGGATGCGCGAAATCATACATCGGGTAAATGCACCATGCATCGCCGGTGTTGTGATGATGCGCGTGCATGATGCGATAAAGCACGGGATCGCGCATGTTCATGTTGGAAGAAGTCAGGCCGATTTTTGCACGCAATACCGCTTCGCCTTCTTTGAATTTTCCGGCGCGCATCGCAGCGAATAACTCAAGATTTTCCTCTATCGAACGCTCGCGGAATTTCGATGGAGTTCCGGGTGTCTGGACATTGCCGCGATGGAGTTTGATTTCCTCAGGGCTTTCCTCATCGACGTAGGCGAGGCCGTTTTTGATCAGATGAACCGCGCAGTCGTAAAAGAACTCAAAATAATCGCTCGCGAAATACAGATCGCTTCCCCAATCGAACCCAAGCCATTTCACATCGGCTTTAATCGACTCGACGTATTCGGTTTCTTCTTTTTCCGGATTCGTATCATCGAAACGCAGGTGGCACTTCGCTCCGGGATGTTCTTGAGCGATACCAAAATTCAAGCAGATCGATTTTGCGTGTCCGAGGTGGAGATAGCCGTTTGGCTCCGGCGGGAAACGAGTGATCGTGGTGGAATGCTTTCCGGAAGACAGATCATCGGTGATGATGTCTCGGATGAAATCGGATTTGGGAGTGTCGGACATGGGAAGAGAAGTTGAAAGTGATCCTCCTTCGCTAAAGCTATGGCGGACAAGTAAGTTAGCAGCCCCGACTTTTTCGGGGTAAATGATCAGTGGAAGAGTGGCTGGTGTGGGGCGAAGATAGGATGTGAAATTTGAACCGCCAAGGCACGAATGAAGGGGGTTACGAAAAAAAGCTAAATTCGTGATTCATGCCATTTGAGACGTGGATCGAGGGCAGTAGGTGGTGCGAATTCAAAATGTAGGATGCGCCGCCGGTTGGGTTTGATGCTTCGGTGAGAGGAATGTAACAACAAAGGCGACATCAGCAGAACATCTCCCGGCTCGCAAATGCAGGCAAATGATGACTTTTCCACTAGATCTGGGATGGAGGGAGTCGGGATTTTTCCGAGACGATGCGAGCCAGCTACGACCCTCAAAGCTCCATTCTCCTCGTCAGTTGGATCCAAATGAATCCTCGCAGTTACCATTTGCTCCAGCAATTCAGTCGGGGCATGAGCATGCGGAACACCGTCTTTCACGCTCCATGGCCCGTAGCCTTCGCAGAGAATTTCTGCTTTCGTGGCAATGGTGAGATCCTGATGCCAAGCCACCGGCCAGTTCTCTTGTGGCGTTTTATCAAACAATAAGGAGCGAACCGTTAAGAGTGGCTCACTAGGGAAAATTTCCCGGAGCTTAGGTGAATTGGCCAACTCACGGAAAAGTTCCGAACGCACATTCAGATTCCGAACACAGGCCGAACTTGCCGCAATTGCAACCCGATCCGACTCTTTCCTCAAAGACTCGATTTCATCCACAGAAAACACACCGCGGTGAATTTCAAAACCGTCTTCGGTAAGGATCCTCATGGGAATTACGCTATTACGTGACGTCTGCGCATCAAGAAAACATCGCGAGAAATCTGATCGCGCTAGGATCTGACTTTCACGGCGATCCTATCTTTCTGATCCAAGCACATTTCATCGAGGGTTTTCCGGGAGATTTCGACATCCAGGAATGATCCGTTATCGAGGCGGATGCTGAGACTGGCGACGGGGCCTGCGGAAAAGAGGTGTTGGATGGTGCCCAGTTCGTCGGTCAGCGGATCGTATTCCGCCGCGAAGTGGATTTCGACTTCGTGCGGACGGATGTATTGATGGGAGCCGCTGGGATCAGTGAGCTTATTCACATTACCCAAAAACTCATAAACGAATGGGCTGCGGGGTTTGTCATAGACTGCCTGCGGTGCACCGATTTGCTCGATACGCGCATTTCTCATCACCACGACTTCATCGGCAAGCTCGAGAGCTTCTTCTTGGTCGTGAGTGACGAAGATCGTGGTGAGGCCAATTTCATCATGAAACTGCCTAAGCCAACGACGTAGGTCTTTGCGGACTTGTGCGTCGAGTGCTCCGAACGGTTCGTCTAACAGAAGAACTTTGGGTCGGATCGCAAGTGCGCGAGCGAGTGCGACGCGTTGGCGTTGGCCACCGGAAAGCTCGTGCGGGCGGCGTTTGTCCAAGCCTTCAAGTTTGACTAGGCCGAGCAACTCCGTGACACGGTCACGGATCTCATTCTTCGAAGGGCGTTTTCCACCCGGCAGCACACTGAGTCCGAAGGCGATATTATCTGCGACCGTCATGTGGCGAAACAACGCATAGTGCTGAAACACAAAACCCACTCCGCGTTTTCCAGCGGTGACTTCACTGACGTCTTCGCCATGAAAAAGAATTTTTCCTGAACCGGGATCGGCGAACTCTAGACCCGCAACAATGCGGAGCAGCGTGGTTTTTCCTGATCCAGAAGGACCTAACAGTGCGGTCAGCGAACCGTTGGGAATTTCTAGGGAAATATCTTCCAGTGCGGTGTAGGAACCGAAAGTCTTACGGATGGATTGGATGGAGATAGACATAAAAAGTAAAAGCTGAAATTTCGAAACGCTGAAAAACTGAAATTAATGTTTGGTTGATGCTGAGTGGCCGGAGATCTGTTCGACGACGCTTTTGATTCCGAGAGTCAACAGTGCGAGCAAGGCGAGCAACGTGGCGCAGGCAAACGCGGTGCTGAATTGGTATTCGTTGTAGAGCACTTCGATGTGCAGTGGCAGCGTGTTGGTCTTGCCGCGGATGTGACCGGATACCACCGATACCGCGCCGAATTCACCCATTGCACGGGCATTGCAAAGCAGCACGCCATAGAGCAAACCCCATTTGATATTAGGCAAGGTCACACGCCAGAAAATCTGCCAGCCACGCGCGCCGAGTGTGACAGCAGCCTCTTCTTGATCGCTGCCTTGGCTTTCCATCAGCGGAATTAATTCACGAGCAACGAAGGGAAACGTGATGAAAATCGTTGCGATGATAATTCCAGGAAACGCGAAGATGATTTTGATATCGTGTTCTGATAGCCACGGACCGAACCAACCTTTCGCTCCAAACAACAGCACAAACACCAAGCCAGCGATGACGGGTGAAACCGCGAATGGTAAATCAATCAGCGCGAGCAGTAACGAGCGGCCTTTGAAGCGGAACTTCGTGATCGCCCATGCGGCGGAGATACCGAACAGCGTGTTGAGCGGGACGGAAATGAGCGCAGCCAGCAACGTAAGCTTCACGGCGGAGAGCGCGGCCTCATCATGTAGTGAAGCAAAGAACACCTCCCAACCTTTCCTGAGTGCCTCAACAAAAACAGCAGCAAGTGGCAGCAGCAAGAATAAGCTAAGCACACCGACGGCAGCGGATATCAGAAGCCAGCGGACGAGTGCAGATTCAGTAGTGACGTTTCTAACAGACATGAGGTATCATCGGTTTTGCCAGTCGATCCGGCGTTGAAGGAGATTGATAAGAAAAAGCAGCAAAAACGAAACGACCAGCATGCTGGTGGCGAGTGCGGCTGCGGCCTCGTATTTGAATTGTTCGAGTTGAATGATGATGAGGTGCGGCAAGATTTCGGTTTTCATAGGCAGGTTGCCTGAAATGAAAATCACCGATCCGTATTCCCCGATGGCCCGAGCAAAAGCCAAGGTGAATCCTGTGATCAGCGCCGGCACCAACAGCGGAAAAACAACGCGCCGAAACACCGTCCACCGTCCCGCACCAAGAGTAGCAGCCGCTTCTTCGATTTCTTTTCCCATATCCTCCATCACCGGTTGCAAGGTGCGGACGACAAACGGAAAGCCGATGAAGGTTAGTGCGATAAATACCCCAAGCCAGTTATACGCCGCTTGAATTCCCCAGCTCGCGAGAGTTTCGCCAAGCCAACCGTTCGGCGCATAAATCGCACAAAGCGTAATCCCAGCTACGGCGGTCGGTAGCGCAAATGGCAGGTCGATCATCGCATCTAACAAACGCCGACCCGGAAACTCATAACGCACCAGCACCCATGTCACCAGCAGCCCAAGCACGGCACTGACTGTGGCTGCTGCGGCGCTAGCGCCGAAGGTAAGTTTCGCTGCCGCTAACACCTGAGGCGAACCTAACAGCTCACGCCACTCATCCCATCCCAAGCCAGCAGCCTTGATGAACAAAGCTGCCAGCGGGATAAGAATAATGAGACTCAGCCATGTAATGGAAAAGCCAAGGCTCATACCGAAGCCGGGAATGACGCGTCGTTTTTTAGGCATAATGAATTTCAATCGGCGTGAAGTAAATTTTCCACAGCAGAGATCGCAGCCTTCACCTCCGCCGGACTGCCAGCTGTTTTGATAGCATCCAACGCTCCATTATGAAGAATGCGAGCAACCCTAGCTAGGCCGTAAAGGTGCGAGCGGTCGTCTGGAGCACAGAGCAAGAAAAACACACTCGTACCTTCCCCATCACCCGCCCCGAAATATACGGGATCAAGGGTACGAAGCAGGCAGAAAAACTGAGCGCTGATGGCATTCGGAATAGGCCGACGCGGATGGCACAAAGCAACGCCACCGGGCATCGCCGTGGAGCCAAGGGCTTCGCGATCAAGCAAGGATGTCAGCAAGTAATCACGATCATAAAGCAGTCCCGTTTTTTCCGCCAAACTGACCAGATTACGTAGCACATCATTTTTCGATGAAGCAACGACATCAAGCGCGATGCCATCATCGGGCATTCGCGAAATAACCCGATCAGTGGCAACAGGGCGTCTGTATGTACCGTCCGCCACAAGTGAAGACTCAACACGCATCTCCAGTTGCTTTACTCTGCTTCCGTCCAGAGTCTGGATTTTCTGCTCCAGCCAATCGATAACATCTTCACGGCGGAAATGCCAATTACCATTAATCTCCAATCCCGGCAGACATTCACCGCGGACAAGTCCCTCGATGAAACGGATTGACCAGCCAAGATTGGACGCCAGTTGTCCGATGGTCAAATACTCGGAATCGACAAAATCCGTCGGAATTTTTTTGGATTGCGTGGTCATAATGGTGAATTTCGATCGTAGTTGTTAGTTTTTGGATTGGTAGATTTTGTCAAAATTACCGCCGTCGGCGAAATGGGTTTTTTGAGCGTTCGCCCAACCACCGAAGTCGGCATCGATGGTCACCAACGGTAATGCTGGTAGCTTGTCGACGAACTGCTTGGCGATTTCTGGATTGCGCGGGCGGTAGAAGTGTTTGCCTGCGAGGGTCTGCGCTTGATCGGTGTAGAGGAATTTCAGATAGGCTTCCGCAACTTCATAGGTGCCGTGCTTTTTCGCGTTCTTTTCAACAATAGCCACCGGTGGCTCGGCGAGGATGCTGATGGACGGATAAATGATTTCCGTTTTACCCGGGAATTCCTTTTCGATCAGATATGCTTCGTTTTCCCATGAGAGAAAAACATCGCCGATGCCGCGTTGCGCGAAGGTGGTGGTTGAGCCACGCGCGCCGGTGTCTAGCACAGGAACATTTTTGAAAAGACGCTTCATGTAATCGAGCACCTTGCTCTCGTCTTTCGCGTATTCCTTATCTGCCCATGCCCATGCAGCGAGGTAGTTCCAACGTGCTCCGCCGGAAGTTTTTGGATTGGGTGTGATCACTTCTACTCCAGGTTGAACCAGATCACCCCAATCTTTCACTTGCTTCGGGTTTCCTTTACGAACCACGAACACGATGGTCGAAGTATATGGCGAACTATTATCGGGTAGTTTCGTTTGCCAATCTTTCGGAAGCAGTTTCGCTTCGGCCTCCAGCACATTGATATCTCCTGCGAGCGCGAGCGTAACGACATCGGCTTCCAAACCGTCGATCACGGAGCGGGCTTGTTTTCCCGAGCCACCATGCGATTGCTGGATTTTCAGCTCCTCTCCGGTTTGTTTTTTCCAATCCGCAGCGAAGACTTGGTTGACGTCGACGTAAAACTCGCGCGTTGGATCGTAGGAAACGTTGAGTAGCTCGATAGATTTCACATCTGCAGAGCCGCTTTTCTTACCGCAGGAAGTGAGTGTGATGGCAGTGAGAGCTACCGCAAGAATGCCCGTTGAGATGAGTGATATTTTGGTTTTCATATTTTTATGATTAGAATGTTAGATTTTTAAGATTTTTCAGAATGAGAAGCGCAATCCAGCGAGAGCGGTGATTCCGTCGTAGCGGTCATTTGTATCGCTTTGGCCAAGTAGCGAGTATTCCGCGCCGGCAAGTAGCTTCAGCTTATCGCCGTAGATGAAATATTGGCCGCCGAGGTAGAGCGCATGATAACTATCCCCCGTTAACGCTCCGGCCAGAGTTTCATAACGACCCTGCGGTCTGATACCCGTTGGCCCATCGCTAGCAGAATACGTGTAACGTCCGACGAGCTGAACTTTCCCTGGCACGAGGTCGTAGGTTGGCTGTACAAAAAAGCCAACAACATCCGTGTCTCCCGCTGTTCCACCAGTTGCGTGGAAGGCTTCGAATACTACTCCTACATCATCTTGTTTCAGCAAGAAGGTCGTAGAAACGATGTTGTCGTATCTACCCAGAACGGTATCTCCTGCTTCGCGGTCGCTATGTAACCAGTCAAACCTGAGGAGTGCCTTGTCCGTGCCGAGCCGTTCTTTGAAATCGTAACCGGCACCAATAGAATAGGATACACCTCCGTTCAAATCGCCAAATTCACCATCGCCGAATGAACCCGATCCACCTGTGTTAGATGGTGTATCGTTCGAATAAATACCTGTCTGCCAGAGGAACAATCCTGAATTACCTTCGACCGTTAACCCTGTGGCTCGGTTCACGGAAAGTTGATTGAAAATCTGAGATCGCTCAAAGGTAGGCTGACTATTGGTAGATTCGAGCCAGTCGTATGCACCAATCAAAGGCTTAGTTTTACCAACGGTGACCGAAAGTTTTTTGTTAGGTTTCCAACGAAGGTAGGCGTCGACCAATCCATCGTAGATATCCTTAAAGCCATCATTACTTTGAAAATCCGCCCGGATCTCGATTTGCTTCTCAAAGAGTTTTGCATCGAATCCGAAGCGAGAACGGCGATCTTCCCAATCACTGTTATCGCCCTGATCTGCCTCTGCCGCGTGGAACTGGCCATGGTAACGCCCGCGGAGTTTGAACTCCTGGAGGATAGGATTGCTCTCGTCCTTATAGAGACTGGCCCGACTCCATAGGGAGTCGAAGGTTTCAGTGGAAACTTGTTCGCCCTTCACTGCAGCCGTAGTTAGTCCCAAAATGGGAATAGCCAGGATGTGTGGGAGACGGTTCCCATTGAGTATCGATTTAGTGGTTCTCCGAGCTTGCGGAGCTGTCGTTGTTTTTCGGAAATAATTCCGTGGTGTTGTTGTGTTCATTTTTTTCTGCAAAGCGTCTGCCGCCGGTGTTCCGGTATGCTTTCGCAGATATGTTTAAGAATGACTCCTTGGTTAGGTAGTCGGGGAAAATGTTAGAACGGATGTTCAGCGAGATTTATTTGGAGAAGTGGAGTCAGAATTGAATCTCGTTTTTTCGATGCTTTCGACCAGTGTGACTCGGCCTTCGTGGACCGTAATCTGCACTGAGCCGAAGCGAAGATTTTCAATCTTGCTCAGCACGACATCCATCCATTCGTTGTTGGAGGCAGAATTTTCGTTCTGTTTGGAATTGGTTGTGGGGGTGGACATGGTGTTGGCTGGTTATTTCTCCGGAGCGGAGAGAGCGATTTGTGAGAGGCTTGCGAGAAATCCGTCTGCGGGATCTGCTTTGCGTTTGTGATTCACGGGAGCTTCATTCTCGGCGATCAGAGACGCGAAAGGATGAGGTAGACCGTCGCGACGAAGTTTGCGCAGGGTGACTTCGACGACGTTGGCGATGGTGTAGCGGTCGAGAATGTTGGCGATGGCGTTGCGCACATCGATCATCACCATCCGCAGGCCGCAATGCTCCTCGTCCGGGCAGGAGCAGCGCTGATAGGCATTTTCCGATGCGCAGCAAATTGGTGCGAGGCGACCATCCATCAAGCGGACAATTTCACCGATCCCGATTTGATCCGCTGGTTTGGCGAGAAAATAGCCGCCTGATTTCCCCCGCTTGGCATCCACGATTCCTGCCTCACGAAGTTCATTGAGAATCCGCTCGACGAATTTCACCGGCAGTCGATTCACCTCCGCGAGGTCGATGGCGGAAATCGTGTTCAATCCGATCTCGCTCGCGATCCCGAGATGGATCGTAGCGCGGAGGGCGTATTCGGCTTTTTTGGAAAGGTTCATTTGAAAGGCGACAAACTAGTAGGAATTACGCGCGGTCTTTTCAAGGATTATTTTCGGAAATTTTCCGCGAAGCTAGAAAGCTTATAGAATATGGAATTGAAGCCATTTATTGGTTAAAACAGGAGGAGCTCAGCCCCATAAATTAACGTGAAGCATCGTTTTTAGCCTTCAATTCTCCCTGCCCGAGCTATCCAATAATCGGACACCTTCTGCACGCTTTTTCCCTTTTCTCTACCCTCTCATTCAGCTCACAACTATTTGTCATCAAACCCCATATGAAATCATTACACACTCGTCTCAGCGTCATCGCGCTGTCTGTTATCGCCGGATTCACTGCACATGCTGCCGAATTAGAAAGCACCACCCCTATCGCAGCTAAAACGAACAGCGAGGCTTGGTGGAATGGACAGTGCAAAAGAATCGATGACGACATGACAAAAATGGAGGGTAAAATCGATTTGGTTTTTGTCGGCGACTCGATCACGGCGCGTTGGAGAGGAAATGAAAGCTGGACCAAGCACTGGGGTGGCTACAACGCGATCAACATGGGCATCGGCGGCGACCAAACCCAACACGCTCTATTTCGTCTGCAGAACGGCGACTTGGACGGCTACAAGGCGAAGATGTTTGTCGTCCTGATCGGCACCAACAACATGTGGGCCAAAGACGCCGATCCAGCAAATGCTGCGGCTGGAGTCAAAGCGGTGCTCGATTTAATCCAGTCCAAGCAACCACAGGCCAAGATCCTCCTACTGAGCCTTTTACCGATTGGTGAAAAGCCCAATCCGGGTCGTGAGAAAAGAATGGAAGTGAATAAACTGATCTCGAAATTCGCTGGCGGAAATGTGGAATACATGGACATCAGCGCCAAATTTTTGGAGACCGATGGCACCATCAGTAAAGAAGTCATGCATGACCACTTGCACCTCGCCCCCAAGGGCTTCGACATCTGGGCGGACTCCATCAGCGCCAAGGTCAAGGAAGTCGTGGGTGAACCTGCGGCGGAAAAGAAGTAGTGATTTCCACTTAAACCACAAAAAATCCGCATGATATGGAGCATAAACTCCACATCCGCTGAAATCCGCGCTTTCGCATGTGAGTATATGGGTAGAAGGTGTGCCGCGCGCCTCTTACCGGAATGAATCCTATTCGAAACCATCTGATCTTCTGCCTCATCCCTTTTGGGCTGGCAGCCTGTGCCATGAAGGCACCGCAAAACGCATCGCCGGAAATTCCCGTGGCATGGAAGAATGCCGCGGCATTTCCCTCGGCATCCGCAAAACGCGACCTCAGTCGTTGGTGGAACCACTTTGACGACGCCACGCTCAATCGCGTCATATCAGATGGCTTAACCAACAGCCCAGATATTGCATCGGCCGCATCGCGCATCCGAGAATCCCGAGCCCGCAGAAACGAGGAGGCTTCGTCGCTTTTGCCATTTATCGGCGGATCTACTGCGTCGAATTCTAGTTGGCTAAAAACCCGCGGGCTTTCGGAGGTTTCAGACACGAGATATTCCGCGGATCTCAATGCATCATGGGAAGTAGATTGGTTCGGGAAAAACCGCTCTAGCGTAGAAGCCGCATCCGCAAGAATCGATGCTGCCACAGAAAATTTTCATTCGGTTCAGGCATCGCTTGCGGCTGAGATTGCCACGGCCTACACCAACCTCCGCGCCAACGAAACGCGGATGACAGTGCTACGAAACATCGTCAAAAGCCGAGAGCAGACCGCCCAACTCGCGACCTGGAGGAAGCAAGCCGGCGAGACGGATGCGCTCGAATCCAGCCAAGCACTGAGCAGCCTCGAACAGGCACGTGCAGGAATTCCCGCTTTGGAACAAGCCATCGGCCAGGGAAAAAATCTGTTATCATTGCTTTGTGGCCGCACACCGGGCGCTCTCGATTCATTACTAAAATCCGGCAAGTCCGCCATCCCCTATCCTACCCTTAGTCTAGCGGTCGGCATCCCTGCGGATACGATCCGTCAGCGTCCGGACGTACGTCTGGCGGGCTGGCAGTTAGTCGCAGCTGTGGCCAGCATTCGCTCCGCAGAGGCCGAACGAATGCCCTCTCTGAATCTAACTGGAAATCTAGGAATCAACGCGCTCAGCGCTGGGAAACTATTTAGCCCCCAAACCACTGGTGCGGGAATCATTGCTGGGATCACTGGACCCATTTTCGATGCCGGCCGTATCCGTTCGAACATTGAAGCGTTAGGTGAATCCAGAGAACAGGCCGTTCAAACCTATCGCTCTGCGGTTCTAACAGGCCTATCCGAAGTGGAGGATGCACTCATCGCCTGCCGCCGCTCCGCAGAACGTCTCGAAATACTTGAAAAAGCAACCCAACTTGCCCGTGAGTCTGACCAACTCGCGCGCCAGCGTTACGAAGCTGGTGAAATAGATTTTCTTGCGGTGCTCGATTCCCAGCGCACATTGCTTGGCCTTGAAGACAGCCTAATTTCATCCCGCACTGATCGGACTACTGCCTATATCCGCCTCTATCAAGCCCTTGGCGGTGGCTGGTCATCCGCATCCTAATATCTTTCGCAATTCCATCCGTTTCTCTATGCAAAAACCAAACCCGAACGAAGATCTCGCAGAAATCGTCCGCGCCGGCGCGTCCAAGCCGATCCGTAAAAACCTCATCATACTGGCGGTAATCGCCCTCCTTGGCTGTGGCGTTTGGTATTTTTTCAATCGCAACGAGAATGCAAATGATGAACCCAAATTCGTCACCGAGCAAATGAAGCGCAGTGACATTTCACTCATCGTCACAGCCGCTGGCAACCTTGCGCCTACCAACCAAGTGATCATCGGCAGCGAACTTTCAGGCACCGTCAAGGAACTCTACATCGATACCAATGATACCGTGAAAAAGGATCAGCCTCTCGCTAAGTTGGATACCTCAAAGCTAGAACAACAGACCGAACGCAGTCGCGCCGCGCGGCTCGCAGCCAAAGCGCGGGTCAGCCAAGCGGATGCCACGCTTGCTGAGAGCAAGGCATCTCTGGCAAGACAAGAGGAACTGCTCAAATTAAGCGAAGGAAAAACCCCGTCGAAAGCCACCATGGAAAACTCCCGTGCCACCGTTGCCCGCGCAGAGGCTGATCTAGAAAGCGCCAAAGCCGCTGTAGCTGGAGCAGAGGCTGATGTTCGCGCCTTCGAAAGCGATCTTAAAAAAGCCATCATCACATCTCCTGTTGATGGAGTGGTCCTATCCCGCTCGATCGAGGTCGGGCAAACGGTCGCCGCATCATTCACGGCTCCCACCCTTTTCACCATCGCGGAGGACCTCAAGAAAATGGAATTGTTAGTCTCTGTGTCAGAGGCGGACATAGGCAGTGTTGCTGTAGGCCAGACTGCCACCTTCAGCGTCGATGCTTGGCCAACGCGTTCCTACACTGCGACCGTGAAAAAAGTCGCATTCGGATCGGCGAACAACAACACGAGCAGCACCGGCACATCAAACAACAATGGTAATAACTCGGCCGCCAGCACAGGCATCGTTACTTACAGCACCGAACTGGATGTTGCTAACGACGATCTTTCGCTGCGCCCTGGCATGACAGCTTCAGTGGACATTGCCATCGTAGACAAAAAAGACATCATGGTGGTTTCTAACACGGCTCTAAGGTTTGATCTGGAAGCCGCTCTAGCTATTAGCAAGCCTACCGAAAAAAAGCGCACGATTGTCGAGACTCTCATGCCGAGTCGCAGTCGCTGGCGCAGCCCTTCAGCGCCCAAACGCGGTGCGCGCACTACTGAGCCGCATGTTTGGGTATTAAAGAATGGAAAGCCGGAGATGGCAGCTGTCAAAACTGGCATCACTGATGGACTGATGACCGAAATCACTGAACACACCATTTCCGAAGATACGCCGATTATCATCAGCATCAAGCCTATTGAAAAATCTGAATGACCACGGAAGTACTCATCAAACTGCGCGGTCTCACTAAAATATACGGCACCGGGGACGCCGCATTTCAAGCCCTGAGAGGCGTGGATCTAGACATCAACCGTGGCGATTTTCTCGCCGTGATGGGTCCCAGCGGCTCGGGTAAATCCACATTAATGAATCTGTTAGGTTGCCTTGATAGTCCCACTTCTGGCTCATATCTTTTCAAGGGCATCGAGGTGGAAACTCTCAACAAGGATCAACGTTCGCTGATTCGTCGCCATGCTTTAGGTTTCATTTTCCAAGGTTTCAATCTGCTTGCGCGAACCTCAGCCTTGGAAAATGTGGAGCTCCCGCTCCTTTATCGTGGTTACTCGCGTAAGGAGCGCCACGAACTTGCCCGCGAGGCGCTCGCCCGCGTTGGACTGATCAACAAGGAGCGCAACACGCCGGCCGAGCTCTCCGGCGGCCAACAACAACGTGTTGCTATCGCTAGAGCCATCGTCACCAACCCGGATACGCTCTTTGCCGATGAGCCTACAGGAAACCTCGATTCGAAAACCACCCACGAGATCATGGAGTTGCTTAACCAACTCAACACAGAACGCGGCATCTCCATCATCATGGTGACCCACGAGGAAGAGGTTGCTCTACATGCAAAGCGCGTCATCCATGTAATCGACGGCTTGATCTCCACAGATTCCACCCACCGCGCCACCTTGCACTGATTTATGATTTTTAACGCTCTACTCATAGCTATTCGAGAGATCCGTCGTAATATGACGCGTTCTTTTCTAACAGTTATTGGTATCGTCATCGGCGTTGCTGCTGTCATTACCATGGTCACTCTTGGTCGCGGTGCTACCGCTAGCATCAAGGACCAGATATCGAAAATGGGCAGCAATCTACTCATAGTCCGTCCCGGTGAAGGCTGGAGTTCTTGGGGCGCGCCGCAGTTCACCATGACCGATGTGGACGCCATTCGCGATCAGGTGCCCGGCATTGCCAGCATCGCTCCTTTTATTCGCACCACAGTGCCTGCAGTCTATCAGGAAAACAACCGTACAACCGACGTCCAAGGCACCACCGCAAACTATTTCGAAATCGCCAACTGGAACATTGCGCTTGGCCGCTTTTACACCGAGGAAGAGGTCAAACAAGCTGCTCCGGTTTGTGTGATTGGAGAAACCATCCGTAGAGAACTTTTCGGCGAGGGTGTGGATCCCATCGGCCAGAAAATTCGCGCGAAGTCTATCTCTTTTGAAGTCATCGGCGTTACCGCACCTAAGGGGCAAGGCGGCATGGCTGACGATCTAGATGACAATATCATCACGCCATACACCACCATCCAACTCCGCCTCACTGGGCGCGACAACGGACGTAAAATCAATCAAATCATGATTTCAGGCAAGGAAGGCTACCCGGCTGCCAACATCGTCTCCGATGTCAGCTCGCTGATGCGTGAGCGCCGTGGAATCGGCTCGAACGAAGAAGACAACTTTAACGTCTTCGATTCCCAGCAACTCGCGGAAATCGTTAGCTCAAGCACACAGGTCATGACATCGTTGTTAGCATGGGTCGCCGGTGTCAGCCTACTTGTCGGCGGCATAGGTATCATGAATATCATGCTCGTTTCCGTAACCGAGCGGACCCGCGAAATCGGCATCCGCCTTGCCATCGGCGCACGCGCTCGGGAAGTGTTACTACAGTTCCTCGTCGAGGCTGTCACACTCTCCTGCATCGGAGGCATTACGGGAATCATTCTCGCTTATGGCGCTTGTATCATGTTTGTCAAAGAAGTCGGAGCACCGTTCATCTTTGATCTCAAAATCAATGTCATCGCCTTCGTGTTTTCCGCTGCCATTGGCATCGTCTTCGGCTTCATGCCAGCACGGCGCGCCGCAAGACTCGATCCCATCGAAGCGCTACGGCACGAGTGATCTGGCAGGATTTTGATATTTCGATATAACCATTTGTCGATGTGATCGGTGAGGATGATGTTAGCTTCGCGCACGAGGTATTTCATCCCGTTGTTCGCCTTCTATGAAATATTCCAGCGATCTATGTTTGCGAGTAGTTTTTTCCTTTCCGCCATTCATAGAACGCATAATCTCACCATGTTGATTAAAGATCGTATGACAATTCTTGGTGGAGGCATACAGGGAGTTTCTCTGGCATTGGCCCTTGCTCATCGTGGGCACAAAGTCACCCTTATTGAGTCTCTTCCAGTCCTCATGGACTCGACCAGCACCCGTAATGAAGGAAAAATTCATCTCGGATTTGTTTACGCACTTGATCCGACAGGAGCGACCCATCGCAACATGTTAGAATCGGCCCTCTGCTTTTCTCCGCTACTCGACAAATGGTGCGGTGGCCTAGTATGGAACGAATTCATTTCCGATGGTTTCTACTACGCCATTATGCCAGACAGCATGATTGGACCGGAACGGGTGATGCAGTCGTATGAGCGATTGGCCAACCTTTTGCCGGAATTCGATGAGCATGATCTATGTCAGCCAAGCTATTTTGGTAATCCGCTCACGTGGATGTGGAGAGAATCCGATCCTCGGCAAAATCATCCATTTTCCGCGAAATATGCCCTGCAGGGCTATATCGAGACCGAGGAGAGAGCGATTGACCCCATCATTCTCGCAACAAAGCTGCGCCGGATCGTAAAGCAACATCCCCTGATCCATACTCGATGCAACGTGCGGGTGGACGGTGTCGAGAGAGATGCCCATGGATTCTCACTTCACCTCGAAACGCCGACCGGACCTGAAATCCTCCAGTCCGATCTTGTTGCGAACTGTACATGGAGCGGGCGACATCAACTCGATCGCATGGTTGGCATGGATCAGTTGTCGAATACCTGTTATCGAATCAAGCATTCGATCATCGCAAAGCTTCCAAAGGAATCAAAATCTCTTCCTCCAATTACGATGGTTCAGGGACCATATGGCGACATTGTTCCACGTCAGGATAACCATGTCTACCTGAGCTGGTATCCTGAATGCCGCACTTATTTCGGCACACTTCCACCTCGAGATGATTGGGACACACCCAGAATTTCTCATGAAGTTGCCCAACGCTCTCTTATAAAATTACGCGATTTGTTTCCCGATCTTGCCAGTGCGGAAATCGTATCATCGATGGCAGGCGTCATCATGGCGGAGGGCTCGTCGGATATTGATGATCCGAGCAGCATTTTGCATTACCGCAAGGATTATGGGATAACCCATCACGACGGGTGGTGGAGCATCGATACCGGCAAATACACTGCTGCTCCGCTGTTGGCGGAACGCACGGCGATAGCGATCATTAAGGAATCTCAAAACAATCCATGATTGCGCAACGTTTGACTATTCTGATGCCTTTGCACCGCAGTAGGGATTGGCTGGAAAACATTTGTCAAAATATTGAGCGCTGTCCATGTGATTGCCGTATCATCATCAGTGATATTACCTTGCATGATGATACGGTCACGCATCTCACAAAACGTTACGTCGAAGATCCCCGTATCATGTTCCGGCAACGCAAGAGCGACTTGGATTGGCGTCATCATCTGAATGAACTGTTCGAATTGGTGAAAACGGAGTTTTTCTCGATTCTACCACACGATGACTACACATCGGATGACTACTACCCGAAACTGATAGCGGCTTTGGATGAGGATCAACAAGTTGGCGTGGCATTTGGCTTGCTCGCACCCACCGATTACAAATTCAGTTCACAAAAATATTTTTCAAGTCCTCCATTTGCATTGCGTCGCCGTCCGCCTTGGCATGAAGCGATCGCTCTTGATCAACAATGGAATTTGGGGATTCCGTGGCGAGGGGTGATACGCTCAACCTACCTGTGGCCGACCCCCATCACTCCCCATGGATTTTCAGATCAGCTATGGGTTTTTGGAATCGCTCTTCAGACGTATCTCAAAGAAGTTTCCTCTGCGGTGTATTACAAACGATACCATGACAAAAATACTCATTCTTCCTGGAAGCCCCTGAAAGGGAAAAAACGCATGAGGCTGCTGCGCCAAATCATCCATACCCAGTTGGACGACGATATCGTCTCAAGGATCAGGGCTCTTGCTCATTTACGTATGTCTAATGTAATAATAAAATCCGCGAATCTCATCAAGCGTCAGCTTAGAAGGAAGCTTCTGTGACGGCAGTGAAAGGAGAGGTGCTATGCCGAAAAAAATCCGTATGCCCTGATATTTTCTAAAAAATTACGCTTCATTCCATTCCCCGAACTTACGGAATTTATCGTAGCGTTCTTGGAGAAGCGTTTCGGTGCTGAGCGAACAAAGGTGATCTAACTCTTTGCAGACGTAATCACGGAAAGAAAGAGCGGTTGTAGCATGGTCGTGGTGAGCTCCGCCGATTGGCTCAGGGATGACTCCATCAATCAGACCGAGTTGCATCAGATCTGGTGCGACGAGTTTCATAGCTTCTGCGGCTTCTGGAGCATGTTTGCGATGTTTCCAGAGAATGGCTGCACAACCTTCGGGTGAGATGACGGAGTAATATGCGTTTTCCATCATCAGGACGCGATCCGCGACACCGATACCAAGTGCACCGCCGGAGCCGCCCTCACCGATGACGACGGCGATGATAGGAGTTTTCAGCAGCATCATTTCGCGGAGATTGAAAGCGATAGCTTCTGCGATGTTGCGTTCTTCCGCACCGATTCCGGGAAAAGCTCCTGGAGTGTCGATGAGAGCGATGATGGGCATAGAAAATTTCTCGGCGAGTTTCATCAGGCGGAGAGATTTGCGATAACCCTCGGGGTGCGCGGAGCCGAAGTTGCGCTTGAGGTTTTCTTTGGTATCGCGTCCTTTTTGATGCCCGAGAACGACGCATTTGTGGTCGCCTAACATGGCGAATCCGCCGGGCATGGACGCGTCATCCCCGATGTGGCGATCGCCATGGAGCTCACTGAAATCCGTGAAGGCGAGGGATACGTAATCGAGCATGAAAGGCCGTTGGGTGTGGCGGGCGATTTGGACGCGTTGCCACGGGGTCAGGTTTTGATAAATCGCAGAACGGGTTTCGGCTAACTTGCTCTCCATCGTGGCGATTTCGGCTGACAAGTCGAGATTCTGAGCCACGGATTTCGAGCGCAGTTTATCGATCTCTTTTTCAAGTTCAGCGGCGGGTTTTTCAAATTCGAGAAGTTGCATGATGGAAAAAATTCAAATTTCGGTCACGGAGAGGAAGTTCAACTGGGGAGAGTTTAGGGGTTTCGGGGCAAAGATCGCTAGGAAAATGATCATTTTTTGATGCGATCCTACATTTCAGTGCGAGATCTTGCTTCGAGCTTTTTTCTACAAGGAGGGAGGAGGATAGGGAGGCGAGGAGAAAAATGAATACAGAGTGTACAACCAAGCAATCACTTACCTTAAAAACTTCGCATTATACTTAGTGTTGTCCGTGCTTTTCTCTACCTCTTCTTCTCCTGATCCTCCTCCCTCCCTGTAGAAAAAAGCTCGAACTTCTGGGAGTTTTACTTCTTAGCTGTGCGGATTTCCACGGCATTTCCGGTGCGGGTGAGAAGAAAGAGTTCTTCGAGATCGGCTTCTTTAATGAAAAGGCCGCGAGGCGGGGTTTCATTGCCTTCGTCATAGGGTAAAATCTGGATGGCAGGATTTTTAAGAGCGATGCTTTTCCTGGTGGATCGGTATTCGGTGGCAGTGGGTAAAACAACTTTTCCATCGAGCTCTGCGCGGCGCGTTGCAATCACGGTGGTACCAGCGACTGGGACTGCTCCTTGAATTTTGAGAATGGGGTAATCACAGATAAATTTTGCGTCATCCCAGAGTGAGATGGAGTTGCGTTGTGGCTCGATGACAATGCGATAATTAAGCTTCATCAGAGTTAGCTCATCACCGACTTTTAGATTTTGTAACTGCATCATGTTGTTGAGATGCATGATCATATCGAGCGAGGTTTCGTTGTTACCTGCGATGGCGAAATAAGAGTCGCCGGATTTCACTTTGTAGATGGTTTTTCCGGTGCGAAAATCGGAAGATAAGACTTCATCGAGATTCATCATACTGACGATGCGGCGTGCCTGAGGCGCAGAGGGAGATGAGGCGAATACATTAATGATCGCCATAAGTTTCTCGCGACCTTCGCGGATTTTTCCGAGGGCGATAAGTTCGTGGGCTTTTTGAAACGCGCGGTCACCGGGTTCAAAATCTGGAATCTCCGACGCCTCTAGGATCTTGCTGAAATCTTCTTCTTTAGTCTCTCTCAATACATTACCAGCTTCTGGAATCATTTTTTCGAATACTCCGCCCAAAGGCTCGACCGCAATATGATAAGACAGCATGCCGGTGAAGGTCGCGATACTTACCACGATGATACCTGCGATGATTTTGATAATGAGCCAGATTCTCATGCGGCGATGCAGTTTCGGTATTTCACTAGATCAGACCTTTTCTACGTAGATCGAAGGCATTGATTTCATGCGAACGAAGAATCATTTCAAATGCGAATTTCAGGACGGAGATTTCCCATGTATCGTCAACACCTTCGATGATGGCGCGGGAGGGGTTTCCTGTGCGGCGAATATCTTCGAGCACACGCTCGCGGACAGCTTCGATGTTATCATGGACGATTTCCTCGTTCACTGCGCCGCGCTTGAAGCGGAAGCCATATTGTAGAAATGCGAGGTCTCGGCCCTGCTCTTTGAATTTTTCCACTAAAGCATTAAAACGAGCACGGGCTGTGTCATCAAACCCCTCAAGTTCGATTTCGCGATACGGCTCGGGGCGCAGGATACGCGGTTTCATCGCCTCAACTTCACCGGTGCGAATACGGACTTTCCCGACTTGATCCATCGGTTCGCTCAAAAGTTGGAATTCGAAACGTGTTTCTCCAAACGTCTGGATGCGATGATCCGGCTCATGGAGAACCCGGGTGGTTTCCATGGCATATTGAATGTCGTCTTGGGTGGGCATGGGAAAGTAAAAGCTAAAATGCTGAAATTAGAGTGCTGCAATCAGCTTGAGGCGGAACCAACTTCAAGACAATGACGAAGTCAAAGAGGATTGCGATTCGACCCGACTCACTGAAAAAAAAGGGTGGCTGCCTTGCGACAACCACCCTTATTGAAAACTTTAAGCCTAACGGATTAGCCTTTTTTGCTGGTGATGAAAGTAACAACGTCACTCACAGCTTGAAGCTTTTCTGCCTCATCATCTGGAACTTCGACGTCGAATTCCTCTTCGAGAGCCATGACGAGCTCGACGGTATCGAGTGAGTCGGCACCTAAGTCCTCAACGAACTTAGCTTCTAGAGTTACTTGGTCGGCGCTGACTCCGAGTTGGTCTACGATGATTTCTTTAACGCGTTCTTCGATCGATTTGTCTGACATGTGTTGAGTGGTTGTGTGTTGGTGTGAGAGACGGTTAGCGCGGAGGCGCCTTGGTTGGCAACTATGAAAACGTGAAAACTCGCAAAGCGATAGGAAAAAATGACAGACTTAGAGGTGTTCGAGCTTTTTAAGACCACTGAGTCACAGAGGAACAGGGAGAACACTGAGAACTAGATCATTATCGAAATAATGGGGAATTTTGTTGTCACGGGCCGTTTTACCCAAGGGAAAGGAAGCTGGAAGCATTTATTCTCTCTCCGTGTCCTCCTTTTCTGACTCCGTTCCTCTGTGGTTAAAATTATCCCGAACCAATAATCAGCACCCTTCACCCTTCACTCTTCTCTTCCACTCCGTAATCGACGATTTCTCCGCTGAAATGATTGCGAATATGACGCATGAGTTGTTCGGCGGGTTGATTTTTTTCCTCGCTGAAGCCGCCGTAGGTTAAGCCATCGATCCTGGCACGCTTCATACCAGCAGGGGTTTGGTGCTCAATGAAAGCAATGCCTTTGGTGGCCCACTTTCGTAGATCCAGGACGCGCATGTTCCCGTAAGGGATATTTTTGCCATCTGCGGTAGTGAGATTCATTTTATCAGCGATAACACTGCGGCGGACCGTGCGGATAAGGAAAAACAGGATAATCGCCGATAACGTAAGGCAAATGTAAAAGACGTGGATTTGTTCTTGGATTTTACCTGCGTCGAAAGGCTTTTCCACGGGTTTCTCGTCGTATTTATTTTTTTCAGAATAATCCCTCCACAGGTGGTTGTGTTGTAGACTTTTGACCCGTGCGTAATCAGTGAGGATATCCGGCCATTGCATCGGAAGCTCCTTACCATCAGGCAAAAGCGCCGGATCTTTTGGGAAATCCACCGTTTGCTTGGAGGCATACTCCCGCCAGCTTTCCTCCGTTAACGGATTCTCCGAGTCCATCCTCGAAAAGGTCGTGGTCGCTTTCTCAAAGGTCGCGTGAAGGTAGTATTCGAAATTCTTTTGTCGATATCCCGTAGTGCCATCGATGTAAAACCACACGCTAAACACACTGAACATCGCCAAAACGACGCCGGCGCGCAGCAGAAACCACGGGGTGGGCTTACAGATGATTTTCTCGGGATGGCTCATGTGCTAAGGCGCGAGACTAAAGGTTCTTATCCGTCACCGCACCTTCGCTGGCGCTGGTGACAAGTTTGGCGTATTTGGCCAAAACTCCGTATTTGTAACGAGGTTCCGGGCGCACCCATTTAGCTTTGCGAGCGGCAATTTCCGCGTCGGGGAGGTTGACGGAAATACGGTTTTCGACAGCGTTGATTTCGATTTCATCGCCATCTTCGAGGATGCCGATCGTGCCGCCTTCGAAGGCTTCCGGGGTGATGTGGCCGACGACGAACCCGTGGCTACCGCCGGAGAATCGACCATCGGTGATGAGAGCGACGTCCTTACCGAGACCCATACCCATGACGGCGGAAGTGGGTCCAAGCATTTCGCGCATGCCAGGGCCGCCTTTCGGGCCTTCATAACGGATGACGATGATATTTCCTTTCTCGATTTTCTTGTCGAGAATTGCGGTCATTGCCTCTGGTTCGGAGTTAAACACGCGGGCTTTACCTTTGAAAACTTCGCCTTCTTTACCGGAAATTTTTGCGACCGATCCGCCTTCCGCGAGGTTTCCGTAGAGAACGCGTAAGTGACTGTCTTTTTTAAGCGGATTGCTAACCGGGCGGATGATCTGTTGGTCGGCTGGGTAGTTGATGGGAGATTTTTCCAAATTCTCACGCATGGTTCGGCCGGTGACCGTCATGCAATCGCCGTGTAGAAGCCCAGCTTCGAGAAGCATTTTCATTAATGGCACCGTGCCACCGATACGCACGAGATCCGCCATCGCGTATTTGCCGGAAGGCTTGAGATCAGCGAGAACCGGAGTTTTTTTGCCGATGCGTTCGAAGTCGTCGAGAGTGATTTCCACTCCAGCGGAGTGCGCCATCGCGGGAATGTGAAGGCAGGCATTGGTGGAGCCGCCGAGGGCGATCAGCACGGTGATCGCGTTTTCGAAAGCCTCTTTCGTCATGATGTCGCGCGGCTTGATGCCGAGCTTGATGAGGTTCAGAACCGCTGCGCCGGCATCAAAACAATCGCGCATCTTGTCATCGGAAATCGCCGCTTGTGCAGAGCTGTTAGGGAGCGACATCCCGAGCGCTTCGATCGCGCTGGCCATGGTGTTCGCGGTATACATGCCGCCGCAAGAACCCGGACCTGGGATCGCGCAGGACTCAACGTGATCGAGCTCCTCATCTGTGAACTCGCCGTTCGCGTGTTTTCCAACTGCTTCGAATACGGAAACGATATCGAGATCCTTTTCCTCACCTTTGATTTTGCCGCAGCCGGGTAGGATCGTGCCGCCGTAAACGAACACCGCAGGGCGGTTCATGCGGCCCATGGTCATCACGCAGGCAGGCATGTTTTTATCACAACCACCGATCGCCACGAAACCGTCCATCCCTTCGCAGCCGACCACCGTCTCGATCGAATCCGCGATCACTTCTCGGGAAACCAGCGAGTATTTCATTCCCTCGGTGCCCATTGAGATGCCGTCGGAAATGGTGATCGTATTGAAAATGATGCCCTTACCGCCTGCGGCATCGACGCCTTTCTTGGACTCAATCGCGAGCTTATCGATGTGGATGTTACAGGGCGTGACCTCGCTCCATGTGGAAGCGATCCCGATCTGGGATTTGGCGAAATCGTCTTTTTTGAAACCCACGGCATATAGCATCGCACGGCTGGGTGCACGGTCGGGTCCATCAAGCATCAAACTGGAAAAGGGGCGTTGTTCGTCGTTCATCGGGCGGCGATGATTGACCAAACCAACCGAGTTGGCAAACCGTCTTTGAGCATTTTACCGAGACCCCTAGCAGCCCAAAAAATCTCATGGCGCATCTGCAGCTTTTCCGGCTAGCTTTGCTTTCATGAAACTCTTGTCCTACCTGTTTTTACAAGGAATGGGAATTTCCATGGCCGTTGCAGATATCGAGGCGAAACAGGACAAAGGCCCAGCGCAAAAGCCGGTGATCATTACGATCTGCGAAGCGGCTTTAGCTGAAAAACCATTGGAAACAAGTCCTGCAAATCAAATGCTCGGTCTGGTTGCTGGCGACGAACTCGAGGCATTTTCGACAATGGATGAGAATGAAGAATGGGTCTCAAAATCCTTACCTCTAAAACATCCCTTCCTCGCAGCTGCGCACCTTGCCTTCGCTGACCACCGCCCTTTGGCAATCAGTCCAGATATGATTTGGTTGCTTTTGACCCAGCAAGTTGCAGATGAAGTGCAGAGTGATCCGGAAAAATATCGTAAGTTCTTCGCCGCTCATGAATACGGAAAACGAACTCTGAGTGTGAGCCGGGATGAATTCCAACTCGGCAAGCTGGGAAATGACTGGCCCGGCGTTTTTGCGGAGTTTGAAGCAAAAATTTTAAAAGATGTTTCCAACTCACCAGTCGCAAATTTCTCACATCCCTTCAGCACCAGCACACCGACGGAAATCGCGGCTCGGCGCGTCGTCTTACTCTCTGCCGCATCGCCATTTTTTGAATACCACGTCTCAACCCTGTGTGGAATCCCGCGGATCGAGCTGGAAGGCACTACCGCTGACTGGCGATGGATACGGGAAAAAGTTACAACCCTGCAAACGTTCAACATGGATCGCAGAACAAAGGCGCTGATTCCAGTAATTGACGAATTCATTGCCGCCTCCGAAGGAAAAGCGAATCCGGCCTTTTGGAAAAGCTTCTACAAGTATAGCTCCGAGAGCGGATCCTCGTATGTGAGTGGATGGATCAATCTGTTTTTTATCTCTGAATCCGACAAGATGCTCGATATGATTCTTGATCCAACATTCACTTGGACTGCTGCACCTACAATAAATACCCAACTCGGCGCATCAAACCTGCCTTTGGCTTTAGGATCTAGATCCTATAAATCACGTGGTGCGCTCGATACCGACTTTGTCTGGAATTATTTTGGCAAAGCCAAACCCATGCGATTGCGTGCGGGCTTCATGGGAGTCGCGCAGGATAAGACATCACTGACTCTCAAGCCGAGAATCGCATGGCAAGTGATGCATGTGAAAATATCGCCTGAGGAAATGGAAGCCGTGAGTTACTTGAGCCAACTCCAGATGGTCATTAATCGTTCTGATTTTTCTTATTCCAGACACTGGTGTCGACTTACCTTCGATGAAAAAAGCCAAATGATCAAATTAGGAAAAGAATATAGGAAAGGAGCGTTAAGCATTCAATTCTGGCGCAAAGCTTTCCCCTTGATGATTAACCTCAAGTCTATTGATGTATCTACGTTGAAAGATGAAATCGAAGATCCAACCGAAATCCGAGTGATCTGCGAGGCGATGTTATCTGCGAAGTCCGTCACCCAAGTTATCGTTCCATCCGACCTCGATAAAACGTGTTTGAACATCCTGCAGAGCCGGAAGGATTGGAAAATCGAAACCGAGAAATCCAAATAGCTGAGCCTTCTTAATTTAAAGAATTTCGACCCATAAAATCCGATGGCGTCCTTCAAATCATTATGCTAAGTTTCACTGTCATGAAAAAGCTCTGCAGTATTCTTTTATTCGGATTCACGATGATTCCGGCAAGTGCTGAGGACGTTGAAAAGCGTCGCGCGGAAGAGACGGGCAAGAAATACAAGGAATTCGAGACCGTGAGTGGTCAGGTTTACCGAGACGTAACGATCACGGAGATCACTGATGCAGGGGTATCCATTACCCATGCCGATGGCTTGTCGCGGCTGAGATTTGAGCATCTCAAGCCTGAGCATCGAAAAGCTTTTGGTATAACGCAGGACGGTGGGGCGGCTATTTATGCTGAGGAAATGAAGGCTCAAGCGGCTTATGAGGCAAAGGTTGAAGCACAGTTAAAAGAGCAGCAAAAAGCCAAAGACGAGCTACTCGCTAAGCAGATGGCGGCACTCTTGGAAGCGGAGAAGACGGTGAGACCGCAAAGAATCGTCACCTCGAACATTGAGTCCAATGTGGAAATCCCCACTTATCCCATCATCAGAGGAACGGACAACGCGGTTCTATACGGAACACGGCGCTATACCCCCTCCAGCACTACATATTATCAAAATGGCGGGTATGTTTACCCTGGTGGCTACGGCTACTATCCCAGCCAATATTATCAATACTCCCCCCATGGGCATTGCCCTCCCGCCCAGCGCGGCAGCATTTTTCATTTCACGATTAAGTGAGCAGCATTGGGTGAATTTCGCCTTCTTTTATAAGGGAATTACGCCTTTTCGGGAGCCTAAAGCCCTCAGAGAAATCTTATCCATTCCCCGTATTGACTCCATTCCGTGGTTTGAATTACAGATTCCCTAGCTCGAAATGAAGAAATCACTTTACAAATTCGCCTGATTTTCTACTTTCCGCGCCCCGCCGCCTAGTTGGCTGCTCAATTTTAACCAATTTCTGTCATGAGAGTACTTTCTTCACTAGCTTCCGCTAAACGCCGTCACGCTGATTGCCAAGTCGTCAGCCGCAAAGGCACGAACTACGTGATCTGCAAAACCAATCCTAAGTTCAAAGCCCGCCAAGGCGCGACCAAAGGAACCCGCATGTCCAAAAAGGGCGTGAAATAATCTCCCGAGCCATTGTTTTCATAGTTAAGGTTCTAAAAGGGGCGATCTTCCGAGATCGCCTCTTTTTTTAGGTGTGAATGAAAGGTAGGGCGCCCTCACCATTCACTTTTTCTCCAAAAGCGCGTCGACGGTGAGTTCGACGAATGAGCCAGGGAGTCCTGAGTATTCGAGTTTGCCAGTAGCATCGATAATGAAAACAGTTGGGCGAGCTTTGACTCGGTAAAGGGTGGAAATCTCATTTTTGGAATCGATGATATTGTTCCACTTGATTGTGTCGTCGGCTTGTAATTTGCGGACGCTAGCAAGAGCTTCTGGTGTAATACCAATCACCGAAACGGGTTTTCCCGCATATTTATGAGCGAGCTTATTGGTGATCTCGATGATTTTGTTGAGATCTGCTGTTTGAGAATCCCAAAACAAGATTACTGAAACTTTGCCTTTGAAATCGGCACTCTTAATAATGCGACCAGCAACATCTGCACCTGAAAATTCGGGTGGGGTGCGCCCCTTGATAAGGTGGTTGATAATGAAAATTTCATCGGCGGCGACAGTGGCTACATCTGAATTACCAATTTTTTCATCGGCGGCGTCGATAATGGCCATTCGTAGATGTGTCAGGCGCTTCTCTAGAATCTGCTGGCTATCACCCAGATTCTTCAGCAATAGCGCCGCGCCTAGCGCCGCGACGCCTTGGCTTTTTTTATCGGTATTTTTGCTGATGACTTTTTCTAACAACGGCAGCGCTCGAGGAGAACCGCTCTGAGCAAGAGCGATGCAAAACACCCCGATTTTTGGCTTATTGAAATGGCGCTCCTCAAAGCTATCCATGATTGCTTTCCTATGTTTTGAAGTCTCCGCAACCGTTGGCGCCACTTGATGAGTGAGGTTGAGGTAAAACGCGGCGTAAGGAATACTCCAATCTTGATGAAGGGATTTACCAATGCTAGCCCACAACTCGGTTGCGGTATTTTCTGGAGATGGGTGTTTTGCCCAAAGCGCCTGTTTTTCCGCATCCGTCTTAGCGATCTTCATTTTGAGAATCAGACTCTCCTGAGAAAGTTCATAAGTTCGCTTCGTGCGTTCCGCCATCTCTGGGGATGCTGCGACATGCATAGCCATAACGAAGGAGATGAATATCAGGAGTTTTTTCATAGGGAGGTGAGAGATATTTGGAGCCCAAGAGGGATTTTACGACGAATCACTTCCAAGTCCAGTTGAAGATGGTTTCTATATCAGGATGAAGCGAATGATGTGCCGGACAACCACGGGCCGCAGCTTCAAAAAGCGCGCGCTCCGGATGATCCGCTGCAAGTGGCATATCGATATCCACTTCGAGTTTTGAAATACGTCGTGGAGTATCAGTGGACATGTGTTTGCGGACTTCGACTTTCAAGTCGTCTAACGAAATTTGCTTACGCTCGGCGACAATGCCCATAACGGTAGCCATGCAAGCACCGAGGCCGGTGGCGAGAAGATCCGTGGGAGAAAAAGATTCGCCTTTGCCGTTGTTATCGACTGGAGCATCGGTGCTCAGGATATTTCCGGAAGGAACATGCGTTGCGGAACAACGGAGTCCGCCTTGATAGGTAAGTTGGATGGTGACCATGAGTAGTATTATTCGTTGTGGTTTGTAGAGTCTTTGGATGAATCGGATTTTGCGAGAACGATGCGGAAACCGTAGTAGTCGGTGCGTGTGGTTGGCGGCACAGGATTACGCCAACCCAACAAAAGGTTTTCATCGATGAATGTATTCCATCCCCCACCACGCAGCACGCCAAGCGAAGTATCTGCTCCGATGGCAATATTATCCATGACCCATTCATGAACGTTTCCACTTAGATCGTATAAACCATATTTGTTATATGTATATTCGCCAACAGGAGAAGTCCTGCTAAAGCCATCCGTATATCCACTAATGAATGAGGGTGAAGCGCCTTCTACACTGGAAGCGGTGATGTCTGCAAAATTTCCAAATGCTTCTGGCGGCGGCCAGTATGCCCCCCACCCAAAGAACGTGGATTTATTTGCATCGCGCTGACTCGGCCCATCCCCAACTTCTTTTTTCAAACCTGCCATTGTACTCCATTCAACATCGGTTGGCAGGCGGTAATAATGGGTTTGTCCAATGAGCTCTTCCTCACGTTCTTTTTCTGTTAGCCATTTACAAAAAGCTATAGCGTCATCGCGCGAAACATAAACCACAGGATGATTTGGATCTTGTTTGAACTCTGGTGCCTGAGGGAGTTCGTATTTTGCGCTTTTGGTGAATTTTTCGTAATCCATGACTCGAGTTTCGAAAGTGGATACCATGAGATCTGAGCCAATGGGCTCGAAGTGCATATCAATCCCGTTATTCCATGTTTTTCCAAAAATGACTCCTTTGCTGGGCTGGAGTGTCGCGGAAAGAGGAAGATTTTGCCCTTCTCTTACGCGAATGTTCAGAGTGAGCGCTTTGTAACCCTGAAGAACTAGGAGCAACTCGACAGGACCTGGTTTAACTTTGGGAATAAGCAAGGTATTAGCAGTGGATCCGGAATGGATTCCGTTCATATAAACCTCGGCTCCGGGTGGCTCAGTATCCAACTGCACGGAACCATATTTGTATTCTCCCACCAATATTCTAAATGGCCTGAGATTCTCGCGCTTGGCCCGTTCACTTAAGCCCGGATGGGTGAAACTTTGATCCACTTCCGCAGTGATTTCATTATCTTCGCTGAAAAATCCTTGCTGCGTTCCGTTCACTCGCACCCAGTCGATGAAGGCAATGATTTCAGGTTGCTGCGCAAGAACGATTGCAGATTTCTCGCCGTTTTCGGATATATCTAGAATTTCGCCAGTATCTTTCGGGCGTTTGGAAAACTTTAAAAAGTCATTCCAAATATTTTTAGGAACATAGCGTGAGGTCACATGCTTTTCATCGACAGGTAGATAGGTTAGTCCGTGATGATCCTGCCATTTTTCTCCCACCCGTGGTGGCGAGAAATTTTGAAGCTCACGAAAAATCAATATGGGATCAGTGGTCTCTCCGGGTGTGATCGCTTGCGAAACCTCAACGTTCTTATAGCCCTTTTTTCGAATGGTGTATTCCACCTGACTTCCAACTACGGCTCTAAGCGTTCCAGTTTCGGTCGGAGTACGACCTATCAACTCCCCATCCGCCGTGAAAACTTCTGCGTTTTCCGGAATGGTCACGATGCGAATCAATCGCTCCGCGATCACTGGCTTAAATGGTATTACCTCATTCCATGGTAGCCACTTACTATCTTTAAATGTGCTCCATGCCGTCCAACCCGCGAAGCCGAAAAGGATGGCTGTGGTTACCCAAATCGATAATCCACGGCGGCGGCGGCGCGTGCCACGTTGGATGCATTGAAGCGCCTCAGCGAGTTCTCCTGCGGTGGAAATGTTGCGTTTGCTGATTCTCGGATCGCAGACATCGCAGATGATTTTGTTAAGCTCGAGCCAACGTTTGCGCTCAAGTCCTGTGGGCAACTCATCAGGGAGTTCAGGAAAATCCAAGCGGTCTTTTCCCGTAGCAATTTCGTAAAGTACTTTACCGAGAGAATAAATATCCGCCTGCGCGGAACCGGGACCTTCAGGCGGAACAAATCCCTCAGTTCCAACAAAAGTTCTTTGATCTCGCGCCGCAACCAAACCGATGTCCGCGAGCTTGGCTTTACCGTTTACGAAAATCACATTCGAGGGCTTCACATCGCGGTGCGCCAATCCGTTTTGATGGAGATGATTCAACGCCTCTGCAAGCCGCAAACCGACATCGATGCAGACCGAAGTTTCCCAGCGGACGCTGGCTTTTCCATCGGCTCGCAAAGTGCGCGCTTCATATTCAATCGGGTTGATGTCTTGGCCAGTATTCAGGTCATCCCCGAGCTCCATGACGTAATAATAAAATGAAACCCCATCAGGACTGCGCCCGACATGGAGAATATTAACGAGAGCAGGATGATCTCGGGAGATCGGCTCGTATTTCAGGATCCCCTCGAACTCTCGCTCAAAGGTTCTCTCATCATCGAAATCCTCGCGCCAGACGACTTTCACCGCGCGCAACGCTCCGGTCACACCGCGCGCCATCCACACTTCCCCGTAAGCGCCGCCACCGATTTTTCGCAGGACGTCGTGATCAGGGATGTTCGGATGACTGCGTATCGGAGCTCGCATGGGTTACTCTGTCTCTTCTTCGAGTTTTGCTAGTTCTTTCTTGAGCACAGCTCCCACGCGATGCTTCGCCAAATAAACTTGTGCCATACTGACGCTGAGCTTTTTCTGAACTTTGTCCGCATCCCATTGACGAATCACGTAATAGTCAAAAATCTGATACTGTTTCGGTGAAACCTGTGCCTTCACCCGAGACAAAGCCGCATCGGCGATACCTTGTTTCCATTCCACATCCCAAAGCCGCTCTAGCACATCCCCGTTCGGATCTTCCACACGATCGATGACCGCTGTCTTGCGATCATCCGCCCATTCGCCTTCGATCATCGCAGTATCTTTTTTACGTTTGCGGAATTGATCGTTAATCCGCCAACGCGTCATGTTCATCAACCACGTTTTGAAAGAGCCTTGTTCGGGATCATAGAGCTGTTTCTTGCTCTGTTTTGCGATGGAAAGGATGGTTTCCTGGACACAGTCAAATGCCTCCTCAGACCTCAGTCCGGCTTTGATCGCGACCGCGTAAATGAGCCGCCAGTACGTTTGATAAAACTCATCCCACGTGCGCTGGTCCTCCCAGTTATCTAGTCTAGCGATCAAGCTTTTGCGGGTTTTCGCATAAGCTTGTTGGATCACTGTATCCTCTTTTGAGGCTTCTGGGTCATTCTCTTCGGACATCGGTATATTACCTAGCATCTAAAAGTCGGCTTGTCTTTCCTCAAAAAACCTAAATTTCATGTAAGAAATGGCTCCGAGACGGGCCCAGCTTCGGTCTCACGCAGCTTTTTCTCCCAGAAATACCGGCGTAGAATGACTTTCACCGCAGCTGTGAGAGGAACAGCAAGAAGCGCTCCAACGAAACCACCGAGCACAACCGACCAAAATAGCATCGAGAAAATGACAGTCAGCGGATGGAGCCCAACGGAATCTCCGACAATTTTCGGGGCAGTTAAAAGTGAGTTAATCTGCTGCACACCGGCAAAAATCAAAACAACGCAACCCACATAAGGCCATGGCTCAAGGTCAAAGGGAATGCTTGTGCCAGTTTGCGCATGTAAGTATGCGATGATGCAGGCTGGGATGAGACAGAGAATATTTCCGATGTAAGGGATGAATCCCAATATAGCCATGAACACTCCAACCAGAATCGCGTATGGCAGATCGAAGAAAAACAGAGCAACGCCCACAAGAATGCCATCGATTGCAGCGACAAGCATTTGACCTCGGAAGAAGGAAATCAAATAGCCGTTGATCTCTTGCAGTGTCTCCACCAATTCGGTTTTGAATTGCGACGCGCGCAGCGGAACGTATTCATGCCAGTGCTCGTGAATGGATACGGAATTATTCAGAAAAAAGAACAGATAAACCGGAACCATAATCATACCGAGAATCAAACCAAACAACCCAAGAATTTTCGAGGAGCCGACAGAAATCCAGCGAGTGCCCGTCTGAATGAGCTCATCTTTGTATTTAAAAAGAATTTTGCCCGCACGAGTTTGCCAGAAGAAATCTAGCGTCTCAGGGGACTCAGCTTTGGTATCGATGGAAATGGCTTCGCCTTTAAGATTGGTCTCCGTCAGCATCCAACCAATCGGACCTTCGCGGTGCTCATTGCGGAGATTATAGAGCGAGCGAGCTAACGCCGGAACAAGATTAGGCTCAGGTTCGGCACTCTCCTCGACAGCACCCGAATCATTATTCCCTGCTACCGATTCAGTCGTAGCAGAGGGTGCGAATATTCCTCGGAAAAAATTCTTACCGCCTTGAATCGCTGGCAGAACTGCAACCACCAACAAAGTCACCACAACTAGAATAGCAATAAAAACACTGATCACCGACCACAGGCGGCTAAGCCCGCGCTTTTCAATCAGCCGAACGATAGGATCTAGCAAGTAAGCAATGATGCCCGCAACGATGAGCGGAACGAGCACCGGCTGGAGAAACCCGAAGATTTGACCGACAAGCCAGACCAAGCCAATGAGGAGAGAACCGAGCACAAGGATCGCCACTCCGGTCACTGCACTCCAGACGGTTCTCTGTTGAAATCGAGTTGGATATTTCATTGCGCCGATTTCCTATAGATTTTCGGAGACCTCGACAATCTTTCTTATGCAGGAACTCTCTGGCTTGTTTGTCAGAAAAACCGATTTAAACTAAGCGCATTATGAGCGAAATTGAAACACAACCAATAGCGAGTTTACCGGAAATTCCTGAAGGCGCGCAGATCGCTACGTTAGGTGCGGGTTGTTTCTGGTGCGTCGAAGCCGCCTATAACCAAATCGATGGCGTGTATGCTGCGGTTTCGGGTTACATGGGTGGCGAGGTGGTGAGCCCGACTTATGAGCAGATTTGCGGCGGAAACACTGGGCATGCGGAAGTGGTGCAGGTGGTGTTCGATCCGGCGAAAATCGATTACGATACCATACTCGCATGGTTTTGGGATCTTCACGATCCCACTCAACTCAACCGCCAAGGCAATGATGTCGGCACTCAATATCGTTCGGCAATTTTTTACGAGAATGAGGAACAGAAAAATGTAGCGGAACAATCCAAGCAAGCGGCGCAGGAAAACTTTAAAACCCCCATCGTCACCGAGATCTTGCCGGCCACTACCTTTTTTCCTGCCGAAAATTATCATCAGAACTATTATTTCCTCAACAAGACCCGCAACAGCTACTGCCAATTTGTGGTCGAGCCGAAGCTAAAAAAGCTGAAGCTGAATCATTAACTACCCTATCGCTTGCGAACGACAAAACACTCGGAATCTATTTCTAAATCTTCCGGCCATGGTGTTTCAAGCGGCATAAGCTGACCGTTGTCGATATACCAGCCAGCGAGAATTTTCCCAAGTGACCCAGGCTTATGGCCATTTTGAAAAAAACTATCCTGCATCGGCAGCGGTGGGTGCGGCATGGACATGGAGACCACTTGTCCATTCATTGTGAGACAAGGCATGTGTTCCATGTTTTGAATTTCTAACGGATCTTCTGCCTGCTTACTGAAATCAAAGAACCGGCATCCCGCAGAACTCTGCGATGCACCTGCGATCTGCTTTCTCAAATCGCTACCTCCGATCCATATCGCGTTTTCATGCGAGATGAAATTTTTCTCAAGGATCAGTTTTCCGCCGGATGATCTAACAAAACATTCCAACACCGGACGGATCGCATCGATCTCAGGATCGTGTTCCAAAATATGAAACTTCGAACGCCGAGGTAGGGCATCGAACTGCATGAGTTGATGCGCATTTCGGGCATGAGGATTAACTTTACTAGTGAAGCGTTGTGCAATGGCCAGAGCCGAAGTTTTCAACAAAGCCGCCTGCACGATTTGGCGATTGGGTTTGAGCTCCTTGATAGGTTCGCCAACTGCGACCGACAGTCCGTAAGGCACGCCATAGGGTATTTTTTTGAAAAATTTGCCGCGCTCGAAAGAAAATATCGAACCCCACGAACCATCGACCCATACTGGAAGAATCGGCACTTGGGCATTTTTGGCAATGAGCTCAAATCCCCTTTCCAGTTCGCACAAAACACCTGTGCGGGTGAGTTGACCTTCTGGAAACAGCACCACAAGATCCCCGTTGGAGAGAGCTTCAATGGTCGTCCGAATCGCCTCCAAGGGATGCGAACGTCGAATCGTCACCGTGCGAAACAGTTTTACAGAAAGGCGAATGATTGGGTTCGCCATGAACATTTCATCCATCACAAAACGCACGGGGCGATCGGAAACGACCGATAGGAAAAAGGCGTCCGCAAAGGTCACATGATTTGGCAGTAGCAACGCGCCGCCACTTTTCGGAATGTTTTCCAGTCCGCTAGTTTTGATCCGGTAAACGGATTTCACCAAGGAGCCGACGAACAAGCGGATGAAGTCCGCTGGTAAGATCCGTATCACATAAAACGTCATGATTCCACAGGCGGAGCCGATCACGATGAGCTGCATGCGGAAACCCGCGAGTTCGGTCATTTTCAGCGAATTAGAGATCAGGAACATCAGCTCGATCGCCACGACGGCGACGATGCCAGCGAAGCAATCTTGTAGGTTCACGGCGGATTGCAACTCGCCGCGTTTGTTGGCGGGGTAACGATCCTGCATCCAAGCATTTAGAGGCGCGAGGAAGATTGCAGAGGAAAATGCTAACAAGCCCAGTGTGACCAAAAACAACGCCTCGTGTGGAGATTCGGTGATAAATTTGATCAAATTGAAATCTAGCAGAGCGAGATATTCTTTCGCGCTTCCCATCGGAAACCATGCAAGCGCTAAGGCACTAAACGTCATCAGCAATCCACCCAACGGCACCCAGCCGAGTTCTATTTTTTTCCGCAACAACCATGAAGCAAAGCCAAAACCTATCGCCATGCCGAGTGATGCGGCAGCCATAAAGATCGAAGATAAAGTTCCGAAGCCTTCGCCGCCATCGGTCATCGCTTTCGCAATTTTGACCGACCATAAATTGACGAATGCCGCGAAGCCCCAGAAAAACGCAACCCCGAACGAGGCGCGACGCAGCCCCCGCTCTTTCCAAAGCTCGCCCAGATCACGGAAATGACTGAACAACAATTTAACGGAAACCGGGGTTTTTCCATGCGCCGGAACTTTCGGGATGGAAAGTGCCGTGCCTATCGCTGGAACCGATAAGCATGTTAGAAGAAACAGCGGGAAAAAGGCCGCAGTCCAAGCATTCTCGGGCTGTGAACCTAACGCTTTATATCTTTCATCATACCACCATCCCGCAATGATCTGACCCACCAAAAGCGCCAGCATTGCCATCATTTGCTGCACACCGGAGGCAAAACCAAGATGCCGTGAACCGACTAATTCTTTGTTAATTCCAAACTTTGCCGGACTGAAAAACGCGGCTTGGGTGGCGAGTAGGAAAAATCCAATTAACGCAATTGGCATGTTTTTAATCCAAATAGCAGTAGCTATAAGCGCCAAAATAAAAATCTGCGCGATCGCCGAACCTAACAGAACATCGCGTTTGGAAAATCGATCACTCATCCAGCCCGCGAGCGGGGCAAACAACACAAACGGCAATGCGATCATCACCCCCGCCCACGATTCCACCGCGTAACCCACCACACCGCCTAACGGAATCAGAATGAACTGCGCGGCTTTATCATTAAATGCGTTCTGCGTCTGCTGGACAATCATGCTCCAATAACCCAGCCACTGTCGCTTGGTCGGTTCGCCTTCGGGGGTATCGGTTTCCATGTCTAAAAAATGTTAGATATCTGCGCCTCTGCAATCGAGCTTCTGATTCATTTCCATGGCAGGATTACTTTCACGCGCTTCACCAACGATGACCGCTGGAACGCCCGCCACCGTCGTATGCGGTGGAACATCGTTCAACACCACGCTACCAGCGCCCACTTTTGCGTGCGTGCCGATCTCGACCCGACCCAAAATTTTCGCGCCGGCACCGATTAAGACACCCGAGCGGATGATAGGATGCCGTGCGCCCGTATCCTTACCGGTTCCTCCAAGCGTGACTTCGTGGAGAATCGATACGTCATCTTCGATGATCGCGGTTTCGCCGACCACAAACGAAGTCGCGTGGTCGAGGAGAATGCCGCATCCAATCGTCGCTGCCGGATGAATATCTGTAGAAAACACCTCTGAGGAAATGCTCTGCAAATAGAGCGCCAACCAACGGCGACCGTCTTTCCAGAGTTGGTGACTCACTCGGTATGTGCTCAGCGCCATAAAACCTTTGAAAAACAACAAAGGTTCCAGCGGAGAAAAACAGGCGGGATCGCGCTCAAACATCGCCAAAAGATCGCGGCTGCAAGCCCGAGCGATCGAGTCATGTTTTGTGAAGATATCTTCAATTAGCGGCTCGATCGTCTCGCGCGGCATGTCTTCACGCGCCAGCCTGCGGCTCAAACGCACGGAAAGCGCCTCGGCAAAACTGCCGCGCGAAAGCACTACATCATCTACTAAAGCTCGCAACCCCGGCTCCTCATCATGTAGCCTCGCGGCCTCGGCGCGGAGTTTTACCCAGAGGTTTTCTAAATTCGCGGCTTCCCCACCGCACAACTTCGTTCCACTCTCTTGCACCGCTGATTGTTGTTTGTTGCTCATGAAGATTTCCCAAAAATTAGAATACGCCTGCCGAGCCCTCGCTCAACTCGCGAAGACCTATGACGGCAAAACTCTTACTCGTCTTGACGAGTTAGCGCAACGCGAAGCTATCTCTGCGAACTTTTTAGTTCAAATTCTCAATGATCTCAGGCGTGGTGGGGTGATCGATTCTCGCCGTGGAGCCTCTGGCGGCTACCTACTCTCCCGCCCCGCGACCCAGATCACCCTGCGCCAAATCGTCGAAGCTGTAGAGCCATCTCAACTTCAAAATACCGCGCTAGATCAAGGCGAATCCGGCGCTTCTGTCCGCAGAGCATGGGAAAACGTTACCTCTCAGCTTCTCAAAAATCTCGACGAAACCACCCTGGAATCCCTCGCCAGCCCGTCATCCGACCCGATGTTCTATATTTAGACGGCTTTTGATTTATTTTCAGTTGAAGCATCCAATCATTTCGCAAAAACGCCCTTCAACCATTCATCGACCACTGGAGTCGCCGGATAGGCGGGATCTCCGAGGCGGCGGTTGATTTCCGCGTGGCCTTTGAGTCCGAAACCGTCAAATCCCTTAACCTCCGCGTTGGTTCCGGCCTTTTTCAATGCATCGCAGAGAGCCCGGGATTGCTGGGTTCCATCGATTCTCTGCACGTGGAGAATGAGAAATGCCGGAGCATTTGGCGCGCTGGCGTGATGAATGGGGGAAAGAGACAACTGCCGCGCCTCCTCGTTACCGAATGCTTGGAGATAGGTGTCATGCATCAAATCCCCGCCCAGCGCGATCTGTTTGGGAACATCGTAACAAGCGCCATCGAGCGGAATGATGCCGCGCAACGATTTCGAATTCAGTCCGGCTTTTTTCAAATACGTCATATCTGTCCCAACCAAAGCCGAGAGATGTGCGCCAGCGCTGTGCCCCATCAACACAACCTTCGTCTTATCAAAACCCAAAGCACCAGCTTGCTTCATTAGATATGCCAATGCCGTTGCAATATCCTGCGCTTGTTCCTCCACGGTATTCGCTGGAACGAGCCGGTAGTTGAGCGATACGAAAGCATAACCCTCAGCCAAATAATGAGCGGGTTTCAGCCCGGATAAATCTCGCTTATCTCCACGTTTCCACCCCCCGCCATGCACAAACACAACTAATGGAGAACCAGATTTTTCGGGACGCCAGTAATCCAGTTTCTGCAATGGATCTTTTCCGTAAGCTAACTCCTCAGCTCCCTGAGAAGGAGTGTTGTTTTCTTTGCGTTCTGCAAGGCGTTCGCGCAATCGATCCCCCAACGGTGACTTTGCAAAAACGCAGGTAGGTTGAAACACGATAAGAGCGGAAGCCGCTAGTAAGGTGAAAATGGATCGATTCATGATTTTCTATCGAGTTACGATACATAAAACGCGTTTCCGCATCATAGGTTGCGAAATGATTTTAAAGAATCACATCGTGCGCTTATCTAGCAGATGGATCAGGTCAGAGATTTAGCCAGTTTATCCAGTCTCTTATCTAAAGTCCAAATAGGCGTCTCATGCATGACGGATGAGCAGAGAAGATGGGCATCCGTATAACCTATACCCTTGCCATACAGCTCATGTTCATCGACGAGAAACAGGACTTCATCGTGAGAACATTCCTCAATCTGTGGCAAGTTTGCGAGGAGGCTCAAAAAAGTCGTTCTTTCTTTGATATTACCCACATGAAGTTCCCCGATAATCAAGGGATGCGTCGCAACCTCACCTTCCAACAAGAGCTCCTCAAGCAACTTGTTTCCCTGCCTGAGAAAATCGATCCAAACCGATGTATCGACCAATACCATTATCTCCGGGGAATAGCCGTAGCTTTGGGTGAACTTCCCGCCAACTTGGACAACCTTCTGGCACTTTCCCGCTGGATCAACAATTTCAAGCCTTCATGCAATAGTTGGGTTTTTTCCTTAATTCCCGATAATTTTGCAGCTTTCTCGTAAATTTCATCGTCCAGATTTAAGGTCGTTCTCATACATATTTGTATGCATATATCATATGCTAGTCAAATTGATTTCACCTAAAATGAATTAGATGGGATTTCATTTCCCCGTCAGCACGTAGTGATGAACGAAATACAGCTCTCGAACTAAAAACCCGAGCTTGGTCCGCAGGGAACGATAGCGAGTCGTGGGGGTTGGAGAAGATACGGCGGCAATTCCCAGGTCATCTGCCATCATCATCGCCCTCTTCATGTGCAGCGGATCACTGACGATGATCGCGGATTTCAGGTTGTGGGTTTTCATTAGTGATGAGGCTTCAGCGATGTTCTGTTGAGTGGTTCTTGATTTTTCCTCGATGTAAATATCGTCTGTTGAAACACCGCGCTGCGTCGCAACTAACATTCCCACACCTGATTCAGAAAACTTCTGCCCCTCGCCGTATCCACCCGTGAAAATGATTTTTGGAGCGTAACTCGTTTCGTAGAGATCGATCCCATGACGAATCCGTTCCGCAAAAACAGGTGAGGGATTCTGCTCCTGCAACGCAGCTCCGAGAACGATGATGCAGTCAGCTTTAGCCGCATCATTATGCGTTCCATAACGCCAAATCCATGTCGCAACGATCACACACCAGATCGTGACTGCGATGATTAATCCGAGACCGATTCTCTTGATGCGCTTGTGTGTGAGGAGTTTCAGAGGAGTGATCAAAATGGATAGTTGAAAGCCTCTTCATTCAAAAATCAACAATCGTCAATCATCAATCGTCAATCAAACGAAATGGGTTACGGATCGCTTCATCGCAAAGGGCCGCAAGACACTGATTGATGAATGACGATTGTTGAGTGTTGATTTTTGATTTGGCTGGCGCCCATCACCCCAACCAACCCGCAGCCAATTTCTCAACCCGCTTCAAAATCTCATCTGGATCTTCTCCCAACAGAGTCGCGTGTCCCATTTTGCGCATACCAGGAGCGCGGCGTTTGCCGTAGAGATGAAGGACAGCGCCGTCGATTTCTAACAGTTGTATCCAATCTGGTGGTGTGGTCTCGTCCTGCCAGAAATCAGCCAACAGATTGAGCATGACACAGGGTGAGACGAGTCGGGTGGAACCGAGTGGAAGCTGTAAAGCGACGCGGAGTTGTTGTTCGAACTGTGAGGTCGCGCAGGCATCGAGGGTGTGGTGGCCGGAGTTGTGAGGGCGCGGGGCCATTTCGTTGACGACCAATGAGCCATCATGATTCACGAAAAACTCGACTCCCATAATCCCTTGATAATCCAACGCGATAGCGACTTTTTCTGCGATTTCGCGGGCTTTAGCGGCGGTAGATTCGGAAATCCGTGCAGGAACGATAGAAACATCAAGCACGTGATTGCGGTGCCGGTTCTCCGCTGGATCGTAGGTTCTTACTTCGCCATTTGCGGAGCGCACCACCATGACGGAAATTTCTTTTTCAAACGGTACCCATTTTTCCAACACCGCGCGCTCTTCTCCGAATTGCTTCCAAACTTCAGCAGGATCTTCGTTACCTTGAATCTTGAGCTGGCCCTTGCCATCGTAACCGAAGTCGGCCGTTTTCAAAACACCCGGGCCGTTGAGCGCGGCCATCGCGGCTTGTAGATCTGTTAGGGTTTCGATCACGCGGAACCAAGTGCAGGGAATGCCGTGTTGTTTGAGGAAATTTTTCTCGCGCTCGCGATTTTGGCAAATCCCCACGGCTTCCGGAGAAGGGAAAATTCCGATGTGTTTTTTTACGCCCTCAAGTGTCGTCCGCGGAATGTTTTCAAACTCCACAGTCGCAACAGTCGCGAGTTTGCAAAACTGCTCCAGGGCATCTTCAGAATCGAAAGGAAGATCGATAACTTCATCCGCGACCTCAACCGCCGGAGCTTCTAGCCCACCAGTCCAAACGACAGAACGCACGCCCATCCGCCGAGCGGCGAGCGCGAGCATTCGCCCGAGCTGACCGCCGCCGATCACGCCGACGACTTGTTGCTTGTCCAAAGGGAAGAAAACCGAAGCTGACATGGTATTTAAAAATCAATCCAACTCAGGCAATACGGCCTTGGCAACTTTTGCGGTTTGGTTTTTGCGGAACTCGGTGAGCTTGTCCGCCAAGTCCGTATCATTGACCGCCAGCATTGCCACGGCAAACAGCCCGGCATTGGTCGCACCGGAGTGGCCGATGGCAAACGTCGCGGTAGGGATTCCCGCCGGCATCTGCACGATCGAAAGCAAGGAATCCACACCTTTCAAAATTTTCGACTCAACTGGCACACCGAGCACGGGAAGTTCGGTCATCGCTGCAACCATGCCCGGTAAATGCGCCGCACCACCTGCACCCGCGATGATGCATTTCAAGCCTTTGCCCTTTGCCTGCTTCGCATATTCCACCAGTTTATCCGGTGTGCGGTGTGCGCTGACGACTTCCGCGTGGTATTCCACACCGAAGTCTTTCAGCACCCGCGCCGCATGCTCCATTGTCGGCCAATCCGACGTGCTTCCCATGATGATGCCAACACTCATAAGCGGCAAGTTTGCCTGCAGCAGGCGCTTACGTCAATATTTGTGATTCACGGAGTTTTTTTGGAAAAAACTAGATCCCTTGGTTCCGCTCATTGATTTGGCGGTTCAAGGTGCAGAAATCATAAAGCCAACCAATCCCGAACAAGCCACCCGTCACCAACCAAAGCAAACCGGTGAGAATTTTCCCGAGGTAAAATCGATGAATCCCAAACAACCCTAAAAAGGTGAGGAGAATCCACGCCACGGAGTAATCATAATTACCAGTGGTGTAGCGATGATCCGCACGACGATCCATCCCAGGAATCAGAAATAAATCAATCAACCATCCAACCCCAAGCAGACCTAAGGTGAAAAACCAGATCGCGCCAGTGATCGGCCTTCCGTAATAGAATCGATGAGCCCCAATGAAACCGAAGATCCACAAAAGATAGCCTATGGATTTGCTATGGGTGTCACCGCGCAGTTCATTCATTTCCGTAGTCTGCATCAACTCGCTTTTTAAATCAATCTCTCTCATGGTTTGGCTCGCTAACTGCTAAACTTTGACCTCTATATAAAACCCATGCTCAACGGATACCTGCCAGAAGCTTTTTTTGATGAAATGTTCCATCCAGACGGGACAGTTCGCCCTCATTGCGCCCCACTCTTCGAGCGTATCTCAGCATTGGATCAGAACGATTTTGAGGCTCGAAAAGCGACCTGTGAGCTGTATTTCTTGAAACAGGGAGTCACTTTCAACGTTTACCACGACTCGCGCGGCAGCGAACGCATTTTCCCTTTTGATCCCGTCCCACGCGTCATTCCCGCCAACGAATGGGATCATCTCGAATCCGGCCTGATCCAGCGGATCACCGCGCTCAATCTTTTCCTTCACGATATTTATCACGATCAACAGATCCTCAAAGACGGCATCATTCCCCGCTCGTTTATCGAGCAAGCACGTCATTACCGTCCCGAGTTCCGTGGTATCGATGTTCCAGGCGATATCTACATCCATATTTGCGGCAGCGATCTGATCCGCGACGACAAAGGCGAATGGCTGGTGCTTGAAGACAACGGTCGCTGCCCTTCCGGTGCATCTTACCTGCTGGAAAATCGCAAGGCGCTGAAAAGAGTTTTCCCAGATTTATTCGATACTTCGTCAGTTCGCTCAGTCGATTCCTACCCACGCGAAGTATTGGAAATGCTGCGCCACATCGCACCGCGTAAATCCGGCAATCCCGTCTGTGTGCTGCTCACTCCTGGTTGCCACAACAGCGCTTATTTCGAGCATTGTTATCTCGCTCGCGAAATGGGCATCGAGATCGTCGAGGGCCGCGATCTCGTCGTGCGCGACAATGTGGTCTACATGCGCACGACTCGTGGTTTGGAGCGTGTCGATGTTATCTACCGCCGCATCGATGACGATTTCATCGATCCTGTAGTTTTCCGAAAAGATTCCGTGCTAGGTGTCCCGGGCATCATGAATGCCTATCGAGCAGGAAACGTCGCGCTTGCGAATGCCGTCGGCACCGGCGTGGCGGATGACAAAGCGATCTATGCGTTTGTTCCAGACATCATCCGTTACTACCTTGCGCAGGAGCCAATTATTCAAAGCGTCCCTACCTATCTTGCCGCGAAAGAGGATGACCTGCGTTACATCTTGGATCATTTGCCGGAGCTCGTCGTGAAAGCCACCAACGAATCCGGCGGCTACGGCATGCTGATGGGGCCCGCTGCGAGCAAATCGGAAATAGCCGAGTTCCGCGAACGCATCATCGCAGATCCCACCAACTACATCGCCCAACCCGTGGTTTCACTCTCGCGCTGCCCAACTTGGTGCGACGGAGACATGGAAGGCCGCCACGTCGACCTCAGGCCATACATCATTTATGGTGAAACACCGCGCATCGTCCCCGGCGGACTCACCCGCGTCGCACTTAAAAAAGGCTCCCTCGTCGTGAATTCCTCCCAAGGTGGAGGAAGCAAAGACACCTGGGTGCTACGCCATTAAAACCCAATCATTTTTTCTAATCACCATGCTCTCTCGTGTTGCTAACACTCTTTACTGGATGGCCCGTTACGTAGAACGGGCCGATAACCTCGCGCGCCTGATCGATGTAAATCGACATCTATTATTGGATAACGAATCGCTGGGCAGCAATCGTATCGCAGATTTCTGGCACCCCATCATTATGTGCACTGGGGATGAAGAACAATTTCAGTCTCTATATCCAGAAACCCGCGGTGAGGATGTCATTCGATTTCTAACAGATGATCCTAGAAACACAAGCAGCATCGCCTCCTGCGTCGCCCAAGCACGCGAAAGCGCGCGGACCGTTCGTGATCAGCTTTCCGATGAAATGTGGGAGGAAATCAACGCGCTTCATCTTTTTGTACGCTCGGAAGAAGCTGCATTTTTGTTAGGAACAGCGCCGCCGCGTTATTATGAGAAGATCCGTCGCTCGGTCGCCACATTCCTGGGAATTTCCGCTACCACCCACCCACGTGATGAAGGTTGGGAGTTTATGGAACTCGGACGATATCTTGAACGTGCGGATAAAACCACCCGTTTCCTCGACACCACTTCCTACCTCCCGGTTGACGGACAGGGAGGCATAGGCGCACCTGGGATGTTGCACTGGACCGCCATTCTAGGTTCCTGCGGCGCGCTCGGGGCTTTCCGCTCCGTTCATCATCGCTTCGATGCCGAAGGCGCACTGAGTTTCCTTGTTTTCTCCAGAAACTTTCCACGTTCCGTTCGTTACTGCGTAGAGCGTGTGGATGAATGTCTTCACCGTATTTCCAGCAGCCCTCGCGGTGGCTTCACTAACGAGGCGGAACGTGAAAGCGGCAGGCTGCTGGCCGACATCAGCTATGGCACCGCCGAAGAAGCGATGGCGCTGGGCCTGCACGCTTACCTTGATGAACTGCAGCAACGTTTCAACAACATCGGAGGTCTTGTCTTCGAGGCCTTTGTCCTGATGCCAGAAATGTTCGAATCTCAACGCAGCATGCAACAGCGCGGCCACGACGCGGTCGCCGCATGGAAAGAACAACAAGAACAGCAACAACAACAATGATGAATGTTGCTCGACTGGCCAGATCGTTCATGATCCAAACCACTTCATGAAACTCTCCGTCGTCCATCGCACCGTCTTCCGTTATGGAGGACCTGTCACTGACAGCGTGAACGAGCTGCATCTCGAACCGCGTACCTTTCCGTTTCAGAAAACGATCTCATCACTGATCCGTGTGCTACCAGCAACGCGCTTGAGTAAATTTCAAGACCTGTTCCAAAACACCACGCACCATTTCGAAGTCCTGAGAAATCACCAATATCTCGAAGTCGAAAGCCGAATCCGCGTTCACAATTTACCGTTAGAAATTCCAGAAGAGTCCCGCACCGCGACCAAAGAAATTTACCGCACCCCCGCCGTGCGAGATCGCAGTTGGCCTTATCTCAACGAGAGCGCACGCGTCATTTTCCGCCCGGAAATTTGGCGACAATCCATCGATCTAACATTTGGACACGATGCTTATTTTGATAAAGCCACGGCAATCATGAATTGGATCCATTCGGAATTTCGCTACGAGCCCGGCAGCACCAATGTGGCCACCCATCTCGATCAATGTTTCGCAGAGAAACGTGGGGTTTGCCAAGATTTCACCCACGTTATGCTCGGGCTCTGCCGTGCCGCTGATATTCCCGCCCGTTACGCCTCCGGCTATCTTTACAACGGTCCGCGCGATCACCTCATAGGCGCCCAAGCCTCCCATGCATGGGCCGAGGTGTTTCTTCCCGTCGTCGGCTGGATCGGCTTCGACCCCACTAACAACACCCTGGCCGATGCCCGATATGTCAAAATCGCCGTCGGCCGGGACTATGAAGACGTCGCCCCTATCCGCGGCTCCTACCGCGGCTCCGCCCACTGCCAATTGGAAGTCGATGTGCTAGTGGAGGCGATTTGAACGGGAAAAAGACTTGCGCAGCGGCATTTGCCGCCCTACCTCAAGCGCATGGCTAACGAAACCACGCTGATTCTTTTCAAACCCGACGCTGTCACCAAAAACCTCACCGGCGAGGTGCTTGCCCGCTTTGCGAAAGAAGGCTTCATCGTCCGTGGAATCAAAATGATGACCCTCAGCGATGAAATCCTCGCCGAGCATTACGCCCACATCGCCGCGATGCCGTTTTTCCCGTCCGTGCGTGGTTTCATGCAGGAAACCCCCGTCATCGCACTCGCCCTAGAGGGTGAAAACGTCATTTCCCGCATCCGCGACCTTCTCGGTCCAACTGATTCCACCACCGCTGCCACTGGCACGATTCGCGGTGATTTCGGCGACAAATCCGGCGACTCGAAAATGCGCAACGTCTGCCACGCTTCCGATTCCCCAGAAGCCGCCGCCGCAGAAATCAAACGCTTCTTCAAAGACGGCGAGATTTTTGCTTACTGAAACTTGGTAGACCGCCATTTACGCCCGGAACCGCCCCTATCTATCGGTCATTTCATCGAAATGACCCTACCTATCTTACCCATGAGTTTCAGTCTTCTGCTCCGCGATCTCGGTCATCCGCCAACGCGCCAGAAGTTGGAGGAAATTTCCTTCAATGTTCCCAATGTCGTTAAAGCTGATTGCGCAGGCTTATTGAATCACTGGCACGGGATTGTGATTTCCAATCTTGAACTCAACGATGCTGAGGTATTTCAAGCCGCTTTGCGCGAAGCAGGATACGAAACCGACATCGTGATGGATCAAGACATCCCCACACTCCACTCGGATTTCCGCTGCCAAAAGATCACACTGACAGATTCGTTGATCATACTGACCGATGCGATGGGAAGAAGCCGGAACAAGCCCCGAAATGAACTGGTATTCGCCTCAGCAGGAATCATCGAACGACAGACACTTGTAACAAAGTTTAAGATTGAGCTCGAGACGCCAGATTCAATTCATGGCGACTACATGATTCCCGTCGAAAACCGCTTCAAACAGGCTGTAGATAAAACTTTTTTCCGGATCGATTTATTTTTTACCCACGAGCCGAATCGAATTTCCTTAGAGATCGATGCCGACACCGTGTTATTCTATGGGGATATACCGATGCGTATGAAAAATACGTTAAACCTTAAAATCCTGATGACTGATCTGAGTTCCTTATTACCACCGGATCGAATGACCACCAGCTTACGTGAATGCTCTTTGGATCATACCTATTTAAGCATGATCGCATACGAAGAAGAAATTCGTTGGGCGTTCTATCGTCTCGGGGCGGGAGCTTGATTCAACAAGGAAGTTATTACGCCTTCATTTTTGAATAGGCACGTAGGTAACCGACGCATTGAGCGATTTCTGCCAAGTTTGTATCCCAGTTGTGTTCGTATTCGATCGAAACGTTGCCTTTAAAACCGTGTTTGCGGACTTCGTCCAAGATCGCGACGTTGTCGATGATGCCGGTTCCGAACGGACGGTCATGCGTCCATTTTTCAATCGATTCGCGATCTTTCATGTGGAATGAAACCACCCGGGGAGCGACCTTTTTGATCACCTCTAATGGATTGAGTCCGCTGGTTGCCCAGTGGCCGATATCCGCGCAAATCCCCACGTTTGCATGGCGATCTTTTACTGCGTTGAAAACGAAATCTGGGTCCCAAAGTTTGTAGTTCGGTTTCTTTGGATGGTTGTGAAAACCGATCTTGATGTCGTATTCTGCGGCGAGTTTTTCGATGAGATCAATAGATTCGATGCTCTCGGTGTTAATGCTGTAGAGTCCTAGTTTTTTGCCCAAGTCGAAGACCGCACGTGCTTCCGCTTCGTTGTTGGGAATGGCAATCACACCCATGCTTTGCGCAACGATGTTGTTCGCTTTGATGTGTTCAATGAGGACTTGTAATTTATCCTCGGGCATACCGGGACCGAAGTTCACCTTGTCGTGACCGCCGCCCAAAGCTTGGCCAGAAAAAACCTCGACTCCACCGACGCCAGCACTGGCTGCCATTTGGATGGCTTCAAACAAACTGAATTTTTTGAGCGACCAGCATTGCACGGTGATCCCGAAACCTGCTGCCGTAACAGCCGCTTGCGGAATGGGAGCGCCTTTGGAACGGAGAGCCAACAGCACCGAAGCGGCAGGAATCATGGTAAAGAGTGAACGACGTTTCATCATGCGTCACAACCTACCAGAGCAATGCTAGGGATCAACCCCTGATTCAACGAAATTACCTTCTCCGGCGCAGCAGCAACAGCACGCCCAAACAGCCCAACAGAGCTGCTTTCGGCTCAGGGATGAGCTCGGCTCTGAGCGCGATGTCGTTACCTCCCGTGAAACTCGTTGTTCCGGAATCGGCGAAGTAACTGATGTTCCAGTTGTAGCCACCGTAAGTCGCAACCGTCGCTCCATCGGCGTAAGTCGCGTATGTTCCGGTGATCGCATCGGTACTGTCATTGAGCAGGATGAAGATCAGATCGTTCGCCGCATAAGTGCCACCCGAGAACATGGCGCTGAGGCTTCCTCCGCTGATGTTCACTGCGCCGGTGACGTTGATCTGGTCGAAATTGCCAGCAGTGATGTCTGCGATGTTTGCGGTATACAAGCCAGCCTGAGTGTAGGCACCCGTGATACTCAGAGTGCCTGTAATATCGCCTGTGCTATCCCCTGAACTTATGAAACCACCTGAAGAAACGGTTACCGCACCAGTGATCGCACCGCTACCACCTAGACTGTTACTTGCGGAAACTGACACGGATGTCGCAGAAAGACTGCCGTTCACCATAAGCTGGTTGCCAGTCTCGGTGCCTGTGCCAGAGCCCACGGTCAGGGTGCCGACATTGCTCAGCGTGCCGCCCGCGCCCACGGTCAGGATGTTGTTGTTCGATGTGGCGGTGGCATTATTGGTAAAGCCGACGATCACGTTCTGGTTGCTGGCATTCCAAGTGGAACCCGTGCCAGTGACTGTCGCCGAGTTGGAATTGGAAACGCCCCCAGCGGGCTCGGCTCGACCGATATAGTTGATCCCACTGGTCGTTGTAAGCGTCCCGCCACCGGTGACCTCCACTAGGTTAGCATTGGCCGCATTAATGGCATTTTGAGCGTAACCGACGATGAGGTTTGCTATGCTTGCAGTGCCAGTTCCACTGACTGTCAACTTGTTGTTTGTGGCGGTGCCTTGAGCCACACCATAGTTGGTATTGCCAATAATCACACTCCCAATTCCGGTCAGCACTCCGTTAGAATTAACGATAACATCATTGTTTATGTTTTGATTCCTCTCACCATAGCCGATATACAAAGCTTGGTTGTTGCCGGTCAAAGTAGAGGTTGCGGTCCCGCCCCCGATTACGATATTGGAATTGCCTGTTGTATTATAATAAGGATTGCCCATACGTATCTCGCCATTGACGTTCATCTGGCCGCCGTTGGTCAGGGTGAGGGTGGCGTTTGAGAGGGTTCTGCCCCAAGTGAGGATGCCGACATTGATCACACGCGCACTGCCCGCGGTACCGGCACCATCTATCAGGAATGTGCCATTGTTATGATTATTGGCCACAGTTCCGAGATCTCCGCCGTTAAGATTCCAAGTTGAAGTCACTCCGGTGCCACCCGTGATCGTCACACTGGTGTTTGACTGGAATGCGGTTGTCGCCCCTCCCGCTGTAGTGCTCAAAGTGCCGCCGTTGATGATGGACATGCTACCACCGGCACCTAAGGCAATCGAACTGTTGCTGGTCGTGCCGCCGTCGATGGTGAACAATCCGGTCCCGGTGGTTACAGCTCCTATGGAGTTGGTGCCACCGGTGAACTTGAGTGTGCCGGCGGTCACGGTTACAGTCCCTAGGGAGTTGTTGCCGGTGAGGTTGACTGTGCCGGCGCTAACGGTCGTGGTCCCGGTGTAGGTGTTATTGCCGGTGAGTGTCAGGGTTCCGGCACCTGCCTTGGTGATACCAAATCCAGAACCGCTGAATGCCTGGGCGAAAGTGGCGTTCACGCCGCTGGTCGTGACCGTAATGCTGCGGGTTGCCCCTAGTGAAATGGCTCCCGTGTTGGAGAAGGTCATATTACCGGTGCCGCCGACGGTGAAGTCGCCACCGATCGTCACTAGGTTGGAGAAGCTGCGGGCGGTGGCGTCGCTGCTTTGGATGGTGCCGCCGTTGAGAGCGATCGTGCCGGTGCTGGGCAGGGCGGTGTTACTACCGATACTGAGGACACCGGCGCTGAGTGTCGTGCCGCCGCTGTAGGTATTGTTTCCGTCAAGCCTGAGCGTGCCAGTGCCGGTCTTGGTGAGCGTGCGACCCGCGCCGAAATCGGTGATGTTGCCGTTGACACGGAGGGTGCCCCCGCCTGCGACACTCCACGACTGGCTGGCGGCCATGCCGACATTGGCGTTGATGATGTTGGTATTGCTGGTGTTTGAGGAGGTGATGGCGGTGCCACTGCTCTCGAGAGTGAGCATTTTTGTGCCGCCAATGGTTACGTTGCCAGTGAGGGAATTGAAGGTGAGGCTGTTGATGTCAAAATCGACATCAAGAACATTGGTCGTGGTATTCGTGGCGGAGGTTGCGGAGAAAGTGACGTTGGTGTTGTAGCCGGGCGCAGCACCGAGCACGGCACCAGCTATGGCATCCTTCCAGCTGCCCGCCGTGGACCAATTGTTTCCGCCAGCGCCCCACCAGAACGCAGTGGCCGGGCCAGTTGCAGCTTGTGTGGTGACCACTTCGAGATTGTTCCCCGTGACTTGTAGTAAATAGGTATTTCCGAAGGCCCTGGTGGTGGCCAGGGAATAGTTGGCGATGTCCAGAGCGCTGGAACCCTGAAGGATGGTATAGGTACCAGCATCAATGCGTGCTGCATTGCCGCCGATCTGGTTAAAGGCCACGACCACGCCGTTGTTGGTCACCGTAGTAGCACCGCCGACGATAATTTTGTCCGTGCCGCCCGCCGCGCTGCCGAGGTCGAAGTTGAGGCTGTTCGCGCCAGCCGAACCGGTGATATCCAATGTGCTGGCGAGACTCAGATCACCAACCACGCCCGAGACGAGATTAATGCCTCCGGTGCCGCTGAGAGTGACAGCACCATTGATTGTGCCACCAGCGCCGCCAAGGGCACCTGCGGAGACATTGACCGCTCCAGTGGATAGAGAACCGGAACCGTCGACCCGTAGAATTCCGCCGGTGATGGTGGTGGTGCCGTCGTAAGTATTGGTGTTGGTCAAGGTCAGAATGCTGGCACCGTCCTTGATCAGGTTGCCGCCAGTACCGCTGATGACGCCGGCGAAGGTGCTGCTGCCAGTGGCGGTGCCGATGGTGAGCGTATTGCTATTGAGGTTGACCGTGGAAGTTGCGGCTCCTGTGAGGGAGGCGATGCTTTGGCTCACCGACATGGCCAAAGCGGAACTGCCGCTGCCAGTCTGATCCATGCTGACTGCTGTGCGGTTAATGCTCGTTGGCAGAGCATTCACGGCGTTGGCATTGAGCGTTGCTCCATTGATGATGAAGGTCGGACCATTATAAGTGTTGGCGGTCTCCAAGGTCACCACACCACCATCGATGATCAGGTCGGAGTTAAAGTTGCGACCCGTGATCGTTCCCGTGCCGGAAACCGTGATACCATTGGCACCACCTTTGAGGGTCAGTATGGTACCGTTTTTGGTCAGCGTGCCCGTGAGAGTCAACAGACCCGTGCCGCCGTTTTCAATGGTATCCGTGCCATTACCGAGGGCGTTGATGTTTTTCGCCAGAGTGCCCGCACCACCCGTGTAAAGCAAGCGACCCGAGGAGGTGGCAGCCACGCCAAGGTCGAGGGCGGCGTTCTTGCCAAGCTGCTGATCCGCCGTGGCACTGGCGTCGCCAGCGCTGAAGGAGAGCGTGCCGGCCCCCACAATGGTCTTGCCGGTGTAGGTGTTAGTACCGGAGAGAGTCAGCGTGCCTGCGCCGTCTTTGCTGACAAAGCCGGTCGTGGTCGTGATCGCACCAGAGATCGTGACGTTACCAGCACCGCCGACGACAAGATTCTGCGCGGCTCCGGTGATGGCGGTCGCATTATTAAAGAGAAGGGTGCCGCTGTCGGAGTTGATGCGAGATTGTGCGGCCAATGTAACAGTGCCGCCGTAAGTGTTGTCGCCCGCGATGTTGCGGATAGCGCCGCCATTGGAGATACCGCCACCGTTGACGGAGATTGCTTCCGCGCCGACGATCACCGCCCCGCTGGTGCCGTCAATTTCGAGGGCGCTGGTGCCAGATTGAGTGACACCCCCGGCGACGGTGCCGAGGGATGTGTTCTTGGTGATACGGAGTACGCCGCCGATAATGGTGGTGGTTCCCGTGTAGGTATTGTTTCCGCCGAGAATCCAAGTGCCGGTGCCATCTTTTCTGAAATTAATCGTGCCGCCGGTGTTGCCGTCGCCGATGATGCCGTTGAAGGCGTTGTTGCCAGTGTTCGTGCCAGCGAGTTCAAAACTCCGAGCGTCGACGTTCAAATTGGAAAGATTCGTGTTGATCGTCCAGATGTTTGCGGTAGCGCTGTTGTTATATAATGTCGTTGTGCTGACGGTGTGGTTGCTGGCTGTACGGGGCAGGAGTTCAATCACACGGTTATTGAACACTAACGGCGCGCTGCCGTTGAAAACAATGCCAGCCCTCTGCCCTGGGGCGGTGGCGTCAGACTGGCCACCGCCGACCCGCAGAACTCCACCATCGCCGAGGTCGGAAAATAGAAGGGGCCCGCCGGTGCCATAGCCCGCATTACCAGTAAGTCGGAACTCGAGATTCCCGGTGAAGCCGTCGGCGTTGCCCAGATTGAGGATACCAGTGCTGGCTCCCGAGGTATATCGGAGGGTGCCGGTGCCGCTGGTCGTCTGGAACGCGGTGGTTCCGTTGCCGGTAATCGTTCCGTAGGCTCCAGCGTTAACGTTGAGCGTGCCGGTGGAGAAATTGAGACCGGCGGAGGGAGCTAGCGTGGCTGTCCCACCGAAGGTGAGGCTAGCGCCCGCGCCGCCGATGTTATTAACGTTGCCTATGGCCAAAGTCCCCGCATTGAGAACGGTGCCGCCGGTATAGGTGTTGGTGCCGGACAGGGTGAGGGTGCTGGAACCGTTCTTGACGAGGGTGAGAATGCCAGCACCGTTATTGGTGATCGGTGCGAAAATGGTTATGGCACCGGCTCCAGCGGTGACATGGAGGTTGTTGGCAGTAGTAGTAGGAAGCGTGACAACGCCAGTCCCAGTGGCGGCGATATACATTGTACTCGCCACCCCGTTCAGGATGCCAAGTGTGCCGAGATTGTTGCCAGTGGAGACTAAAAGTGCACCGGTAGCTGTCACCGCCGTTCCAGCGTTTGATAGATCAATAAACGCTCCGCCTTGTGTGGCTGAAACCTGAAAGTTATTGGCGGTCCGATTTACAACATAATAGACGGTGCCTAAGGAAGTGTTACCCGCAGCTGTGGTCCCGCCGAAAACAACGACATCGCCATTTTGAAAATTGTGGCCGGTAAGATTGAAAACATTGCCAAAGTCGTTCACAGTGACGGCGTTTGCAGCTGAGATAGACCGCAAAGAGTTGATGTTTCTACCAGCACCTCCCGACAATGTGATGGCACCGAGGCCGGCATTTGCGGTGTTATTGAGGGTGCCTGTTCCTGTTGTATAGTCCGTGGACCACGCGCTTTGTGCGGTGGCCGCGATGGCGGCACCTTGGATTCCTAGAGAGTTGGTAGAAGCGTTAGCACTGCCCGCTCTGTTGTACACGGCGTAATCGGTCTGGGTATTGGCAGTCGATCCAAAGGTCACCCAAGGCGCAATGATTTCATTTTGAGCCGTATCGGCCTGTCCGGCGATGATGATGGAGTTCCTGACGTTCGCACCGAGACTGGCGCCGGAGAAGTTGATGGCGGAGGTGGTTGCGTTCGTGCGTGCGGCTCCATTCACGGTGGTGAGGCTACCGCTGCCGAAAGTGAGGGTCTGGGTGGCAACATCTGCCGTGTTCGCATTCGTGGAGGTGATGTTCAACTGGCCCGCGCGAAGATCCAGTGCGCCCATAGTTTCCGAATACACGGTTGTGGCGCTGGCGGTGTTGGTGACGGTGATGTTGCCGCCGTACGACGTGATGGCGGCGCTGCTGTTCACGCGGTCGAGCGCTGCTTCGATTGCTGACGTGTTGGTCAGGGTTATATTGCCGCCATTTAGGGTAATGCCGGAGGTACTGACTAGCCCTTGGTTTAGACCGGAGAGAGCCAGTGTCGAATTCGCGTTGATGGTGGTGGTTCCAGACCAGCCGGTGGTGGAGGTGCCGGTGAGAAATAGCGTGCTGGCGACATCGGCGGCGGTCGAAGTGAGTATCACGTTACCCGACCCACCCACAGTGCCTTGGATAGTGGCGGAACTGGTGGCACCGTTTGAGTTGATGAGGCTGATGGTGTTGTTGGTCGCGCCAAAGGTGAGCCCTTGAGTGCCGGCATTAATGATGTAGCCAGAACCAGTGTAGAAAGAGAGCCCGCCCACCGTGATTGGCGCGGTCAGCGTGACGGTTCCCGCAGTGCCACCGAACAAAGCGATATCGAAGTTGGAGTTAATCCAAGCCACATGCGCAAGACCGGATCCTTGATCCCAGTTGGTGAGAGTGGTGTCCCAGTTGCCAGCGGTGCCGAGACTGACGCCGTTGCCGTCGGTGCCGATGTTAGTGGTGCCGCCATCCCAGTAAAGCGTCGCAGCCTGCGCATAAGGCAAAGCAACAAAACTAACGCCTAACAGAAGTGCGCGGAGAGCGGATTGGGTTTTCATACAGTGGATTTTTTTGGAACACGTCAGAGGCATTTTTGATGTCCCGATGTGTTAATGGCTTCAAATCAAGATACCCCTGAACGAGATGCGGGCAAAATTATATTTGGAAGGCACTTGCTACTTAAAGAGGCATGTAAGGAAGCTTAATGATGCATTGCGATTCGAAAAAAACCATTGAATCAGAAGGATTGGCGGCGGTGCGTGGAAAAATGACAGCCGACTTGTGGGTCTTGGTTTAGGTAAAGCCAAACCTGCCCTTTAGGGAAGGTTGAGGGGTTGTTTTCTATATAAGCGCGAGTGGACTCACGCGGTCCAGTCTGTGGGAGAATTTTCACGATAGACACTTGCTAGTTTTTTAATCAGCTGTTGGTTGTCATATGGATGAGTTATGCTTTCTGAGTAAAATTGAGCAAGTTGCTGCGCATTTGCGTAAGCACATCTTGGATGGAAAGTGGGATCATACGATTCCAGGGAGGAAGGAGTTGGCGATGGATCTCGGAGTGAGTAACAAAACGGTGGAGAGTGCGTTGCAGTTGTTAGAGGCGGAGGGAGTGCTGATTCCGCAAGGTGCGGGCAGACGGCGGAAAATTGCGGAACTCCAGAAAAGCGCACCAGTAGGATTGAAAATCCGTTATCTGGCTTATGAAAGTGCTGACCGTTCTCTGGCGCATCACATGGACTTGCGGCGGCGTTTGGAAGCAGCGGGGCATAACTACGCATACGCAGAAAAATCCCTGCATGATCTGGGAATGAATGCGAGGAAGGTCGCAGAGTTCGTGGAGAATACTGAGGCGGACGCATGGATCGTTTCCTCAGGTTCGGTGGATATTTTGGAATGGTTTGCACAACAGTCGAAACCCGTCATCGCGCAATTCGGTCGATTTCAGGGCATGCCGATCGCAGGGGTCGGAGTTAATAAAATTCCAGCGTTGACCTCTTCTGTTAGAAAACTCATTTCCTTAGGACACAAGCGCATTGTGCTGATGGCAAGGAAAGAGCGTCGCGTGCCGACAGTCGCGCCTTACGAGCAAGCATTTCTCGATGAACTTGAAGCCTATGGAATTCAAACCGGGGCTTATAATTTACCAGACTGGGAAGATAATATTACGGATTTTCACCGCTGCATCGATTCCCTGTTTAGTGTCACACCGCCGACAGCGATGATCGTCTCCGAATCACCACAATTCATCGCTGCGCAACACCACCTTTCTCAACGTGGACTGGTGGCTCCGCGGGATATTTCGCTTATTTGCGATGATCCCGACATATGTTTTTCTTGGTGCATCCCGAAAATTTCGCACTTTGATTGGGATACCCGTCCGGTGGTGAATCGCATCGTGCAATGGGCTGATAATGTTTCCAAAGGTAAAAC